>JANNKV010000224.1:0-3485 GCA_031396485.1 Polaromonas sp. | reverse complement strand
GGGCCGCAAATTTCTGGAATTTGCCGATCTGTTTGAAGCGGCGCGCGGCGTGCCGGTGCTGGTGGTGACGTTTATCGCCATGCTCGAACTTGCCAAGGAAGGCCTGCTGGAAGTGACGCAGGCCGAGGCGTTTGCACCGATTTACGTACGTCTCGCGTACACGCCAGCCTAGAGTTTTTTGACGGCTTGCCCGGTCAAATTTATCTGCTGGTTTTCACTTTTTCCGCCAGTGAAAGGCGCTTATTCCATTTCTAAATCATTCGTGAACGCGAAGGCGAAGCGCCGACAGTACAGACGTACGGCCAGCGAAGCCGACAAAGTGCACGGATGATTTAGAAATGGAATTAGACTCTCGCTAAATTCTGGGCTTACTCCATGACACCTGACACCCCACCGCCCGCAGCAACCCCCTACGGCACCTTGCCGCCCGTATCCTCGTCGTCCGGGGCCGCGTCGCGCAAGCCCATGAGCCTGCCGCGCCTGCGCGAAATGCATGCGAGCGGCGAAAAAATCACGATGCTGACGGCCTATGACGCGACGTTTGCCGCCGTGGCCGATGCCGCTGGCGTGGAATGCATTCTGGTTGGCGATTCGCTCGGCATGGTCTGCCAGGGCCTGACCAGCACCGTCGGTGTGAGTCTGGAGACCATGCGCCACCACACCGAATGCGTGGCCAACGGCCTGCGGCGCTCGCACGGCGTGGCCTGGCTGATCGGCGATTTGCCCTTCGGCAGTTATCACGAATCGAAAGAGCAGGCGCTGCGCAGCGCCTGTGTGCTGATGCAGGCCGGCGCGCACATGGTCAAGCTCGAAGGTGGCGGCTGGACGGCGGACACCGTGCGTTTTCTGGTCGAGCGCGGCATTCCGGTCTGCGCGCACCTGGGCCTGACGCCGCAAACCGTGCATGCGCTGGGCGGCTACCGCGTGCAGGGAAAAACCGACGAATCGGCGGCCAAACTGAGGCGCGAGGCGCATGAGCTGCAAGACGCCGGCGCCGCCATGCTGGTGCTGGAAATGGTGCCCGCCGCCCTGTCAGCCGCGCTGACGCAGACCCTGAAGCAATGCCCGACGATCGGCATTGGCGCGGGAGACGGCACGGCCGGCCAGGTGCTGGTGCTGCACGACATGCTGGGCATGAACCTGGGCAAGATGCCGAAGTTCGTGCACAACTTCATGGAAGGCGCCGGCAGCGTGCGCGGCGCGATGGAAGCGTATGTGCGGGCCGTCAAGGGCGGCACATTTCCTGTCAATGCCTCACATGCCTGGTGAACGCTTGGTGACCGGGCCGCCTCAAAAATATAACTACTGCAAAGATTCATGCACATCGTCCACACCATCGCCGACCTGCGCGACTCACTGAGCGGCTTCAAACGCCCTGCCTTCGTTCCCACCATGGGCAATCTGCATGACGGCCACATCGCGCTGGTCAAACAAGCCAAGCCGCTGGGCGACGTGACGGTTTCCAGCATCTTCGTCAACCGCCTGCAATTTGCGCCGCATGAAGACTTTGACAGCTATCCGCGCACGCTGGACGCCGACGCCGCGCGACTCAAAGAAGCCGGCTGCAACGTGCTGTTCGCGCCGCGCGAACAAGAACTGTACCCGCAGCCGCAAACGTACCGCGTGCACCCGGGAAGTGATCTGGGCGACATCCTCGAGGGCCATTTCCGGCCCGGCTTTTTCATCGGCGTCAGCACCGTGGTTCTGAAACTTTTCTCCTGTGTGTACGCGGGCATGCCTTCGGGCGTGGCAGCCTTCGGCAAGAAGGATTACCAGCAGGTGCTGGTGGTGCGCCGTATGGTGCAGCAGTTCGCGCTGCCGATCGAAATCCTGGCCGGTGACACCCAGCGGGCCGTTGACGGACTTGCGCTCTCGTCGCGCAACGGCTACCTCAACTCGGTCGAGCGCGATGAGTCGGTGCAGCTGGCTATGGCCTTGCGGGCGCTGGGGGATGCGGCCTTGCTGGCCACCCCGGCCGAACTGCCCGCCGAATTGCCCGCCCTGGAAGCACAGGCCATGCAGTCGCTGGCCCGCCGCGGCTGGAAGCCCGACTACCTTACCGTGCGCCGCCGCTCCGATCTGCTGCCGCCGCAAGCCGGGCTGCCGCCTGAACCGCTGGTGGTGCTGGGCGCGGCCAAGCTGGGGAACACGCGGCTGATTGATAACGTCGAGATTTAATGTCGGGATGTGGGGCGTATTTCCAGGGGGCTGAAGCGGCCCGATGCGCTGAAGTCGGCAAGGATCGGGCGTGCGACCCGCTATTATTTTAGTAGCTGCCCACGCAGGTATAACCTGGGCTAGAGCCCGATATGACCACAAATTTCCTGTAAAACAGCACTTTTTTGATCTGGCGCAAGTGTGCACGCATGCGCAATGCGGCCATTGGCGGTAGGCTATCGGCTACCAGCGGGCCTGCTCACCGGCCAGCTGATTTTCAGGAGTTCTTCATGGCCATCTCGCATGCTGTTTCCGGGCAGGTTGTCGACCTGCTCCCCGCCGCTGGTCCGTTGACGGAGTCGCGCACGGTAGCCATTTTCAAAAGCCGCGCGATGGAAGTCATGCGGCTGGTGCTGCCGGAAGGCAAAACCATGGCGCCGCACAGCGTCAAGGGCGACATCACCGTGCAGTGCCTGGCGGGTGAGATCAATTTTTTTGCCAGCGGCGAGGCACACCGTATGCATGCCGGGCAGCTGCTGTGGCTGGAAGGCGGCGTCGAGCATTCGCTGACCGCCGTGGTTGACGCCCAGGTGCTGCTCACCATCGCTTTGTAGAGCAATCCGGCGATGTTGTAGGCACAGGCGCTGGCATTGATCTTGCGCTGACGGGTATTCCAGAAACCCACCAGCGCAAAGGCATTTTTCCATGAACAAGCGTCGATTCATCACCACAGGCGTGGCCGGAGCAGCCGCCGCCGTTTCACTTCCCGCATTGGCCCAGACCAGCCCGAACATCCGCTGGCGCATGGCGTCGAGCTTCCCGAAAAGCCTGGACACCATTTACGGCGGCGCCGAGGTGCTCTCCAAACGCGTCTCGGCGATCACCGGCGGCAAGTTCCAGATTTCGGTGCATGCGGCGGGTGAGTTGGTGCCCGCTTTTGGTGTGGTCGACGCGGTGCAGGGCAACAGCGTGGAGTGTGCGCACACAGCCAGCTACTACTTCGTCGGCAAGAACAAGGCGTTCGGCTTTGACACCACGCTGCCCTTCGGCATGAACCAGCGCCAGCAAAACTCATGGATGTATTACGGCGGTGGACTGCAGCTGGTGCGTGATTTCATGAAGGAATACGGCATCGTCAGCTTTCCTGGCGGCAACACGGGTGTGCAGATGGGCGGATGGTTTCGCAAGGAAATCAAGACCGTCAAGGACCTGACCGGCCTGAAAATGCGCATCGCCGGCCTGGGCGGTGAAGTGATGACCCGACTTGGTGCAATCGCCCAGCAATTGCCCGGCGGCGAGATTTACCAGGCACTGGAAAAGGGCACGAT
>JANNKV010000214.1:0-9687 GCA_031396485.1 Polaromonas sp. | reverse complement strand
GTAAGTCGCCCGCCGCGGCGACAGAGCGGCACCGGAACTCAGTAAAAAGCCCGGGGCTTGATTCGAGCAGAAGGCTTCGATACCTCA
Source organism: Polaromonas sp. (assembly GCA_031396485.1). Classification (GTDB taxonomy): domain Bacteria; phylum Pseudomonadota; class Gammaproteobacteria; order Burkholderiales; family Burkholderiaceae_C; genus Polaromonas. Next base: position 9,600 of record JANNKV010000214.1, on the reverse strand, counting down.
GCCCGAACGCGGCCGGGGGTGGGAACGGGATTCGGGATCGGGCGTTTTCGGAGTCAGAGCACAAATTCCCCGAGCCTGCGGCCCGCCCTGCGGGTGCTGCGCTTCGCTTGCAGTGAAATTGTGATCCGACCCCCAAAACCCGGGGCGCTTCGACAAGTTGAGCCCGAACGGATGGGTGAAGGACTCAATCCTCCTCCCCACCCCTCAAAACCCGCCCAATCACATCCCCCCCAAACCCCCTGGCCGCCAAAAACCGCATCTGCTTCGCCCGCCCAGCCGCATCCGCAGCCGGACCATCAAACTTTTTCCGCCACAACTCCCGCGCCCGGTCGAGTTCAGTGGCTTTCAATCCTGCCATCGCGTCCAGCACCGCTTCCTTGCCCAGGCCCTTGCCGAGCAGCTCCTGCTTGATACGCGCAGAACCCATCTTGGCCTGGCGTCGGTTGATCACTGACTCGACGACGCGGGCTTCGCTGATGAAGTCTTTGGCCTGCAGTTCGTCAAGCACCAGCGCCAGCTGGCCGGGGGTTTCTTCATGCGGGGCCAGCTTGCGCTCGAGTTCGGCACGTGAATATTCGCGGCCGGCCAGCAGGCGTAGCGCGCGGCCCTTGAGCGACAGGGTGAAGCCTGACTTGCCCGACTTGGCTGTTGGGTCAGAACGACTACGCCGCGAAGCTGGTTCGTCCGCTGAAGGAGCTGCGTCGGTGCTCATGCCGGGCATCTCCACACGCAGATAATCGCTATGATTTTAATAGCTGCTTGCGCAGATATTACCTGGGCTAGAGCGCGATTTGGCATACAAAACAGCCCCGAACAGCCTTACGCGGCGACTTTCGGCGACTTTTCGGCCTTCGCTGGCTTCTCGGCTTTGGCGGCGGCAGGCACCACCGCCGGCTCGATCAAACGGATGCCCAGCGACTCGCGGACCTTGTTTTCGATTTCGATCGCCAGATCAGGATTTTCTTTCAAGAATTCACGCGAGTTGTCACGGCCCTGGCCGATTTTTTCGCCGTTGAAGGCGTACCAGGCGCCGGCTTTTTCAACGATGTGGCCGGCGACGCCCAGGTCAAGCACCTCGCCCAATCGGCTGATGCCTTCGCCGTACAGGATGTCGAACTCCGCCGTCTTGAACGGTGACGCAACCTTGTTTTTCACCACCTTCACGCGGGTTTCGTTGCCGATGATTTCCTCGCCCTTTTTGATCGAGCCGATGCGGCGAATGTCGAGGCGCACCGAGGCGTAGAACTTCAGCGCATTGCCGCCGGTCGTCGTCTCGGGGCTGCCGAACATCACGCCGATCTTCATACGGATCTGGTTGATGAAAATCACCATGCAGTTGGCTTTTTTGATGGTGGCGGTGAGCTTGCGCAGCGCCTGGCTCATCAAGCGCGCCTGCAGGCCGGGCAGCGAGTCGCCCATCTCGCCTTCAAGCTCGGCCTTAGGTGTCAGCGCGGCGACCGAGTCGATCACGATCAGATCGACCGCGCCGGAGCGGGTCAGCGAATCGACAATCTCCAGCGCCTGCTCGCCGGTGTCGGGCTGGCTGATCAGCAGCTCTTGCAGGTTGACGCCGAGTTTTTGGGCATACTGAATGTCAAGCGCGTGTTCGGCATCGACAAACGCGCAGGTGCCGCCCAGCTTTTGCATTTCGGCAATCACTTGCAGCGTCAGCGTGGTTTTGCCCGATGACTCGGGGCCGTAAATTTCAACGACACGGCCGCGCGGCAGGCCGCCGACGCCGAGCGCAATATCGAGCCCCAGCGAGCCGGTCGAGACGACCTGGATGTCTTCAATCACCTCGCCGTCGCCCAGCTTCATGATGGTGCCTTTGCCGAACTGCTTTTCGATTTGGGCCAGCGCGGCGGCCAGGGCTTTGGCTTTTTCGCTGTTCAGGGCGGCGCTGGGGGCTTGAACGGGTTTGTTCGGCAGGTCCATAAAATCTCCTTGAAAATCAATGATGAAAAGCTGTTAGCAGGTTAATCGGCAACTGTTTTTAACGACAGTGCTGAGTGCATAGCCAGTACTTTATCGACGGGGTTGAAATAAGTAAACCCTATTTTTAGTCAGTTTGCCTGATTAGTTGCGGTACGATGTTTCCCATGCCTAAACCAGCCAGTCAAGCCGAGCCCAGCGACCCCGGCTGGCGCCTGACTCACCTCGGCCGCCGCCTCGGCCATGCCCTGCGCCGTTTCGACGAGCGCGTGCTGCAGCTGATGGCCAGCGACGTGCAGGTGCCGCTGGCGCTGTCAAACCTGGCGGCGCGCGACCAGGTGGGTGCGGCGCATATTCACATCACGCGGCATTTGTCCGTCAGCGGTTCGCGCCTGACGGACCTGGCGTTCAGCGCCGGTATGACCAAGCAGGCCATGGGCGACCTGATCAATCAGTGCGAGGCGTGGGGGCTGGTCACGCGTGAGCCGGATGCGTATGACAGGCGCGCGCGCCGGGTGGTGTTCACCGCGTCAGGCCTGCTGTGGCTGGAGGCTTTTGAGCGTGCGGTGGCGCGGGCTGAAGGCGAATTCCGCGATGCTGTGGGTCACGATGTGGCGACGGTGGTGGCACTGGGGCTGGAGGCTTATGTTATGTAGCCCCCACGGTCGTTCGCTTCGCGTAACTCCCTGCCCCCCGCGGGGGCCGCTGCGCCTGCGGTCCGGCAAAGCCGGTCCCGCGGCCCCGGCTGGTATGAAGAGCCCCCAAGGTCGGTTGCTGCGCCTGCGGCCTCGCGAAGCCAGTTCTGCGGCCCCTGCTGGTGAAGATGCGCCCTCACGGTTGCTCGCTTCGCGTAGCGCCGTGCCCCCGAGGGGGCTGTGTGCCGCGGCTCCAAGCCTGCAATGCAGGCTTGGACGGCACGCAGAAGGGCTGCGTCTCGCAGCCCGGCGCCTGCGGTCCGGCAAAGCCGGTCCCGCGGCCCCGGCTGGTATGAAGAGCCCCCAAGGTCGGTTGCTGCGCCTGCGGCCTCGCGAAGCCAGTTCTGCGGCCCCTGATGAGGAATGCGGGAGAGCGGCGGCTCATGTCAGCACAGTCCAAAAGATATCCGCCGGGCCTCGTTCGCACAAAGCCTAAAATTTCAACGACACAACAAGCGGCGCAAAGGGTTTCCCGATTCGCCCCCACTGGAGACAAACCATGCGAATTTTGATTGCTGAAGACGACCAGGTGCTGGCCGACGGCCTGCTGCGCACGCTGCGCGCCTCGGGCGCGGCGGCCGACCATGTGGCCAGTGGCACCGAAGCCGATGCCGCGTTGCTCACCAACACCGAGTTCGATCTGCTGATTCTTGACCTCGGCCTGCCGCGCATGCACGGGCTGGAAGTGCTCAAGCGCCTGCGCGCGCGGGGCTCGGCGTTGCCAGTGCTGATCCTGACAGCCGCCGACAGCGTGGAAGAACGCGTCAAGGGCCTGGACTACGGCGCCGACGATTACATGGCCAAGCCGTTTTCGCTGCAGGAGCTGGAAGCACGCGTGCGCGCGCTCGTGCGCCGCGGCATGGGCGGCGCCAGCAGCACCATCAAGCACGGCCCGCTGGTCTACGACCAGGCCGGCCGCGTGGCGACGATTGACGGGCAGATGCTCGAACTCTCGGCCCGCGAGCTGGGCTTGCTGGAAGTGCTGCTGCAACGCGTCGGCCGCCTCGTCAGCAAAGACCAGCTGGTCGAGCGCCTGTGCGAGTGGGGCGAAGAAGTCAGCAACAACGCGATCGAGGTGTATATCCACCGGCTGCGCAAGAAGATCGAGAAAGGGCCGGTGCGGATTGCGACCGTGCGGGGCTTGGGCTACTGCCTCGAAAAGATTCCCGGGTAGATGTTGCCCCCACGTTTGCTCACTGCGTGTAGCGCACTGCCCCCCGGGGGGGGCGCTGCGCCGGCGGCCCGGCAAAGCCGGTTCCGCGGCCCCTGCTTGCAGCTCTCCGGGCAGCGAACGGTTGGAGTCCGTTTTCCCAAGCTCGAGCCGCAGGGCCGGCTTTGCCGGACTGCAGGCGGGCGGCCCCCTCGGGGGGCAGCGAACCACACGCAGTGGGGAGCGTGGGGGTGAGGTTATTCCAGCGCGAGCGCCGCAGTCTATTCGGCGAGATCCTTGACTGGATGCTCACGCCGCTGCTGCTGCTGTGGCCGATCAGCCTGGCGCTGACCTGGCTGGTGGCGCAGAACATTGCAGGCAAGCCGTTTGACCGCGCACTCGAATACAACGTGCAGGCGCTGGCCAAACTGGTGGCCGTCAAAAACAACCAGGTGCAGTTCAACCTGACGGCGCCGGCGCGTGAAATTTTGCGTGCCGATGACACCGACCTGGTGTACTACCAGGTCACCGGCACGCAGGGCGAGCACCTCAGCGGCGAGTTGGACTTGCCGCCGCCGCCCGACGACGACAAGGGCATGGAAGGCGAAGTGCGGCTGCGCGAAGACATCATTCAGGGGCAGGAGGTTCGGGTTGCCTACACGTGGATGAAGGTCGACGTCAAAAACCCGCGCATTCCGGCCGCTGTCAACGTCAACAGCAAAACCGGCAACGACCAGTTCGTGCTGGTGCAGGTCGCCGAGACGCTGGAAAAGCGCAAGACGCTGGCGACCGAAATCGTCAAGGGTGTGATGGTGCCGCAGTTCGTCACGCTGCCGCTGGCGGTGTTGCTGGTGTGGCTGGCGCTGGTGCGCGGCATCAAGCCGCTGGCGCAACTCGAAAAACGCATTCGCGCCCGCAAGAGCGACGACATGAGCCCGCTCGACGACACCGCCGTGCCCGAAGAAGTCGCGCCGCTGGTGTCGTCGATCAACGATTTGCTGACCCGCCTGACCGTGTCGCTCACCACACAAAAACGCTTTCTGGCCGACGCCGCGCACCAGCTCAAAACGCCGCTGGCGGGCCTGCGCATGCAGGCCGATCTGGCGCAGCGCGAAACCGATACTGACGAGCTGAAAAAGTCACTCAAGCACATCGGCCGCGCCAGCATTCGCGCCACCCACACCGTCAACCAGTTGCTGGCGCTGGCGCGGGCCGAGACCACAGGCCGGGCCCTGGCCAAACAGCGCGTCGATCTGGTCAACATCGCCAGGGAAGTGATGGCCGACTCGGTGCCGCGTGCGATGGAAAAAGGCATCGACTTGGGCTACGACGGCCCGGCCGCGCGCGAGCCCGCCAGCCAGCTGCAGGGCAACCCGACACTGCTCAAAGAGCTGGTGCGCAACCTGCTCGACAACGCCATCAACTACACGCCCGGCAACGGCCGGGTCACGCTGCGCATCCTCAGCGACCAGTTCAGCGGCGTGCTGGTGCTGTTGGTGGAAGACTCGGGGCCGGGCATTCCTGAATCCGAACGCGAACTGGTGTTTCAGCCCTTCTACCGCGCGCTCGGAACCAACGTCGATGGCTCGGGTCTGTGCCTGGCCATCGTGCAGGAAATTGCCAGGCAACACGATGCCACCATCAGCATCGAAGAAACCAACCCGCATGGTCCGGCGCAAATGCCACCCCAGGGCCCGGGCGCGCGCGTGGCAGTGCGTTTCGCCGCAGTGGATCTGCATTCTTGAATAAAAATGATCTCCAGCCCAGGCAAAATATGCGTCAGCAGCTATTATATTAATAGCAATCAAAAAAAAGCAGATGAACGCCGGACTCCGTTACCCGTTACCCGTTACCCGTTACCCGTTACCCGCTACCCGCTACCCGCTACCCGCTACCCGCTACCCGCTACCCGCTTGTCTTTTTCAGTCCGTGTTGAACTGAATGACCCGCACGATCTCTCACTCCCATGCACTTACGACGGCTTGAACCTCCAGACGCGGCGCTGTACCGCGCTTTCCGGTTGCGTGGCCTGCAAGAAAATCCTGACGCGTTCACCTCGAGCTTTGAAGAAGAAAGCCTGCGGCCACTGGCCGATACTGAAAAACGTTTGTCCAGCGATTCGCCGGCCTGCATGTGGGGCGCGTTCGAGGGCGACACGCTCGCTGGCGTCTTCGGTTTTGACCGGGAAGAGCGCCTGAAGAACGCGCACAAGGCCACACTGATCGGCCTGTTTGTCGCGCCTGAGTTTTCCGGTCGCGGCATCGGCCGCGCGCTGGTCGAGGCCGTGATGCAGGGCGCCCGTGATGCCGGCATTGCCCTGCTGGTGCTGACGGTGACCGAGGGCAATGCCCGCGCTAGAGCGCTGTATGCCCGCGCCGGGTTTCAAACCATCGGCATCGAGCCCGACGCGATTCGTGTCGCGGGCGCCAGTTTTGGCAAAGAGCACATGTTCTTCCAGATCACCCCTTCGCCTCAACCCTCTCTTGCACCCTCTCTTCCACCCACCCGCGCTGCCGCCAGCGCCGCCGCATGACTTCCTCTTTTTCCACACCGCCATCCAGCACTTGCGTTTTGAGCCACCGTTTGTTTCGAGGTGCCTTCGCATGACCGCCGCCAGCCGCCTCAAGATTGGCCTGTCCGCTTGTTTCTCGCACGCCGACCCGACCCGCTCGATGTTCAGCGGCAAGACGCTGCAGTACGTCGAACAGTCGATCGCGCACTGGCTGATGTCGTCAGGCGCGATGGTCGTGATGGTGCCCTGCCCCACCGGCAGCACCCAGCGCGGCGACGTGACGTACGCGCACTACGCCGCCTGGCTCGACGGCCTGGTGCTGCACGGCGGCGCTGATGTCTGGCCCGGCAGCTATGGCGAAGAACCGCTGGAAGAACAGTGGTCTGGCGACCGCGTGCGCGACGAGTACGACAAGGCCCTGGTGGCGGCTTTTGTCGCCGCCGGCAAACCGGTGTTCGGCGTCTGCCGTGGTCTGCAGCTGCTCAACGTGGCCTATGGCGGCACGCTCTACCAGGACATCTCCACGCAGGTGCCCGACTCGTTCGTGCACCGTGACGCCGCGATCTATGACCTCAACTTTCACAGCGTCGACATCGTGCCCGGCTCGAAACTGTCAATGCTTTACCCCGGCGTGGAACGCGTGCGCGTCAACAGCATCCATCACCAGGCGATCAAGGATTTGTCGCCCGAATTCGAAGCCGAAGCCTACAGTGTGAGCGACGGCATCATCGAAGCCATCCGCCGCAAGGATCCGTCGAAAAGTTACATCGCGGCACTGCAGTGGCACCCCGAATTTCACAAGGCCGGGTCCGACACGATCGACGACGCGGCGATGCTGGAGGATTTTCTGGAGGCTGTGGCGGAGGCGAAGGGGCGGGTTGAGGGTTGAGATTGAGGGTCTGGGTTTACGGCGACTCTCAACACCGTTCGGGCTGAGCCTGTCGAAGCCTTGTTCTTTCTCGGGCAATTAGCTCTTTGATGGGTCCGGTGCCGCTCTGTCGCCGCGGCGGGCGACTTACTTTTCTTTGCTTCGCCAAAGAAACCTAAGGAAAAGAAAGGCGAGCCGAAGTCAGGGCCCCTTCGCTGCGCTTCAGGGTTCCTTGCGCTGCTCGGCTGGGGCGGAAATTTTAGAAACTAGTCTGCTGCGCAGCCGTCGGACATCTAAAATTTTTATCCGCCCCATCCTGCGCTGCTCAGCCCTGCCACACGGCGGTGGGGATTGATTCGGGGTCGGATGCGGGTGCGGGGTCGAGCATTTTTGGGGTCAGCCCGAATTCGCCACGCGTTCGGCGCGCCCTGCAACTGGTGCGCAGCGAAATCGCGATCTGACCCCCAAAACCCGGCTGCACAACCTTTTCTTAAGGCCTTTCGGCCTCTAGCCCAAGTAATACGTGCGCAAGAAGCTATGAAAATAATAGCGACTCACAATCAGAACTTGTCTCCGAATCCGATCCCGAACCCGTCCCCCAAAACCCTTGTGAATGCGCCGAGGAGCGGAGCTTCAAGCGGATCAGGGCGAGCGATTGTCTGAGCGCAGCGAGTTCGAGCTCGACCCCGCTTGGAGCGAGCACCGCAGGCTGCCCGCAGCGAAGCGGAGGGACGCAGACACCAGGGTCGCCTTTCTTTTCCTTAGGTTTCTTTGGCGAAGCAAAGAAAAGTAAGTCGCCCGCCGCGGCGACGGAGCGGCACCGGAACGCATCAAACAACCTGCTGCCTGATTCAAGCAAAAGGCTTCGACGAGCTCAGCCTGAACGGCGGGTAAGAAAAGAGGCTTCGATACGCTTGCGTAGCCTGTCCTGAGGTATCGAAAGATCAGCCCGAACGGATCTGGAAAAACCCAAATCTCAAGACCCAAATCTCAAATCTCAAATCTCAAATCTCAATCTTGCTACCCAACTCCACCACAGCGTTATTCGGCAAATTCAGAAAGTCCGCCGCACCGCTCGCGTTGTGATGCATCTGCGCAAACAGCTTCTCGCGCCACTGCGCCATACCGCCGCCCAGCGTGGGAATGATCACGTCGCGTGACAGGAAGTAGCTGGTGGTCATCGGTTCCAGCTCGCAGCCGAGGTTGCGGATGTGCTGCAGCGCGCGCGGCACGTCCAGGTCGTTCTTGAAGCCGTAATGAATCACCACCTGCCAGCACTGGTTGTCCAGCGGCTGGACTTCAATGCGCTTGTTGGTATCGATCCACGGCACTTCGTGGTTGCGTACCGTGACAAACAGGTTGTTGGCATGCAGGACCTTGTTGTGCTTGAGGTTATGCAGCAGCGCATTGGGCACCGTGCCGGGTTCGGCGGTCAGGAACACGGCCGTGCCGTCGACGCGGGCGGGCGGGCTCAGAAACACGGATTCGAGAAACGCGTCGAGCGGAATCGCGTCGGTGCGCAGCTTCTCGTTGAGCATGCGCCGGCCTTCTTTCCAGGTCATCATCAGCGTGAAGACGATGCCGCCGATGACCAGCGGGAACCAGCCGCCGGCAAAGAGCTTCATCAGGTTGGACGCAAAAAACGCGAAGTCCACCATGAAGAAAATGCCGGTGGCCGCCAGGCACAGCCACAGCGGATACTTCCAGCCGTACCGAGTGCCGCCGCAGCCGACAGGGCCGCGAGCACCGCGACCTCGGCCAGCAGTCTGCGCGCAACGAGCGCGCGCGTGGCGCCGAGCGCCAGGAGGATCGTCGCGTCGCGCTGGCGAGCGGCCGCCCGCACCAGCATCAAGCCCGAGACGTTGGCCGTGGCCACGCACAGCAGCAGCGCCACCGCAGCCATGAGCGCCCACATGGCCGGCCGCACGGCGCCGAGCAGGTCGTCGCCGAGGGAGGTCATCCTGACCGACACGCGCTCCCGTCGCCCGTGTTCGACGGCGAGGTCCCGCACGATCCGCGCCAGCTCCGCACGCGCGTCCTCCACGGCGACGCCGGCCCCGAGCCGGCCGACGACGTGCAGCACCGCCACGTCGCGGTTCCCGAGCGCCTCGGACACGCCGACCGACGTGAAGCCGGCAAGCGTGGGCACGAGCGGCGCCCACACGTCGGCGGCGGCCGGGTAGCGGAAGTGCCGTGGCATCACGCCGACGATCGTGGCCGGGCCGCGGTCGAGCACGACGCTTCGCCCCACCACCTCCGGATCGCCGCCGAACTCGCGCTGCCACAGGCCGTGGCTGATGACGACCACGCGCGGTGCGCCCCGCCGGTCGTCGTCGGTGCCGAGCGTGCGCCCGCGCGCCGCGGGCACGCCGAGCAGGTCGAAGAAGTCGCCAGAGACGGCGCGAAACGGCACGGCCACTGGGTCGCGCGCCTGCAGCGTCAG
>JANNKV010000095.1:0-3403 GCA_031396485.1 Polaromonas sp. | reverse complement strand
GCTTCTGCCCAGGCATTGCGCACCGCGGGCGTGATCTGCTTGCCGAGATCTTGCACGGTCGGCAACTGGGCCGGGTCGCGCTTTTCCCACGCGGTCAGCAGGTGCGTCAGCACTTCGCCGTGCGCCTGCATCTGCAGTTTTTTCAGCGCCATGTTGGCGGCCTCAAATGCTTCGCGCTGGGCGCGGAAGGCAGCATCACCGAGGCGCGGGCCGCGCTCTTCAAACGCGGGGCGTTCGTTGCGGTCTGCAAAGCGGGGCGCACGGTCTTCACGTTCAGGCCGGTAAGGCTCGAACTTGTTGTCTGTGCTCTGGCGCGGGCCGCCGGGCTTGCCGCCCGGTTTTCCGCCGCCGCGCGAATCTTTGCGGTCGCCGAATTTGCCGTCACGGCCTGCGGGTGCGGCGTCGATGCGCCTGGCACCGGGCCGGTCGTCGCCACGGCGGGCGATGACGGGCTTGGGTGCGGCCTTGGGCGGCGGTGGCGGCTCGGCTGGTGCGGTGGCGGGCTCGCTGGCTTCTTCGAAGGCGGTTTCGGCAGCCTCGGTGGCGGCTTCGAACGCGCCCGACTCGGCGGCAGACGCTGATTGATCTGCTATGCTTTCTGTAGCTGCTTGCGCAGGTTCTTCCTGGGCTACAGCCTGATTTGACTCAGAAACAGCTTGTGGATCGCCTGTCGCAGACAGCGCGGCTTCTACTGACGCTGGCGCAGCGGATTCGTCCGTCGCGACAAGCGCAGCTGGCGCCGGCACAGGCACCTGACCGCGCACGATCGCCTCCAGCGCCTTGGCTGCCGCGTGAATCTGCTGCGCGTCACCCGTGGCGGTGGCGGCTTCGACGGCTTTCGATGCTTCGAGCACCATGCGGTCAAACTCGCCCAGCGCCGAAGCGGCTTTTTCACGCTCGGCCGTCTTGCGCTGGAAGGCGTCGTCGATCGGTTTCCTGAAAGCGTCCCACAGCTTTTGTTCCTGCTTGCGCTCGATCGGCACGCCCTGCGCTTCATGCTGCCAGCGCTGTTGCAGATGCTTGACGGCGTCAATATGCAGCACCGGCTCGGCGCCCAGCACCTGGGCTTCGTCAATCATGGCTTTGCGGCGCGCCAGGCTTTCATTGCGTGCGGCGGTCAACGGCGCATCGGCGACTTCCATCGCGGCTTTCCATTGCGGCTGGATTTCTGCAAAAACTTTTTCGCTCAAATGTCCGGCTTCGCGCCACTTGTCGACGAAGCCGTTCAGGCTGCGGATGTGCATCTTCCAGTCGGTGTTGCCCTTATTCGCTTCGGCCCACGCCAGCACTTCATCGATCAGCGCGCGGCGCTGGGCCTTGGTGGCTTCGCTTTGCTCCTTGACGGTTTCCAGCCACACCTCGACGACCTTGTGCGCTTCGTTGCAGGCGTCGTCAAAGCGCTTCCACAGCGCGTGGTTGGGCGTGCCGCCCTGGTCAGACGTTTTCCACTGCTCGCGCATGGTGCGCAGCGCATCCTGTTGTTTGCGCCCGCCCATCGGCTTGGCCACCAGTGCTTCGGCTTTCACGACCAGTTCTTCGCGAATCTGGTCGGCACGCCAGCGCTGCCAGCCTTCGAGTTCGCCAGCGGCCGTCAGCGCGGCATGGGCGGCGGCTTCAAGTTTGCTGTCGATGTTGCGGATGTTTTCTTTCAGCGCATGGCGCAGGTCGGCGGCGACTTTCGGCGTGGCCTTGCCGTGGCCTTCGGTGACTTCATGCTCCAGCCGGGCGAGTGCCTCCTGCACGATGGCGGAAGATTTTTCGCGCAGGTCTTTCAGCACCGCCGGGTCCATCTTCGGCCTGGGCGCGCGACCGGGCTGGTCGCCCGCTGCAGCTGGCGCTGCTTCACCGCGCGCGCTGCGCAGCTCGTCGGCCCACACGGGCACGGCCGGCAGTGGCGCGGCCCTGTCGTCGGCGGCTTTCACGGCCACACCGATCGCGGCCTGGAACGCTTCCCACACCGCCAGCAACTGGCCGCGTGATGCGTCGAGCAGCGGCGGAAATTTGGCATCAACACTGGCCCAGTTGGCGTCTTGCGTGATCTCGTCGGCCTGTGCCTGCCAGTGCGCCACGTCGGCACCCAGCGCATCGAGCGCAGCCTGCGCATCACGCCAGGGTTTGATGGACAGCACTTCAACGCGCTGCGCAATCAGCACGGCGGCTTCGCGCTGCACCTGCGTGCGGTGTTGCAAATCTTCGATGGTTTTGACGCGCTCGGCGAGCTGCACCTTGACGCTGGCCAGCGGCTCTTTCGACAGCGGCGCGCCGGCTTTAGCAGCGTCACGCTGCCAGGCCAGTGCATCGGCCAGGTTGAGTTTGCCGGCGGCCAGCAGCGCTTTGGCTTTTTCTGCCCATTCGGCGGCAACGATTTCCTGGCCTTTGCTGCGCTTGATCTCGTCGAGCTTTTCCTTCAGCGGCTTGGCGGCGCCCTTGTCGCGGTTGGCCAGGTCCTTGAAAACCTCGGCCATCTGTTCGGCCGACGGATCGGTGGCGAGCCACTGGCGAATCTTTGCAGCGCGCTCGCCCGAAGTCGGCGCCGAAAATGCGCCGCCCGTCAGGCCGTCCAGCGGATGGGCCGTGGCCTCTTTGTGGACGGGGGTTTTGACGGCGGGGGTTTCGGGTTTGGAAGATTTGAACATGGGGAACATGAGGGCGATGAAAAGACGGTGCTAAAAAATGGGAACACCCCGAGCTGCAAAAAAGGACTGTCGGCGACCGGGGTTGCCAAAAAATCCTGCAGGCTCACCAGCGCGCACGGACAAGGGGTGGTTGGAATCAGGAGGCTTTTTCTTTGCAAAACATGGCGCGTTGAACAGCGCCAAACGTTCAGGGGCAAATTGGGCGGAACGCGTATTTTCGCTGTTTTTACGGCGATGCCAAATTAAGTTCGGCGCGAGGTGTCCATTTGGGGTCGGCTGCGGCGGTTTTCGAGGCCCCCAGGAACAATCGGTCGGTCGGCAAGTTGGCGGCGGCCAGGTAGTCTTTGACGACCACGCCGCGCTGCACCGCCAGCTCGCGCATCGCGTCTTCGCTCACCTTGATGTCGGCCAGCAGCAGCTTTTCCATCTCGCCCTCTGGCAGGTCTTTAGCCAGGCCAACCACGTTGCGCGGCTTGGGCATGTCGGCGCGTTTGTAGACTTCTCTCAAAAGTGCCGGGTATTCGGCCGGGCTGATGCTGATGTCAGCCGACGTGGTGCCGCCTTCCTTGACCCCTTCTTTGGCAGCGAGGCGGCGCTTTTCTGCCCGCACCAGCTCGTCGAGCCGCTCGCGCTTGAAGCCGTCGCGCTCGGCGTCCAGGTTGCTGCTGCCGACGACGGTCAGCTTCAAGGCCGGCCGGTCGGTCAATGCCTTGGCGACCTTGTCGAGCCCGGCTTTGGCGTCGGGCGCCAGCCGCGCGCTGCCGGCG
>JANNKV010000177.1:0-28134 GCA_031396485.1 Polaromonas sp. | reverse complement strand
CCTTCAAACGCCTGCTCAGGTCCCTGCCACCACAGGTTATAGGCCTGGAGGATGTCAAAACTTACGAACGGAGACGGTTTTGCAGGGACCACCAGCCAAATTATGCATATTTGATGTTATTGAGTCAAATATGCATAATTTGGTCAGTTCAGCTGTCCTTGCGTTCACGGCAATCACGCCCGGTATGATTTGCGCTCTGCCTCCAACGCATCCTTGCCAGGCCGTTTTCCGGCTCTGCGCCCTCACCGCACTTTCTCCCGATCGATTCTTCTTCATGTCAGACGGCCTCAATCTCGCCCAGCAGGAAGCCGTCAACTACCTGCACGGCCCGTGCCTGGTGCTGGCCGGTGCCGGTTCGGGCAAGACGCGGGTGATCACGCACAAGATCGGGCGGCTGATCCAGTCGGGGCTTAAGGCCGAACAGATTGCGGCGATCACGTTTACCAACAAGGCGGCTGCCGAAATGCGCGAGCGCGCCAAAACGCTGATCGGCAGACAGGCCAAGGGCGTGGTGATCTGCACCTTTCATGCGCTGGGTGTGCGCATGCTGCGGCAAGACGGCGCAGCGCTGGGGCTGAAGCCGCAGTTTTCGATTCTGGACACCGACGACGTCACCAGCATCTTGAAAGACGCCGGCGGCAGCGCCGATGCGGCCACGGCGCGGCAATGGCAGTGGACCATCAGCCGCTGGAAAAACAGCGGCTTGAACGTCGCGCAGGCTGAGGCGCAGGCCAGCGGCGACGAAGAAAAAACGATTGCGCGCATCATGGCGCGCTACGAAGAGCGCTTGAGCGCGTATCAAAGCGTGGACTTTGATGACCTGATCGGCATGCCGCTGAAGTTGCTGCAAGATCACGCGGCGGTGCGCAGCAAATGGCAGGCGTCGCTCGGCCACGTGCTGGTCGATGAATACCAGGACACCAACGCCACGCAGTACGAAGTGCTCAAACTGCTCGTGGGCGCACGTGGCAGGTTCACGGCGGTGGGTGATGACGACCAGTCGATCTACGGCTGGCGCGGCGCCACGCTCGACAACCTGAAGAAGCTGCCGCAGGACTTTCCCAACCTGAAGGTGGTGAAGCTGGAGCAAAACTACCGCTCGACCAGCGCGATTTTGCGGGCCGCCAACAACGTCATCGGCCCGAACCCCAAGCTGTTTCCGAAAACGCTGTTCAGTGAACTGGGCGAAGGCGAGCCGGTGCGCGTGGTCGACTGCGACAGCGAAGAGCATGAGGCCGAGCGCGTGGTGGCCCGCATCCAGAGCCTGCGCGCCGAAGGCACGCTGCAGGCGGCGGGCGGCCAGTACCGCGAATGGAAAGACTTCTGCGTGCTGTACCGCGCCAACCACATGGCCAAGCCATTTGAAAAAGCCTTTCGCAAGGCCAACATTCCGTACAAGGTGTCGGGCGGGCAGAGCTTTTTCGACCGCACCGAAATCAAGGACCTGTGCAGCTGGATGGTCTTGATGGTGAACAACGACAACAATGCGGCGTTTATCCGGTCGATCAAGACACCGAAACGCGGCATTGGCCACACCACGCTGGGCGCGCTCTCCACCTTTGCTGATCAGTACAAGCTCAGTTTGTTTGAGGCGCTGTTCAGCAACTCACTGGGCGCGACCTTGCCGGCCAAGGCCGTGGGCTCATTGCAGGAATTTGGCCGCTATATCAATGACCTGGAGTACCGCGCCCGGCGCTGTGTAGGCGCTGAAGACGCCCGCGTCTTCCTGACCGACTGGCTGAAGGAAATCGACTACGAAAAGCATCTGTACGACGGCGAAGACAGCGAAAAAGTCGCGGCTGCGCGCTGGACCAATGTGATGGACTTTTGCGACTGGATGGCGCAGCGCTGCGGCGGGCAGATCGACGACGTGGCCGGTGCCACGATGGCCACGGACACCAAGACGATGCTGGAAGTGGTGCAGACGATTGCGCTGCTGTCTACGATCAGCGAACGCGAGGGTGACCAGAACGTGGTGACGCTTTCAACGCTGCATGCCGCCAAGGGCCTGGAGTGGCCGCACGTGGTGCTGGCTGGCGTGAACGAGGGCCTGCTGCCGTTCAAGCTCGACGACAAAAATGGCACCGACACAGAAGAAAACATCGCGCTGCGCCTGCAGGAAGAGCGCCGCCTGATGTACGTCGGCATCACGCGCGCGCAGCGCACGCTGGCCGTGAACTGGCTGCGGCGCCGCAAAAAAGGCCGCGAAACCGTGGCCGGCGTGGCGAGCCGTTTCATCGCCGAAATGGCGCTGGACAAAGCCACGGTACGCGAAGACCCGCGCGAAAAAATCAGGGCGCTGCGTGCAGAATTCGCCCAAAAATCGGCGGAATCGCAGGCAGCCGCGGCTGCGGCGCAAGCGCGTTAGCGAAGGGGCTAGGGACCCGCGGATCAGATTCCCAGCCACTTACCCAAACCGATCAGCGCGGCCTGGTCACCGGCCAAGAAGCCCTGCACGTTGAGCGATTCCAAGCGTTTCTTGCCGTCCACGCTCTGGTCGAGTCCGATGAAATAAGCGGCAATCTGGGCGCGCTGCTCTTCAGGCAGTTTGGTGCTGCCAATCAGATGCTTGATCGGTACCGGCTTGCTGGTAAATATCACCTTGCCGCCCTTGGCTTGCCAGTCTTTCACCACCGCGCGCGAAGCGCTCACGCCGGCGGCCACAAAATGGTTTTCGACCATGAACGGGACGGCGTCCTGCAGTCTCACGTAGGTGGTGGGCAGGGGCTGTGGCCCCAGCGCGTCGCGCAACTCGGCGCGCATGATGACTGACGTGATGGAATCTTCATCGGGTGCACCGACCTTGCCGGTTTTGAGATCTGCCAGCGTTTTCAGGGTCGAATCGCCCCGCACCATGAATGAAGCGCGGTATTCGGTGAAGCCCTTGGTGAGCGCCACCAGCCGGTAGCCGCCGCTGCTCATGGCACGGATGGCATGGTGGGCTGGATGCACCCACGCCAGCTCGTAGCGCCTTTCGGCCAGACCCGCGGAAAGTTCCTTATAGTCAGTCACCGGTTGAACCTTGACCGGCCGCTTGAGAAGCTTGCTCAGGTCTTCGGAGATGTCCTTGAACCGTTCAACCGTGGCCATGGGATTGACGCGGTACGTGACGCCTTCATTGACTGCGAACACGAGCGGGGTGTCCTGCGCGAAGCCTGTGGCGCCCGCCACGGACACCATAAAACCAACAACAAATTGACGAATAGTCACTTTTGCTTTCTATTTCATTAAAACTGCATTTTATTTATTGAAGTCATATTTATCATTTGAATAACTTTGATCGCGTTTCCCATTTAGTGAATTTTTCACGGATCAGGCCGAAAAGAGCGCGGGCCACTCATGGCACTTTTCATGGCAAGCTCTCAATGCCGTCAAAACGCGCTTCGCCCTGTCTTCCCATGTCCATTCCGCCCATGATCTCCTTCGCTTCGCTTCGACATGCTCTTATTTTTATAGCTGCCAGCGCAGCATTTACCTGGGCTACAGCCCAAAACAGCATTAAAAAGGACTGTTTGCCGGCCAACCAGATGAAAGCCGAGCAGTTATTCGGAACCTGGTTGGTCCGGTTCGCCAGCCCGCCTGCCGGGCTGCCGGCCACGGCCACGATGCGGCTGGAGCGGCATGCCGAGTTTTCGGACAGCCTGGCCGGTGTGGTTTTGCGCGAGTTGCCCCGCACGGGCGAAAACAGGGGACTCAAAGTGGCTCCCGGCGCCCATGCAGACAAGGCGCAACTGGCTGGCGATCTGGATGCCGGGCTGCTGCTGCTGGATGAGTCTTCTGACAACGTCAGCATCACCGGCACCTGGAACGGCGAGATGGTGGAGGGTTCCTGCGGCAAAATGTTTCGCGGCACCTGGAAAGACACCAGCGCCAACGCCCCCGCCAACGCACCCGACCTGCCTTTCACCTTGACCAGAAAGCCTTGATCTGACGCGGGTCGCTTGTCTCGCCTGACAATGGCCCTGCCCCGAACGCCCAACCCTGCCACCGCCATCAACAAACGCAACCCCCAAGCCGACACCATGCCGACCCGACACCTCAACAAGCGTTTTTTGATGACCCTGACCGCGAAGCGATTCAGGCCCCCGTTTTTGACCGGCGTCTGGCTCGGTGCGGGGCTGCTCGCCGCCGGTTTCGCGCAAGCCCAGGTCACCGCCCCGCCTGGCAACGCCACCGCACGCACACCGGCGCTGGGCTGGCAGGTGTGCCAAGCCATGGCGGGCGAGCCCGCCGCCCAGCTCAAATGCTTTCAGGACTGGGCCGCGTCGCAGACGCTACCAAATTCGCAGGCGCTCCCCAATTCGCAGGCGCCGGCCAACTCGCCGCAACCCGAGATCACGCGCGCGCCCGCCAACCCGGCGACTGGCCAGCCCAGCACGCCGGTGCTGCTGCTGCCCGCACTGAACACCGAAGCGCCCGATGGCAAACCGATCGGGTGCCGCAACGACAAGTATTCGGAGCTGTCGCGCTTCTGGGAGCTGCAGCGCGCCACCGACTGCGACACCTTTGCCCTGCGCGGCTATCGGCCGCTGACCGCCGGGCTGGTGGCGTCGAACACGGTCAACCGGCAACCGACCTCGCCGGGGCTGGGCGCGTCAGCCACCACATCAGAAAACTACCAGCGGGGCGAAACCAAGCTGCAGTTGTCAGTGCGAACCAAAATCGCCAAAGGCCTGCTGAAAAACGGCCGCGAAGACGATGATGATCACGATTCACTGTGGGTCGCGTACACGCAAAAAAGCTACTGGCAGATTTTCAATTCCGAGCTGTCGCGACCTTTCCGCACCACCGACCACGAGCCGGAACTGATCTACATCTACCCGCACCAGATCGCGCTGCCGGGCGGCTGGAACTACCGGTTGTCGGGCCTGGGGCTGGTGCATCAGTCCAACGGCCAGTCGCTGCCCCTGTCGCGCAGCTGGAATCGTATGTACCTGATGGGCGCCGCGGAAAAAGTGCTCGGACAGGAGTCGAGCCTGCGCCTGCAGGGGCGCATCTGGAACCGGCTGCGCGAATCGGGTGAGGACGAAAACCCGGGTATCCAGAACTACATCGGCCGCGCTGAACTGGCCGGCAGCTGGAAGGTGAACAACGCGCACACGGTCGGCGTGACGCTGCGGCATTCGCTGCGCAGCGAAGCGCGCGGCTCAGCGATGGCTGAATGGCTGATCGCCCCCGGCTCGTCGCCCAACTACACCGGGCTGCGCTACCACGTCCAGATCTTCTCGGGCTATGGTGACAGCCTGGTCGACTACAACCGCAGGCGCACGGCGCTGAGCTTCGGCTTGAGCCTGGTGGACTGGTAGACCGGTTTTCATTCCGCCTTGATCTGCCACGCCGCTATTAAATTAGTAGCTGCTCACGCACGTTCTACCTGGGTTAGAGCCCTATTTCGTCAATAAAAGCGGCCTGAGGGCCGCTTTTTAGGGCAAATTGCCCACGCAGCGCCGCGCTTTGCGCCCTGCCGGCCGCACCCGCATTGGGCTTAAGCTGGTCCAATGATTCGTTACCCTTTCAGACCTCGCCGCTTCAGCCCCACACCGCGGGTGCATGCGAGTTGCCGGTACGTACCCGCATGAACGACCCTGAAACCTTCACGCTAGCCTGCATCATCGTCGGCGCGCTGCTGATCGCCAAAACACTGGTCGGCTCGTTCATCTCGCGTCTGCCACTCAGCGCAGCCATGGTTTACCTGGGCGTTGGCGTGGCGATTGGCCCGATGGGGTTCGGGCTGATCCGTCTGGATGCCTTGAAGCATGTGGCGCTGCTCGAACGCCTGACGGAAATCGCGGTGCTGATTTCGCTGTTCACGGCGGGCCTCAAGCTCGAATTGCCTTTGACAGACAGGCGCTGGCGCATTCCGCTGCAGCTGGCGACGGTGTCGATGGTGCTCACCGTGGGCGCGATCACCGCCGTCGGCGTGTTCGTGATGGGCCTGCCTCTGGGCGCGTCGGTGTTGCTGGGCGCGATTTTGGCGCCGACCGACCCGGTGCTGGCCTCTGACGTGCAGGTGGCCAACCCGGGCGACCGCGACCGGCTCCGCTTCGGTCTGACCGGCGAAGGCGGGTTGAACGATGGCACGGCGTTTCCGTTCATCATGCTGGGGCTGGGTTTGCTCGGCCTGCATGACCTCGGGAACGCTGACGGCTTGATGGGCTTGACAGGATTTACGGGTTGGCGCTGGGCGACCGTCGACGTGCTGTGGGCGGTGTTCGGCGGGCTGGGGCTGGGCTACGGGCTGGGAACGCTGGTCGGCCGTGCCATCATTTACCTGCGCACCCGCCATCTCGAAGCGCTCGGCTCGGATGAATTCATTGCGCTCGGCCTGATTGCGCTGACCTACGGCTTGTCGTTGCTGAGCCTGACTTACGGATTTCTGGCGGTGTTTGCAGCCGGGCTGGCGCTGCGCCGCATCGATTTGGCGTCATCGACGCAGACGGGTAAAAACGAGACAGCCCTGGGCGGAACAGATTCGGAAAAGTCAGCGCTGAGCGAAACCGACCGTGAGGCAACCGGCGTCGATGCACCGGCGCACATGATGCGCGAAGTGCAGCGGTTCAACGCGCAGCTTGAGAGCTTCGCCGAAGTCGGCATTGTGCTGGCGGTGGGCGTGCTGCTGGCCACCGTACGGTTTCGCGCCGAGGTGCTGTGGTTTATTCCGCTGCTGTTCCTGGTGATTCGCCCCGCAGCGGTCGCCATCGGCCTGGTCGGCACGCAGGTGCGGGGCTCGCAGCGCCGCCTGATCGCCTGGTTCGGTATTCGCGGCATCGGGTCGCTGTACTACCTGTTTTACGCCATCAGCCATGAAATAGAGCGCGGGCTGGCGCAGCGGCTGCTGTCGATCACCGTGGCGGTGGTGATGGCGTCAGTGATTGCCCATGGCGTGTCGGTGACGCCGCTGATGCGACGTTACGAGGGCAAAAAAGAAGCCGCGCGACACGCCGGGAACTCTGGCGCGTAGCCGCAGGCAGTCGGCAGCATTCGACAGCATTCAAGACCGGCGCTGGACCAGCCACCCTTCGAACCGGGAGTAAAGCCATCCAAAGAAAACCCCCAACACCATGCCGGCCAGTACGTCCCAAAACACATGCTGCTTGATCGCCATCGTTGAATAGACGATGAGGGCGCACCAAAGCCAGCTGGCCTGCTTTACCCAGGGCGGGGCTTCCAGGTCACGCAGCAGCTGGTGCATGACCATCGCCGTGAAAATGGCTGTGGCGACGTGCAGTGACGGGCAGGCATTGCCGGCCAGGTCCAGGCTGCGAAGCAGCGACAGGGAGGGGTCGGTGAACCAGCTGGAAAACTCGTAGGGAACCGCTGTGGGGAAGAACGAGAAAATCACCAGCGCCGTAAGGCACAGCGACCCAATGCCGCAGCCGTATGCCACCAGCCTCAACAGGCTGGGCTGCAGCGCAGGCACCAGCGCGGTAAAGACCCAGAGCGACGCATACAGGTAAAACGCAGGCGGCCAAAAGGCGATCCAGTCGTCGACCCAGGTCAGCGGCATGATGGTGACAACGCCTATCGGCGAGTGCAGCACAGCAAAGTAGCTGTAAAAGAAGATGCCCATGAAGGCTGCCGTGCCGGTGGCCTTGAAAAACCAGAGATGCATCAGGCGCTCGGCGCCCCGGGCGTACCACGTACGCGGCAAAGCGCTTTCGGCCAGGTCCATGCGTGCTATCGCTCGCCGATGATCTGGTCCACGCCCGCCTGGGCAAAAACGAACTCGAGACTGGCCACACGTCCCCGCTCGCTGCTGACTTCGCCAGTGACGTTCACCACGTCGTCGGACACCTGCCGCGTGTGCAGGTCAAACGAGAGCTTCAGGCCGGGCGGTACCGGCCGGCGGAAAAAGCATTTGCGCACCGCCAGCAGCAGGCCGAGGTTGCCTTCGAGTTTCGCCCTGGCGCGCGGGTCGCCGGCGCGCAGCCCGGCACCGGCGATCTGCGCTGCCGCCTCGATCACCATGACACCAGGAACGATAGGCTGGCCGGGAAAATGCCCGTTGAAGACAAACGAGTCTTCCATCCAGACGGCTTCACCGGTGTAGTGGTCGTGGGCCAGCACGGTAACCTGGCGGGCAAACAGCATCGCATCGCGATGGGGAATGAAGCGCTGGATGGCCGGCAGATCCAGGTGCATCGGATAGACGAATCCGGGCTCGCCACCTGGCAACCCTGGTTCCCTGTCGCGGCCGCCTGTGGATTGTTCCCCCCGTAAAGCCAGGGGAATGTCAGCCGTGCCGTCAGGTCCGTGCATGGCTTCCTAGCCCGCTGAGCGTTCAAACTTGCGGGCGATCAATGAGACGTTTGTTCCGCCAAAGGCAAACGAGTTGGACATCACGGCTTCGAGGGGTACCCCAAGGCGAGCCACTTTAGGCACGAAATCAAGGTCGCAGCGCGGGTCGGGCTTGTCGAGGTGAGCCGTCGGCGGAATGTCGCCGGAGTCCAGCGCCAGCACGCTCAAGGCGAACTCCAGCGCCCCACCGGCACCGATGAGGTGGCCATGCACGGCTTTGGTCGAGCTGACCGCCAGCTTGTACGCGTGCGCGCCGAAAGCGCCTTTGATCGAGTCGGTTTCGACAATATCGCCTGCGGTGGTGGCCGTGCCATGCGCATTGACGTAGCCCACAGCATCGGGCGGTAGTCCGCATTCGGCCAGCGCCGCCTGCATGGCGCGAATCTGTCCGTCAACCGAAGGTAGTGTGATGTGAACCCCATCGGTCGTGGTGCCGTAGCCACACAATTCGGCGTAGGCGGTGCGGCTGCACGTTGGCTCGGGGCCTTCTGCCTGAAGCACCAGCGCAGCAGCGCCCTCCCCGAGCACGAAGCCATTGCGGTCGGCGTCAAAAGGCCGGCAGCTCGCCTCCAGCCCGCTGTCGTGCTTTTTGGCAATCACGCGCAGCGCATTCCAGGCCACGTAAGAGCCGGGGGTGAGCATGGCTTCGGTCCCGATGACGATGGCAGTGTCGATGTAGCCGTGGCGCAACGCGCGCATGGCTTCGCCGATCGCCACCGCGGACGATGCACAGGCGATGCTGTAGGTGAAGGTAGGCCCTCGCAGCTGATGCTGGATTGATATTGCCGCAGCGCCCGAGTTGGCCATCATTCGGGGAACAGCCAACGGATGGATGATCGTTGGATCGCGGTTTTCGGTCTTGGCGAGCTGCATCAACTCAAAAAACCGGGTGTAGAGTGTCTCAATGGTGTGGGCGCCGCCCATGCCAATGCCCACATAGATGCCTGTTCGGCTCTTCTGCAGGTCGCTGGCAACGTATCCGGCATCAGCCAGCGCCTCTTGCGTGGCCACCAGCGCAAACTGGGTTGCCCGGTCCAGGCTGGTCACGGCCCGCGTCTGCCCGGCTTCAAAACTGCCGTTCACCTGCGCAGCCAGCGCATGCGGCAGAAGTTTGAGAATGGGGAGCGGAGCCGGGGCGATGGCACTTTTTGCCTGCAGCGCCGCATCGAAACTGTCAGCACGGTTCAAACCCAGCGGCGTCACCATGCCGATACCTCTCACGGTGACTTTGCGCAATGGCTGCACCGGGTCAGATCACTGCTTTTTCGGGACTTGCGAGCTCGGGCAGCTGCCCGCCGTGCTTGTCACGCACGATTTGCTCCATGTGGGCGACCACCTGGTTGAGCGTCATCTGCTGAAACTGCATCACATCATCGACGCGAATGCCGTAGCGGTCTTCCACTTCAAACAACATTTCGACGATGCCCAAGGAATCCAGGCCAAGCTCGGTCATTTTGACGGCAGGGTCAGCCAACTTTTCGGGTGTGATTCCCCCCTGTGACAGCAAAAATGTATCAACCACTTGACGCAACACCGATATTTTCGCTTCCATTTTCCCGATTCCTCCCACCAATCAGCGCTTCAGACACGCCCGGTAGTACGATTCTAGCCGCTCGGTCAGTGCCAGCCGATCACTTGCAGACGCGAACTTATGCCCCAGTTTGACCACAATGCACAGCGGCAGAACCGGCCTTTTAAAAAGCGGCCAGGTTTTGCCGAGGTAAGGACTGCTGAACTCTATAAAGAGCGCCTGCACGGGGACACCCGAACGGGCGGCAATGAAGGCGGTCGCTTCGCTGAAGGGGTTGACGGGAAATGTCCGCGTACGGGTACCCTCGGGGAAAATCAAAATCTGCGCCCCGCCGGCGAGTTCATCGCAGCTCTGCCGGATCAGGGTCATCGGATCGTCGTTGCTGACATAGCCCGCCAAATGCGCCATCGGGCCAAACAGGATGTTTCGTTTCAGGCTTCCCTTCATCACGCAGACGGCGCGCGGCAATTGGGCCAGCAAAACAACAGCGTCAAGTAACGACGGGTGGTTGGCAATGATGATCAGGGGCCGGTCGAGGCGAACCGCGTCCAGCACCGATGAGTCGACGCGGACACTGCAAAAGATTTTCAGAAAAAACAGGTATCCAGCCAAACCACGACTGATCAGCCTGCGCCCCGCCGGAATCCGGATGGCGGCGGGCAGGCACATCAAAATCAGGGCGATCGGCAACGCCAGCAAACCCAGCAGCGCCAGGCCACCCAATCCCAGCAGCATGGCCAGGTAGGTATAGCCGCCTCGAACCCATGCAGGCGGTACGCCGGCAAAGCGCCTCATAAGCCTTGGCGACGGGGAAGGCAGTGCCGGGTCACAGCGGGCGTGTCACAACCCACGCCCGGTCGATCAGGCAAGCGCACCGAACAGGAATTGGGCACCCCTCCCCTGTGCTTTTGCATAGGCTTGGGGACTGAGGATATCCAGAAGCGCTGTGGCATCGAGCGCGGGATAGTCTTTGCGGGAAGCCACCACAATTTCTGCAGCCAGCGCATGCAATTGCAACAATTGTTCGTCGATGCGCGTCGCAAACTGTTCATCCGACAGATCGTCACGCAATTCCTTGTTCAATTGCGCGAACCAGGGCAGATTGGCCTGATCCAGCATTTGTGGAGGATTTCTTTTGGCGCTGACCAGATTCCAGGCGCGGAAAAACAGCTGCATCTCGGTGTTTATCGCCTGAATCGCGGCCAGTTTGCCGCGCATGCGCGCCATGCAGGAAACGTCGATCAGCTTGTTCTGGAAGAACAGCTGGCACATGATGCCCCAGTAATAGGCATAGTCCCAAAGCACCTTGACGGGCAAGACTTCCGGGTCTCCAAAAATCCTGTACTGGTCGGTGTACAGGGTCAGCATGTTTTGGTAGAGCGAAAAATAAATCTGCTCGTAGATGTCCGCCATCATGGAGGTCGCGCCTTCCGCGCGATCGATGGCAATCAGCTCGGTGATGTAAGTGTTGGAAATCGCGATGAAGTCACTGCCAGGCGAGTAGAACGGGTCGAGAAACAGGCCGGCTTCACCCGTCAACGCCCAACGGTCAGCGCCAGAGAAAACCTTCTTGCAGCCGTAAGAAAAGCGCTTGAAGAATGCAAAATCCTGCAACTTGTCGCGCCGGGAATCCAGGGCTTCGAACAGCTGGGGCTGATGCGTCTTGAACCACACCATCGCCTTGTCGAAAGTATTGATCTGCTCAATAGGATGCAATTTGGCATCGGCCACGATACCGACAGAATGCGAGCCAGAAGCCAGCGGGATCAGCCAGGCCCAATAGCCTTCGCCGACCAGATGGTTGGTTGACAGCCAGCGGGACCGGGGAGTGCAGCGATCCAGCCATACCTCGTCGGTAGACCAGTCGTTGACGTCAATGCGCTCGGCGATGCGAAACCAGACGGCGTTCGCATCGTGGTCATTCAGTTCGGCCAGCCCCAATTTGCGCTTGATCAGCCCGGCACGCCCGGAGGCATCGCACAGCCAGCGCGATTTGATGCGATGGGACTGACCTTTCGCATCGAAATGCACTTGGTGATGCGCTTTGTTTTCACCCAGCTCAAACGACCGGATAACGGCGCCATCGATGAAGCGCACGCCTTTTTCCTGGGCCAGCCTGGCCAGCTCGTTCTCGAATATGCCGCGATCGAGCTGGTAGCTGGGCGTTGACAGCACCCGGCTGGCACCCAGCTCTGTCACCTGATGCAAGTCGCGACGACCATCAGAGAAGAAAAAGCGAAAACCAAATTTTTTAAGCTGCGCGCTATCGAGATGCGGTTTGAGCCCCAGAACTTTCTCGAAATAGTGCGCACCGATTTCAACCGATGATTCACCCACCTTGTGCGCCCCGTGTGGCACCGGATGCAGCCTGCGCTCAATGACCGTGATGTCGAGTTCCGGCATGCGCTGCTTGAGCTGCAAAGCCAGCGTCAGCCCGGCTAGACCGCCACCGGCCACCACCACATCCGAATATTCGGGGAGGAACATGTTTTCCTGATTCAAAGTGCTTTTCCTGCTCGAGTCGTGCATGAGTCTGAACAGATCATAAGATACCGCCCTTGACTCTACATATATGAAAAAAATAATTCAACCGGCGGTAGGCATTTGGCTTGTATTCATCGTGCTGTGCGGACTTGTCGTGGCCCGCTCGCAATTTACGGCTGATATGTCGGCTTTTTTGCCTCGCGACCCGTCTCCCAGACAACAAATTTTGATTGAGCAGATCAGTGAGGGATTCGCGTCAAGGTCGCTCATTGTGTCCATAGAGGGTGCGCCACGTGCTGTACTGACACAGCTTTCCGAGTCCATGGGTCAACAACTCCGGAGTGGGAACGACTTCTCCAGCATCAGCAATGGGCAGGCCCTCGCGAGCGGAAAGGACCAGGCGCTGCTTTTTGAAAACCGCTATCTGTTGAGTCCCGCCATGAGTCCTGCCCGCATGGAGACAGCGGGCCTGCGCGCTGCCGTTGTGGAAAGCCTGGCGGAGGTGGGCAGTTCCACCGGGCTGTTCAGCAAATCATTGCTGGGGCGAGATCCCACGGGCGAGTCGCTGGAAGTCATCAAGCGCATCATTCCAGCCAGCCAGCCTTCAGAGGCCAACGGTGTGTGGATGAATACAGCGCAAACGCGCGCCTTGTTGCTGCTGCAAACAAAAGCGCAGGGATCAGATCTTGACGCCCAGGAAGCGGCGCACGCGGCCATCCGGCAAAGTTTCTCTCAGGCACAAGCCAACCTGGGGGGACAGTCGAGTCAGGCATTGCTGAAGTTTTCCGGCCCGGGCGTTTTTGCGGTCAATGCAAGGGACGCCATCAAGACGGAAGCAGCGCGCCTCTCGGCCATTGGGACAATCATGGTGTTGGGCCTGCTTTGGCTCATCTATCGCTCGGTCACCACGCTTGTTTTGGGCGTTCTTCCGGTCGTCACGGGCGCCATGGCGGGAATCGCAGCGGTTGGACTGGGGTTTCCTTCGGTTCACGGAATGACGTTGGGGTTTGGCATCACCCTGATTGGCGAAGCGGTCGACTATGCGATTTATCTTTTTGTGCAGTACACACCGACCTCGCGCGCTGGCAATCAGAAAGACGCTCCCCCGACACATGCTTTTGCGTCTTCGTTCTGGCCCACCATTCGTCTGGGGGTGCTGACCTCTATCGTCGGCTTCAGCACCTTGCTTCTGTCGGGCTTCACAGGACTGGCCCAGCTCGGACTCTTCTCCATCGTCGGCATCGTGGTCGCGGCCATTACCACCCGCTATGTCCTGCCTGCGCTGCTGCCTGAAAATTTCTCGGTGAGGCAGCCCCAAAAGCTGGGCCCGCTCCTGGCCTCTGCAGCCCACGCACTGGGCGCACTCAAGTCGCTTGCCGTTGTTCTTACTGTGATCGCGATCGCGGTTTTGCTACTGCGCCAGGACAATTTATGGAGCGTTGACCTAGGCGGACTCAGCCCCGTGTCCGAGACAGCCCAGCAACTGGATGCTGACTTGAGGTCAGACATGGGCGCGCCCGATGCGGGCATGCTGGTCGTGGTGAAGGGGTCCAGCAGCGAAATAGCCTTGCAATTGAGCGAAGACGTGGCCGCCCGCCTGGAGCCACTCGTGAGCAAAGGGCAGCTGGGCGGCTTCCAGGCCCCGTCCACGTATCTGCCCAGTCAGCGCACCCAAGCCGTCCGGAAAGCGAGCCTGCCCGACGACGCCGAGCTTCGGCGCCGCACCACGATAGCTTTGGACGGCTTGCCGCTCAGACCTGAAAGGCTGGAGGAATTCTTCTCGGATGTGGCGCGTGCAAGAACCAGCCCGCTGCTGTCCCGCGCCAGTTTGCAGGGCACGTCGCTCAGCCTCGGCGTCGATTCGCTTCTGACTCAAAGCAACAAGTCCCCCGGTGAGTGGACGGCGCTCATCGCACTTCAGCCTTCGACTGAAAATGGTGTTGTCCAGCCGCTCAATGCCGACGTCATCCAGACGGCGCTTGCAGATATGAGCGATTCCGCCAAGGCCGGCGTTTTCCTGATTGAGCTGGGAAATGAGGCGAAGAATGTGTACAAAGCCTATTTGCGCGAAGCCATTGCCCTGACCGCTGCCGGCTTCGTAGCCATCATCGGCCTGCTGTTCGTGGCTTTGCGCTCCTGGCGTCGGGTGGTGCGGATCGTGCTGCCGCTGCTGGCATCTACCGCCATGGTGGCCGCCGCTGTCGCAACATTCAAGGGCAATCTGACCTTGCTCCACCTGGTGGGCCTGCTGCTGGTGATTGCCATCGGTTCCAACTACGCGCTGTTTTTCGACCAGCGATCCAGAATTTCGCTCTCGACTTCTGCCAGCAGCGACCAAAACATGCTGTGCTCCCTGTTCTTTGCCAACCTCACGACGGTGCTCGGGTTTGGCTTGCTGGCGTTTTCATCCGTTCCGGTCATGAGCGCCATCGGTCTGACCGTGGGAGCAGGCACCTTCCTCGCCCTGATACTGTCGGCCATTTTCGCTGTGCGCCCGAAGCTCATCGCCGCTTGAGCAGCTAAGATAATGCAACAAACGCCCTGACCCAGTCCATGAAAACATCACTCCTGTTTTTCATGCTGGCCGTCGCTCTACTTCAAGGCTGCGCACCCTACCGCTCAACCAAAGGCCCCATGAATTCGGTGCACGACACACTGGAATGCCGCACGCAGCCCACTACCTTGATCGTTTTTCTTCCGGGGGCCTACGACACACCGCAGGATTTCATTGATCAGGGCTTTGTCTCAGCTGTGCGCAAGCAGAAAATCCATGCCGATATTCAGCTGGTTGATGCGCACACGGGGTACTACACGGGCCAGCAAATTCTGCAAAGACTTGAGAATGAAGTCATCAAGCCGGCACGGGTAAAGGGCTACACGCGCACCTGGTTCGTCGGTATTTCCCTTGGTGGCTACGGAACCCTGCTGTATGCCATGAACCACCCCCAGGTTATTGACGGATTCTTCATCATGGCCCCTTACATGGGGGCCAGAGACATACCCGCGCAAATTGAGAAGCAGGGTGGACTTAAAAATTGGTCCAGCGAAGTACAGGGCAATGCCGATGTTGACCTGTGGCGTTGGCTTCAGGGCTACAGCGCTGCAAAGACCGGGCTTCCAGAGGCCTACCTGGGTTATGGGGACAGTGATCGGTTCGCACAACCCAACGGCGTATTGGCCCAAGCTCTTCCGCCAGGGAATAGTTTCGTGACGCGAGGGGGACACGACTGGCCAGTCTGGCAAAAACTATTCGACAGCTTTCTGAATGCCGCGCCTTGGCCGCGCCTGGAGCCCGGCGACTTCGGGTGCCAGGCCAAGTGAACAGTCTTCCCGTGTCCGGGTCATGGAAGCCGTCCGCAGCCATCAAGGCTTCTGCCGTGCTGCACGTGGGTGCGCTTGCCGGTTTGGCCGTTGGGGTCGCGTGGCCGTGGGCCGTTGGAGGCTTGCTTGCCAACCATGCGGTGCTGACCATCGCAGGCTTGTGGCCTCGCAGCTCGCTGCTGGGTCGCAATATGATCCGCTTGTCGCAAGCAGCCTGCGATGCGCAGCAAATTGCCATCACGATTGACGATGGCCCCCACCCGCAAGTGACGCCAGCCGTGCTGGATATTCTGGAAGCGGCCAATGCCCGCGCGACCTTTTTCTGTATCGGCAAAGCCGTTGAAGCACATCCCCAGCTAGCGCGGGAAATAGTTCGTCGCGGCCACACGATAGAAAACCACAGCTACGCGCACCGACACCACTTTTCAATCATGGGCCTGAGTCAGTTACGCCATGAAATAGGCAAGGCACAGGAGGTGATCAGTCAGGTTACCGGCCGCCGCCCGGCCTACTTCAGGGCGCCCGCCGGACTTCGTAGCCCTCTGCTGGATCCGGTTTTGCAGGGTTTGAATCTGGAACTGGTCAGCTGGACTCGTCGCGGTTTTGATACGGTAGCCACCGACCCGAACAACGTCCTGAAAAAGCTTGAAAAAGATCTTTCTGCGGGCGACATACTTTTGTTGCACGATGGCAATGCAGCCTGCAGCCCAAACGGCAAGCCGGTTTTGCTGGACGTGCTCCCGAAACTTCTTGCCACCGTGCGGACCCGGGGTTTGCACGCCGTGTCTTTGCGCGATGCGGCATGATCAGCCAACTACCTCAATACAACGGCAGAATGACAACATTTGAAGAACAGCTTTTTGACACCGCCGTGGAGCCGTACCGGCAAGCCGGCAAGTTTGCCACCCACTTTGCGAGAGGCAAATTAACGGGCGATCCGGTATTCAGGGAGATACTCGCGCGGGGTTTGATAGCACCCAATACGCATGTGCTCGACATCGGATGCGGTCAGGGCTTGCTGAGCGCCTGGCTGCTCGCGGCGGAGCATCTGGCGTCGAACCCGGCCTGGCCATCGGGCTGGAAGGCGGCACCCCAGGCAGTGACGGTCAAAGGCATCGAGTTGATGCCGGCTGATGTGGCGCGCGCTGAAAAAGCGCTTTCAGCCCATCAGGGCCGCTTCAAATTTGAAGCGGGAGACATGTGCGAAACCCCCTTTGAAAAAGCGCAGGCGGTAGTCATTCTTGATGTCTTGCACTATGTGCCCTATTCGGCACAGGAAGACGTTTTGCAACGGGTACTCGAGGCTTTGACGCCCCAGGGTTTGTTAATTCTTCGGGTTGGCGATGCCGCCGGCGGTTGGGGTTTCAAAGTCAGCAATTGGGTTGACCATGTGGTCACCCTCGCGCGCGGGCACAGCCTTTCCCGTCTTTACTGCAAACCTCTTGCTGACTGGGTCAACCAGCTGAAGAGACTGGGCTTTCAGGTGGAGGCAAAGCCGATGAGCCAGGGCACGCCCTTTGCCAATGTCTTGCTGCTGGCCCACAAAGCGTAGTTAGACAGTGCCGCTCATGCAACCTGCCTACCTTGCCCATTACACATTGACGACCTGCCTGGGCCGAGGACGGGAGGCGAACTGGGACGCCATCGTTTCACGACAAACGGGCCTGCAGCCGTGCCGGTTTGAGACGGCCGATCTGCCTACTTTTATTGGGCAGGTCGAGGGCGTTGAGCTCGAAGAATTGCCGCCGAGACTCGCCGACCATCTGTGCAGAAACAACCAGCTGGCACAGCTGGCCCTGAAGCAGGATGGTTTCTGCAAGGCAGTGGAGGAAGCCATCCAGTCTTATGGCCGTGACCGCGTTGGCGTGTTTTTGGGCACCAGTACGTCGGGAATACTGAGCACCGAAATCGCTTACCGGCATCGTGATGAAAAATCGGGTGCCTTGCCGAAAGACTTTCACTATCAGCATACGCACAACACCTTTTCGGTGAGTGGTTTTGTGCGTGACTACTTTGAACTGGAAGGACCTGCGGTAGCTGTTTCCTCAGCCTGCTCCTCCAGCGCCAAAGTGTTCGGCAACGCGGCGCGAATGATGGCGTGCGGCCTGATTGACGCCGCCATTGTGGGCGGTGTCGACAGCCTTTGTCTGACCACGCTCTACGGCTTCAATTCGCTCGAACTCTTGTCGACCGAGCGGTGCCAGCCCTTCGGCTCGCAACGCAAAGGCATCTCCATATCCGAGGCTGCCGGGTTTGCCTTGCTCACACGCGACAAGCTGGGATCGGGCAAGGCGGTGGCCGTCACCGGTGTCGGCGAATCAAGTGACGCGCACCACATGTCGTCACCGCATCCAGAGGGCGCGGGCGCACTGGCGTCAATGCAACAGGCGCTCGACATGGCGGGTTTGACAGCCCGACAGATCGACTACATCAACCTGCACGGCACGGCCACACGAAGCAATGACGCGGCCGAAGGATTGGCCGTGTCCACGCTCTTTGGCGCGGAGGTTCCCTGCAGTTCAACCAAGGGTCATACCGGGCATGCCCTAGGGGCCGCAGGTATCGTCGAGGCCATCTTTTGCGCCATGGCCATTGAAAATGGGCTGCTGCCCGCGGGCGTCAACACCCAGGAGATTGACGATACGCTGAAGGTGAACTACCTGCTGGAGAACCAACCCAGCGCGCCCAGGGCCATCATCAGCAACTCCTTTGGTTTCGGTGGCTCCAACTGCAGTTTGCTGCTGGAGCAAAAATGAGCAGCGTGACCATTCACCTCGACGCGATTGGTCTGTGCGGGCCCGGCCTCCAGAGCTGGGCTGCCACTCAATCCGTTTTGCGTGGTACTTCTCCTTACCTGCAAGCGCCCACCGAGATCGCTCCGTCTGATTATTTGCCACCCGCCGAGCGCCGACGCGTCGGCACGGCGGTCAAACTTGCGCTCGCAGCAGCAAAAGATGCATTGAACGCCAGTCCTTACGACGCCAGCCAGCTGTTATCGGTATTCAGCTCGTCCGGTGGCGACGGCGACAACTGCCACATCATTTGCGAAGCACTGGCTTCTTCGGACCGCCTCATTTCCCCTACACGGTTTACCAATTCAGTGCACAACGCACCCTCGGGGTACTGGGGCATTGCGCTGAAGGCCAGACCCGCCAGCACCAGCCTGTGCGCCTTCGACGGCAGTTTCTCCATCGGCCTCCTTGAAGCGGCGACGCAAGCTATCGATGCCAAAGCGCCTGTCCTTTTGATCGCCTACGACACGCCCTACCCCGAACCACTGCGCACTGTGCGTCCCATCGCCCACAGCATGGGCGTGGCGCTGGTGATCAGTCCCCAGGCGACAAGCGCCACAGTGGCCCGTATTGAACTCAGCCTGGGCAAGGGGCAGCCCAGTGCGATGCCAGACCCTCATCTGGAAGCGCTGCGAGAAAACGTACCCGCCGCACGCTGTTTGCCGTTGTTGCGCGCTATCGCTTGTGGCCAGAAGAATGTTGCACTCGTGCTGGACTTGTTCGACAACCAGCAGTTACTGGTCGGGGTGGGGGACTGATTTTGGTTGCTGCTGGTGACTTTTTCAAGCTGGACGCTGCCCAGATCGCCCGGCTGATTCCGCACCAGGGCGACATGTGCCTGCTGGCCGGCGTGACACATTACGACAGGCAAAGCATCACCTGCATGGCGGTGTCGCATCACCTCGCTACCAACCCGCTGCGGGAAAACGGCTTGCTGCACGCGATTTGCGGTGTGGAATATGCCGCCCAGGCAATGGCGATCCACGGCACTCTTTTATCTGGCCACGGCAGTAAGCCACCGCGTGGCGGGCGACTGGCGGGCGTGCGCTCTCTGGACCTCAAGGTCCATCGGCTTGACGACATCGACGCTGATCTTGAAATCCGCGCGATTCAAATCATGGGCGACGAAAACAGTATGGTGTATGAATTCACGGTGGATGCTGATGCCCGCAATTTACTCAAAGGAAAGGCGACGGTCATCCTGATGCCCGCTCCTACTTGAAAGCATTTCATGACTGACAAAAAAAGAGCACTGGTAACCGGTGGCAGTGGGGCTTTAGGCTCCGCGATTTGCGAAGCTTTGGCCGCCGATGGCCTTGAGGTTTTCATTCACGCCAACAGCTCGCCAGAAGCTGCGCAGGCCCTTGCGCAAAAAATTGTCACCAGCGGTGGTGCGGCCAGAGCGCTGCAGTTCGACGTGACTGACGCCGACGCCACGAGAAGCGTACTGGCGACTCTGGCGGAGGAAAAAGCCTTTCAGGTGATCGTCAACTGTGCCGGCATTCATGACGATGCCGTTTTTGCGGGCATGAGTTCAGTGCAGTGGAACAGCGTCATTGATGTTTCACTCAACGGTTTTTTCAATGTCACGCAGCCGCTCATGCTGCCGATGCTGCGCACCCGGTATGGGCGAATCATCAATATTTCATCGGTGGCAGCCATTGCCGGCAATCGCGGGCAGGTCAATTACGCAGCGGCCAAAGCGGCCCTGCATGGCGCCACCAAATCACTGGCGCAAGAAGTAGCCAGCCGGGGCGTAACGGTCAATGTGGTGGCTCCGGGCATCATCGAGTCGCCCATGATCAAAGGGCTGTTTGATGCAGAAGCCGTGGCGCGAATGGTGCCCATGAAACGGACGGGCACGCCGCAGGAAGTTGCGGCACTGGTCGCTTTTCTGGCGGGGAAAGACGCTGGCTACATCACCGGTCAGATCATCTCGATCAACGGCGGCATGATTTAGAACTTGTCTGAACGCGGGCTTGGACGCTCTATTGCAGCGGTAGCGCGACGGGCCGGTTCAAAGTCATCAGCGACCTGTCCCCATCCGTCAGTGTGGTTTCAACGGTGTGCACATAGCCGTTGTCGCCCGACAGTCGAATTTCCTTCAGCGTGATGAAAAGCTTGCTGCTCTTTGGCGTCAGCACCAGCTGCCATCGATCAGCGGGCCCTGAAAGCTTCCACTTGAAAAACTGTTCGATGCTGACCTGATCACCGCGAAAAGTGGCAGTGAGGCTTCGAACCATGGAGGCCATGTCGGCGAACTCATCCAGCGGCAGGGTTCTCTTGAGTGACCCGCGTTCAATTGACACGCTGTTGCCGTCGATGATCAGCGTTTCGGGTTTCGGAAGCCTGGTTCGTTTTTCAAGCCGGCTGGGCGCCCGAAAAACGAGTTCACCGTTGGATTCCACCGGCGCATCCAGAATCTGCAGAAACTTGCGCTCCACAAATTCAGCCCTGATGTGTTTGCTGACCGCAAACAAGCGCATCAGGCTGGGCATATCGATGTCACTGGCTTGCGCGCTTGCGCCGCAGCCAAGCGCAAGTACAAAGGCAGAAATAAAGGTAAAAAAGTGCTTCATGAAGAGGTGTCGTCGTCTTGCCAGAAATCGAAAAAATTGAACCAGTTGGCAGGCGCCTTCAGGCAATGCTGCTCGATCAACTGGACGTAACGGACCAGGGCCGCCCGGCTGGCCTGCTCGCGGTCTGCCGGCCCGACGCTGGAAAAGTCCATCACCGGCTCCAGGTGGATGGTGTACCGGTTTCCACCCTGATATATGCCGACCATGAAAAAGACCGGATGTTTCAACATGGCCGCCAGGCGAAACGGGCCAAGCGGAAAAGAGGCTTCCTGCCCCAAAAAACTCACCTGAACATTACCCGCAGATTCAATTGATCGGTCTGACAGCACGCCGATCAGCGCGCCTTCCTTCAACTGGTCTCTCACCTGAAGCATGGCACTCGGCTGCCCCAGCGCGATGATGTCCTGTTGCGCTTGCGGATTGATGGCGCTGAGCAGTTGTTTGATGTTACGAGCATTGTCTTCGTACATCAGCAGCACCATCCTGAGACCGGGATGCTGCCTCGCGATGCTGCGCACGCTTTCAAAGCTGCCCATGTGTGCGCCCATCAAAAACATACCGACCCCGCGCGTGGCTGTACCCAGCGCCCGATTGTCTTCGTCCTCTATATTGACTTCAAACAGGTCCAGTCGGCCATTCAGAAAATAGATGCGGTCGAGGGTGACCGCAGCAAAGGTATACAGATGGCGAAAGACAGCCCCCGCCCCACGGCTGTGCCCGGGAATACGCGACAGGAACTTCGCCGACGAGTGACGGGCCTTTGGCGAGGATAGATAAAAATAAGCCACCACGGGAACCAAAACCCAGCGCGAAAGATGCCGACCCAGATGCAGCGCAATCCACGCAATCATCTGCAAAGCAAACCTGTTGCCGCGCTCGCCCTGTTCAGCCCAGCTTTTCCGGCTTTTGACGCTCGCCTGCGTGGATGGTTCCATGTGCTTGAGCGTCAGGGCGAAACCGTTCGCAATTGACCACTGCAGGCAAGCACGCCATCCGCACCTTCCGCCTGAGAAATACGCACCGTGAATTTGTACTCATTTAAATTGGTACTGGTCAGTTGCACGTCAAGGGCGTCCCCCGGAGCGACAGGGGCCAAAAATTTGACGTTGTAAACGGTGCATTCATTCAGCGACTGCCCCAGGCTGGCCTGAGCCAAAGACATCACCCGCTCGAGCAGCAATACGCCCGGCAAAATAGGCTGGCCAGGGAAATGGCCGGGAAAGCAAGGATGATCCGGCGGTATGTCGAAACGAGCCGTGCAGGGCACAGGGCCCGGTTCAGTCATGGGATGAGACCTTGATCAGCTCAAGCAGGGCTACCCGCGGCAACTTGCTGGTGCCGTTGCGCGGCAAACTCGTCACCAGCTTGAGCGGTCGGGGCAAGAAGGCTGGCGCAATCTTGCGACGCAACTCGGTCTGCAAGGTTTCGACGGTATGTGTCGGCGCCACCACCACCGCCGCAAGGCGCGTGGTATTGCCAGTACCTTCCGTCGTCACGCCCTGGACAAAAAAAGCTCCGTCCTCGACGCCTTCGATCGACAGCAATTGATGATTCAGGTAGTCCAGCGTGGTGCTCTTTCCGGCCACGTTGACCATGTCTGCGGTACGGCCGTGCAGAATGAACACGCGTTCGCTTTTCAGCTCAAGCACATCGTTGACAGGCACATGGCCTTCAACCTGCGCGCCGCTGGCGATGGACGTGGCTTCGGTCTGGTGGATAACGATGCCATCAAAAGTCGTCCAGTCTGCAGTCTCGGTTGTACGCCGGGTGGCGAGTTGTCCGGTCTCGGTACTGCCATAAATTTCGAGCAACCGCGCGCCGGTCTTGCGTTCGGCTTCTTCTGCCAGCGCCGTGGCCAGCGGCGCGGTGGCGCTGACCAGTAAATCCAGCGCCGAAGGACCTGCCACTTCGCTCAGCCAGGCGCGCAGATGGAAGGGGGTTGTGACAAGCGCACGCGGCCGCGGCACGCCGGCAATGGCCCGCTCAATATCGGCCGGGTAAAACGGCTTTCCGGCTTCAAACGCGGCGCCGTTTTGCAGCGCCACCAGAACGGTGGACTCAAACCCGTACATGTGCTGCGGCGGCACCGTGCCGACGATGGCGTAGCCGCTGCCGGGCACAATGCCCAGCCGCGCGCCTTCACTTTGCACGTTGATCACCAGCTTGTCCCAGTGTTTCGGGTGCGCAACCGGCAGGCCGGTGCTGCCCGACGTGTAGACATAGGCGGCGACGTGCCCGGCGGCAATCAGCGGAACGCTAGGCGGACTTGCCGGTGACGGCCTTTCGCTGAGCAGCCAGTCACCCACCTGTGTCTGCGGCAGGCCAAAGACGCAGGCGGGGTCATCTGTCATGCAGTAAAGCGCTTCGTAGGTGCTGGCCAGGCTCGCAATCAGCTCTTCAGTGTGGGTCGACGGCATCAGGCAGCTCTGGCCACGCACCATCGCGGCCCCAAAACCGACCGCGAAGGCGTAACGGTCCTGGCACGCCAGCAGCACGTAGTTTGATGAGGGAAGCCGTTCAGCGCCGTAGTGCACGTCGGTGATGTACTGGGCTGCTGAAATGACCGACCCGTGCCGGTAAGCCAACGGATTGTTCAGATCGGCGTACGCAATCAGGGGAAGCATTGAAAAGGAATCAGCCATCACGGTTTCGAAGCCGAGGCAGGCAGCGTGCGCGACTGGTGCTGGTTGTAGGCGTCAAAGCCCTGTTTCAGGCTGGCATGGTCAAACTGGCTGAAAAGGCGCCGGCGAAGCAAATATTCACCGACAAAGAAAGCTGCGACCGACGGCCACTGAAGCAGCACGGCAAAGGCCGACCAAACCGCCAGCGGCGCGGCGAAAAACAAAACCGCTGAAATGGCGCAGGTCAAAAGGAAAAATACGGTCCAGGCCACAGTCACCTTGCGCGCATAGGTTTCAATTTCGGCTGGCAGATCCGGATGCACCATGCGCGCAAACGTCACCACCAGCGGGGTTGACCCGGCCGCCAGCGTATGGCCAAACACCCAGGCCAGCAGTGCGTTGGTCCCCACATGCTGCGCGAAGTAAAGGGCCTGCGCATTGACCAGTATCAGCGGCCAGACCGTCCACAGGAAAGTCGAGATCGGCAACACCGCCACCAGCCCCGCGACAGAAAACCTGACGGCTGGACCGCTGCGCCAGCGCGCGTCGTCGCGCGCGAGCCGCCCAGCCACCCATTGAAAGATAAAAACACCCAGTGCGACCGCTGGTACACCGATGGCGAGGGCAGCAGCGACTGCCTGGCCGTTTGGCAGGATCAGCGCGAAGTGGCTCGCCAGCGCATAGCCCGCTACAAGAGCGACCATCAGCGCGCCCTTGAACCATCCAGCCATGTCTTGCGCGCGCAACAATGCGGTTTACTTCGTCCGCTCTTGGGCGATGTACAGGCTGAGCGCACGAATCGAGGCAAAACTTTCCACATTGCGCGGGTCATCCGAACGCATCTGGAAACCGTAGCGCTTCGAAACCGCCAGCGCAATCTCAAGAATGTCGATCGAGTCGAGTCCCAGGCCGTCGCCATACAGCGGTGTGTCGGGCGTGACTTCGCTGGCTTTGACTTCAAGGTTCAGCGCGCTGATCAGCAGCGCAATCACTTCTGCCTCGAGTTCGTGTTGCGGTACCGCGGTAAAGGAAGATGCTGCTGGGGATTCCATTAGACTGAGCCTGTGTTCGGAGAAGGTATGAGCGGACTTTCGTCGTGCCAAAACACGCGCGCTGCCGGGGCAACTTGTCAGCCAAGGTCGACTCCTTGATTTTATCATTCGCACTGCGCGCCGTTGGCGTACAGCGCCATCGGCCTGCAAGGCCCGCCAACCGGTTTGTCATGACTGCCACCGTTACTGCACCTGCTGCTTATCCGTCTTCCACCCACCTGGTGCTGATTCCCTGCTACAACCCCGGCGCCAGGGTGGTCGAGATGGTGCGCCAGGTGCGCGCGCAGTGGTCGCCCGTCTGGGTGGTAGTGGACGGCAGCACCGATGAAAGCACGCAGCTTCTGCTGCAACTGGCCGCGCAGGATGCCGGCCTGAAAGTCCTGGTGCAGCCGGTCAACGGCGGCAAGGGCAGCGCGGTGCTGCGCGGCATCACTGAGGCGCTAGCGCAGGGCTACACCCATGCGCTGACGATGGACGCGGACGGCCAGCACCCGACTGAACTGGTCACGCATTTCATGGCGCGCTCGATCGCCGAGCCGCGCGCGCTCATTCTCGGCAAGCCTGTTTTCGACGCCAGCGCGCCAGCGCTGCGTGTCAACGGCCGCAAGATTTCCAACAGCTGGGCCAATCTGGAAACGCTGGGCGCGGGCGTCGGCGACTCGCTCTACGGCTTTCGCGTGTACCCGATGCGCGAGCTGCAGGCCGTGATGCTGAGAAGCCGCTGGATGCGGCGCTTCGACTTCGACCCCGAAGTGGCGGTGCGCCTGTGCTGGGAAGGACTCAAGCCCGTCAACATCGATGCGCCGGTGAAATACTTCAACGCCGGTGAAGGTGGCGTTTCACATTTCAAGTATGTGCGCGACAACATTCTGCTGACGTGGATGCACACGCGCCTGTTCCTGGAGTTTCTGGTTCGGCTGCCGCGCCTGCTGACCCGACCCAGATAAGCGGCTTCGCTCATTGAAGACGCTACGATTTTTATAGCTGCTTGCGCAGGTATTACCTGGGCTAGAGGCCTATTTTATCAATAAAACAGCTTGGAAAGGCATTCAGGCCGACGTGGTGGCAATCGAAAATCCGATGCGCGTCTTCTCCAAGCTGAACTCGGCAAAATGCGTGCCGCCATGCATGCTCCAGAGCTTGGTCGTGCTTGTCAATCAGCACGCGAGCAGTGGCCCACGCGCAGCAGCAGATTCGGTGAAAATGCCGCCATGCACCGAATGAGCCCGCGCAACGTCACAGCAATGATGGGCCTGCTGGCGGCCTGCGCCGGAGCCTTCGCCCAAACGGCCATGCAGCCCATGGGCCGGTTTGAGATCGACCGCACGGAGGTCACGATCGGCCAGTTCAAAAAATTCGTCGAAGCGACCGGTCTGAAAACGGCGGCTGAACGCGCAGGCGGCGGCAGCACCTTCGAAGCCGGCTGGGAGCAGCGCAAGGGCTGGACGTGGCGGTCACCGTTCGGCCAGCCGGGCGGCGACAACGAACCCGCCGTGCATGTGACCTACGGCGAGGCGCAGGCGTTTTGTCAATGGGCGGGCAAGCGCCTGCCAACCGATGCCGAATGGGGTGAGGCGGCCTACACCGAGCGGCGACCTGACCCGCCCGCCGGTTTTGTCACGGGGAAAAGCTACGCCTACCCGACCGGCGGCAGCCCGCAGGGCGCCAACTGCCTGGGCGACTGCGGCCGTGTGCGCACCGTCACGAACGCAGTGACGTCGCGCGGCGCAGGTCACGCTGAAGCTGGCAGCACGCGGGCCGGCGTCAACGGCCTGTATGAGATGGGCGGCAACGCCTGGGAATGGGTGGACAGCGGCGAAGGGAGCGAGAAACGCACCCGTGGCGGCTCGTGGTGGTATGGCGCGGCGCAGATGCAGGACACGCACCGCCAGAGCAAACCGGTGGATACCGCCGCGGTTTACATCGGTTTCAGATGCGCGCGCGGCGATTGACGGGCAGAGCGAGCTGCGCACGCTCGCGATTATTCCGGTGCGGCATGCCGCAATCGACTCCAGCAGCCCACGCGGCGCTGGCACGCGTTTTTTTGGACCCGTTCTGGCTCATTTCATGGAGAAAAGTGCCTCTAGCCCAGGCGATACCTGCGCAAGCAGCTATTATTTTCATAGCGTTTCATCACACGAAAACCCGGTGTACGGAGGTCGGTTCGGCTGGATCAACTCCCGGATACATCGCCGGCGAACACTTTCACATTGCAGACAAGGCGCCACCACTCGGCAGGCTGGTCGGGCAGCCATCAACTGTTTTTGGCCATTTTCAGCCACTTCCACAACCGAAAAGGCTTCCAGCCCAGACAAAACCTGCGCCAGCAGCTATCACTTTAATAGCAACTAGCGCGTTGCATGCAGGCCCGCGAAGCCCGCGATCCGGTGGTTTACTGCCCGCCGGTTTTCACAGACAGGGCGTTGGCCTGCGGCGCGGAGCCGGTCTTCTCAGCCGACGAAGCACCGCTCTTTTGCGGATCAGCCGCGCCGTGGTAAGCCGATGGCGCGGTCGTGGCGGATGCGTCCTTCGGCGCCTGGAGCAGTTCGGCCTTGACCGCTGCGCGAGTCTTCGTCGCGGGCGCCTTCATCTGGTCCCACAGGTAGGGGTTGAAGGTTTCAGCTGAAGCTGCGACCGAGGTCAACGCAGCAGCGGCCAGAACGGCAGAAGCGATAAATTTTGAATTCATGATGCAGGTTCCTTTTCACGGTGAATGAACAATCGGGGCTTGGCGGCCTTTGATTCCTGACCGTCCCTTGCGTCTCCGTTTGAGCCTTTGAGTGCCCCCGCTCTGCTGGCCTGGCTCATCGATGCATTGACTGTATTCCGCTCGATTCACGAGAAAAACAAGCATCCAGACAATGCATTGCTGTCAAAACAGCAATAATGAGGCTTGAATTTAGGGGAAAACCCATGGACCGGCTTCAGTCGATACGCGTTTTTCAACAGGTGGTCGACGATGGCAGTTTTGCCGCGGCGGCGCGCAAATTCGACCTGTCATCGGCCGTGGTCACGCGGCTGGTGGGCGACCTGGAAGACCATCTGGGTGTGCGCCTGCTGCAGCGCACCACCCGGCGCCTGGCGCTCACCGACGCGGGCATTGCCTACCTGGCACGTGTCCGCCACATCCTCAACGACATCGATGAAGCGCATGCGGCTGCGCAGGCCCATGCGCAGGAAATGTCGGGCGTCATCCGCATCCTTACGCCGCCGATTTTCGGCGTGCATGTACTGGGCCCGCTGGTGGCTGAATTTGGCCGGCGCTATCCCAAGGTGGTACTCGACATCCATGCCGACTCGTCGCCGGTGCCGCCGGTCGAAGACTACGACCTGACCTTGATGGGGCGCGGCGACGACTTCGACGGCAACCTGATTGCGAGGCCGATTGCGTCGTCCGATGGCATTTTGTGTGCCTCGCCGGCTTATCTGGCTGCGCACGGCGCGCCTGCAGAGCCG
>JANNKV010000174.1:0-4951 GCA_031396485.1 Polaromonas sp. | reverse complement strand
CAGCACTCCCCAAGCATGCCTGCAAGGTCATGATCAGGTAGGGCGCAGGGACTTTCTTGCGGAAATGATAGCGCCCTGCCTATTCAATTCGTGGGCTGCCGGCCGTTTAACGAAAGAAACGCTGAACTTGTCCAAGTATTGATACAGTGCAGGGCACCCTTGTTGCTTACCCAACTCCGCTTGCCATGTCCCCACCTGTCGCCACTTTCAATCCTGCGCCGTCGCGGCCCACGTTGCAGCTGCCGGCCGGCGCCTGCGATGCGCACGTGCATGTTTTCGGCCCGGCGGCGGCTTTTCCGTTTTCGCCGGACAGCAAGATCACCCCGGTCGATGCACCCAAAGAAACGCTGTTTGCCTTGCACCGCCATCTGGGCGTGACGCGCTGCGTGATCGTGCAGTCGCTGGTGCATGGCTTTGACATTTCGGTGGTCGAAGACGCGATTGCGGCTGGCGGTGGCCGCTACCTGGGGGTGGCGCTGGTGCCGCACGATGTGCCGGACGCCGAACTTCAGCGGCTGAAAGGCGCCGGTTTTCGCGGCGTGCGTTTTCACTTCGGCGTGTACCAGGGGCAGGGCGCGTCGGTGCAGCAGGTGATGGCGCTGACGCAGCGGCTGGCGCCGTTCGGCCTGCATTTGCAGATTCACTTTGACGGCCAGGCGATTTATGAACTGTCCCCGCTGCTCAAATATTCGGCCGTGCCGCTTGTGATCGACCACATGGGCCGGGTCGATGCGTCGCTGGGCGAAAACCATGCTGACTTCCGCGCGCTGTGCACGCTGATAGAAGACCCGCGCTTTTACGTGAAAGTCAGCGGCATTGACCGCATTGCAAAAGCCCCACCTTACGCTGACGGCATCGCCTTGGCGCGCCGGCTGGTCGCTGATTTCCCCGATCGCTGCTTCTGGGGCACCGACTGGCCGCACCCCAACCATCACCATGTGCCCGACGACGGCGTGCTGGTCGATGCGCCCGCGCAGATCGCACCGACGCCGGTCGCGCTGGAAGCCCTGCTGGTCGGCAACCCGCAGCGCTTTTACCGGTTCGACGCATGAGTGGCCGTCTATAGGGCAAAGTGGCACTGGTCATGGGCGCGGGCTCTGTCGGTCCGGGCTGGGGCAACGGGCGGGCGATTGCCGTGCGCTTCGCGCAAGAAGGCGCGAAGGTGTTTGCGATTGATCGCGACATGGATCGCATGCTGGACACCGTGCGCCTGGTGAATGAGGCCGACGGCGAGATTGAAGCGGCGGTGTGCGATGTCACGCAATCCACGGCGGTCGCCGACGTGGTGGCGCAATGCCTGGCGCGGTTTGGCCGTATCGACGTACTGGTCAACAACGTCGGTGGGTCGGCGGCGGGCGGGCCGGTTGAGATGAGCGAAGAGGTCTGGGACGCGCAGATCGACCACAACCTCAAAAGCGTCTTCCTCGGCTGCAAGCATGTGCTGCCCGTGATGGAAGCGCAGGGCGTTGGGGCCATCGTCAACATCTCATCGACATCCGGCATCCGCTTCACCGGTTCGGCACAGGTGGCCTATGCATCGACCAAGGCCGGCGTGATTCAGTTTTCGCGTGTGGTGGCGCTGCAATATGCCAAGCGCGGTATCCGGGTCAACACCGTCGTGCCCGGGCAGCTCTACACGCCGATGGTCGATGTGCGGCTGGCCAAACAGCGTGCGAGCGGTGACGTGGCGGCCTTGCTGGCGCAGCGGCAGGCGCGCATTCCGCTGCCCTTCATGGGCGACGGACGCGACACGGCCAATGCGGCGCTGTTTCTGGCTTCGGATGAGGCGCGGTTCATCACCGGCACGGAGATCGTCGTAGACGGTGGCATGTCAGTTCGTTGTGACTAAAAGAAGGAAAAAATGAAAACACAAAATCTCATTCGCCGCAGCGCGCTCGCATTGCTGGCCGCTTCTGCGCTGGTGACCAGCCTGCCCGCGCTGGCACAGGGGAAAGTCACGAAGCTGGTAGTGGCTTTCCCCTCCGGCGGGCCGGTCGATTTTGTCGCCCGCACTATCGGTGACCAGCTCGGCAAAGAGCTGGGCCATCAGGTCATCGTCGAGAACAAGGCCGGTGCCAACGGCGCGATTGCGGCGGACTTCGTCGCGCGTGCCGTGCCCGATGGCCAGACGCTGTGGCTGACCAGTGTCGGTGCGGTGGCCATCAATCCGCCGCTGTATGACAAGCTGCCCTACGACCCGGTCAAAGACCTCGCGCCAATTTCGCTGGTCGTCAATAACGTTGAGCTGCTGGTGGTCAACCCCGCCAACCCGGCCAACACCGGCGCAGAATTTGTCGCCAACACGAAGCAGCAGGCCAAAGGCGCGACGATGGCGTCGTCGGGAATCGGCAGCGTGCCGCATCTGGCGATGGAATTGCTGGCCGACGCCAGCAAGGCGAAATTGCTGCATGTGCCGTACAAGGGTGCGGCGCCAGCGATAACCGATGTGGTGGCCGGTCATGTGGACGGATTTTTCGGCGACATTCCCGGGCTCATCGGTTTCATCAAGGCCGGCAAACTCAAACCCATCGGTATTGCCGCCACCAAACGCCACCCGCTGCTGCCGGACGTAAAAACGTTTCAGGAAATGGGCATTGCCGGCGTTGATTCCGACAACTGGTACGCGATTTTTGCAGCCCGGGCTACACCTGCCTTTGATATTGAACGCATCAACCAGGCGCTGCGCCGCACGCTCACCAACGAAGCGGTGGCCGCGAAGTTGATGGCGTCGGGTGCCGAGCCCGCTCCGTCCAGCCCGGCCGAACTGGCCACCTTGCTGAAGAACGACACCGCCAAGTGGGGCCGCGTGATCAAAACGAAAAACATCAAGCCGGAGTGAACGCCGCATGAGAATCGCACCCATCCCGCCGGGGACCCGCCCCGAGCTGGCCCGCATCGAAGCCGGTATTGCCGCCGAGCGCGGCCGCGTGTCGCCGCTCTACCAGGTGCTGCTGAACAGCCCGCCAATCGCCCAGGGCTGGGAGCAATTGTTGACGGCGGTGCGCAACCGCAGCAGCCTGCCAGCGGATATTCGGGAGCTGGTAATTCTTCGCGTGGCGGTGCTGAACCGGGCTTCTTACGAGTTCGACGCGCATGTGCCGCATGCGAAAGCTGCCGGGGTCAGCGATGAAATCATTGAGGCGCTGCGCGAGGAGCCGCTGGCTGCGAGTTTTACCGGCCGCGAGCGAAGTGTGCTGTTGCTCACCGATGCGATGACGCGCGACATC
Organism: Polaromonas sp.; assembly: GCA_031396485.1. GTDB lineage: Bacteria > Pseudomonadota > Gammaproteobacteria > Burkholderiales > Burkholderiaceae_C > Polaromonas. The sequence continues at coordinate 1,724 of JANNKV010000174.1, read as the reverse complement.
GAGGTGCCCGCGGCGCTTTTCGAGTCGGTGCAGGCGCATTTCGACGCGCAGGCCATGATCGACTTGACGGTAACGATCGCTGCGTACAACATGGTGTCCCGCTTTTTGGTGGCCCTAGAGATCGGACATTGACCATGGCGCTCCCCACAGATGTCGTACTTGTCAAGGCAGCCGTTGCAGCCGACGCGCTGGAGGGTGTTGAGAATTTTCGCGACTGGCTGGGGGCTATTCCTTCACTGGCCAACGCCCGGCTGCGCTGCTTTGTAGCCAACGCGCCGGTTGCTTTGTATCTGTACCTGGAGCTGCCGCTGCCGGGCCTGCTGGATGCCAGCGACCTGGCTATCGTCGAAGACATTTTCGGCGTCTCGTTCCCCGAGGCGACCGATATAGCGGCGTCGCGGCTGTCCCGTGTGTTCGACGTGCCAGGCGCATCGATCGGCCAGCCGCCAAAGTTTCACTACGTCGTTGAAACCGATCCCGAAACCGGCTGGGCCGAAGAGATCGCCCGCTGGTACGACACCGAGCACATGCCCGGCCTGGCGCGTGTGCCTGGCTGTGTGCGCGCCAGCCGCTTTCTGAACCACGACCACGGCCCGGCGTCGTTTGCCTGCTATGACCTGGTGAGTCAGGAAACACTCGCGTCCGAGCGATGGCTGGCTGTACGCCACACCAGGTGGAGCGACCGGGCCCGGCCGCATTTCACCAACACGCTGCGTACCATGTTCACCCCGCCCGAGCTGGATTTGTTATCTTGATGCTATTAAAATAGTAGCTGCCTGCGCAGTATTTGCCTGGGCTAGAAGCCTTTTTTGCTTGGAGAATGCCGTTCCAGACGGTTCCAGACGGTTCCAGACGGTTCCAGGCCGTTTCACGCCGTTCCAGGCCGATGTCGCGCCGCATCAGCGCGCAAACCCGCTGAGCTCGCTCTTGATCCACTCGATGAACACCCGGCTGCGCATCGGCAGCAGCCGCGCGTGCGGATACACGACGTGGATGGGGCGGGTGGCCGGCTCAAAATCAGCCAGTACCGCTCGCAACTGTCTGCTTTGTAAAAACGGCGCCACCTGGTAAGAGAAAAACTGGCCAAAGCCGGCGCCCGCGACACAAGCGGCAATCGCCGGCGCGATCTGGTTGAACTCCAGATTGCCGCTGACGTTCAGGCGAAGGGACCGCCCGCGGTCGTTGAACGGCCCCCAGCCGGGTGCATGGTCGGTCACACGCACGCAGTTGGCCGCCAGCAGATCTTTCGGGTGGCCCGGCACGCCGTTACGCTTCAGGAAGGCCGGGCTGGCAACCACCAGCCGCCGGATGTGGCCTACCGACTGTGCAATGAGCGTGGAATCTTCCAGCACACCAATGCGGACACCCACGTCAATGCCTTCTTCCAGCAGATTGACCACCCGGTCGTGCAGCACCACGCTGCAGCGCATCTGCGGGTACTTTTGCACAAAGCGGGTCACCGCGGGCGCGACATGCATCTGCCCGAACAGCATGGGCGCCGTGATGGTCAGGTGGCCGGCCGGTTCGCCCGCTTCGGCCGACAGCGCAGCTTCGGCGTCTGCCAGCGACGCCAGCAGCTGACGGCAGCTCTGCAGGTGGCGCCGGCCTTCCTCGGTCAGCGACAGCCGGCGCGTGGTGCGGTTGAACAGGCGCACGCCCAATTGCGCCTCAAAGCCGGCGAGCGTGCGCACCATCGCCGGCAGTGAGGACGCCATTGCCCGCGC
>JANNKV010000169.1:0-24050 GCA_031396485.1 Polaromonas sp. | reverse complement strand
TTCGTGCGCCGCGTGCATGTCGACGATGACCAGACCCTGTGAGTTTTCGGCGAGGATGTAGATGCCCTGCAACTGGGCAACGGCCCGGCCCAGCGGCCAGTCGCTATGCGCTGCAGCGCCTTGCAGATCGGCGCTGCCCGTGTGGTGGCCAGCCGCTGCGTCGCCGCCCGCTGCGGTGGTTGCCATCACCGGGCCTGCGTTGCCACTGGCACCTTTCCACGCTGGCCACAGCGCTTCAAAGTCAGAAACCCGGTTACCGCTGGACGCTATGAAATTAATAGCTGGTTGCGCCCATTCCACCTGGGCTGGAGGCTTGTTTTGCTTAAGAAACTCGAAGTCGGGCGATTTCGCCATGACTTCGCTGTTGGCGGGCTCGTTCGCCCCTGCACCGGATCGGGGCAGCGCCAGCGCATTGTTGGTGGCGTGGTGCACTGCCTGATGCACTTCGCGGCTGTCCCGAAAACGCACTTCGATCTTGGTCGGGTGCACGTTGACATCGACGCGCGCCGGATCAATCTCGACGAACAGCACATAGACCGGCTGCCTGTGGCCGTGTAGCACGTCCTGGTAGGCGCTGCGCGCCGCGTGGGTCAGCACCTTGTCGCGCACATGGCGGCCATTGACATACGCAAACTGCTGGTCGGCCCGCGACCGGGCTGCATCGGGAATGCCGGCGCGGCCCCATACGCGTACCGCCGGCAAGCCATCGGCGCGCCGCGCTGAGCTTTCATAGAGCACATCAATCGACTGGTCGGCAAACTCAGCTCCCAGCACGTCAGCCAGCCGCTGGGTATGCGCTGCGGGGCCGGTGCAGGCGCGCCACTGCTCGACCAGCTTGCCCTCATGCCAGATGGCGAAACCCACGTCGGGCCGCACCAGCGCATGACGCCGCACGGCTTCAATGCAGTGCGCCAGCTCGGTCGCATCGGTTTTCAGAAATTTGCGGCGCGCCGGCGTGGCGTAAAACAGCTCGCGCACTTCGACGGTGGTGCCGCGTGCCCGTGCAGCGGGCTGTAGCTCCCCCGTGCGGCCGTCGAGCTGCCACGCATGGTCGGCGTCGGCGATGCGTGAGATCAAACTCATGTCCGCAATCGAATTGATAGCCGCCAGCGCCTCGCCCCGAAAGCCCATGGTGTTCACGGCTTCCAGGTCTTGCAGTGAAGAAATCTTGCTGGTGGCATGGCGTTTGAGGGCAATGCCCAGTTCCTCGCGCGCAATGCCAACGCCGTCGTCTTCCACCCCAATCAGGCGCACGCCGCCGGCCTGCAGACGCACGGTGATCTGTGTCGCGCCTGCGTCCAGCGCGTTGTCGAGCAGTTCGCGCACGACCGACGCGGGCCGTTCGACCACTTCACCCGCAGCGATCTGGCTGATCAGCTCGTCGGGAAGTTCGAGGATAGGGCGGCGAGGGGAGGGGGTTGCGTGCACGCGATTATTTTAGGTGGGATAGTGATTTCATCTGGCTGGCTCCGACCTTACTAGAGACTAGAAACTCCTAGAATCTGTCAGTGCCCTAGAAAGACTGGAAGTGAACTTAACTCAAGATAAGCTGGCCAGCACCAAGGCACCAAAATTGACACAATTGGAATTGGTGAATGGCCCCGCAGGGGCACTTGTCAGAGACTGAAATCCGACTTTCACTCACCGGTAATATCCTGCCCATTGCGCAAAGGTCTGACTTAGTATGGAAATCCAATTCGAACCTACTCGGCCTTTTTGCTACAAGTTTGGGCGCTACACGGTTCTTGCAGAGGTGCAGCTAATGACAGAGGTAGTTTCCGGTGATGAGTTCAGGCTCACCGATCTGGCTCAGCGTGTAATTGACAAATATCTGACGCCTGAACAGCAGCAGATAAGGGTCAAAAAAGCGCAATCTGAACGAGTGGAGCCTGTTCACTCAATTGTGAAGTTCTTTGTTTCTTTTATAGCTAAAGACTTGGAGACGTTTGTCAGAGTTGGCGGGGGTGTTTACCGTGCGAAGACGGCAGATGACATCTCAGACGTTGAACTGGAAGAATCAGCCCTGGCTGATGGCGATGAAGAAGCCGCTGAATTTGAGGGTTGGATTTATGCATTTAGCTTCCCTCCTTTGGTTAGTGCGAATCAACCATTTCCAATCAAGATTGGCAAGACTATATGTAATGTGGAGGAGCGCGTCGCGCAACAATGCAAGGGATCAGCTTCTTTCGACAACCCTATTATTCTCGGGCGATGGCAAGTAAATCGCGTTGGCCCAACCGAACTGGCAGCGCATAACGTACTGAAGGCGCGTGGCAAATGGAGGGAAAATGTTCCTGGTGTCGAATGGTTTGATACCACTATCGCGGAAGTGCAGTCCATCTTCGATTTTGTAGGTAGCTCTTAGAGGAGCAGCGATGCACTCGAGCAACGGGTTACCCGCAGTCCCCTCGACTGTATCGTTGTCGCGCGCGCTCAAATATGCCCCAATGCCCGAAGTATTTTCTCCGGGGTTACCGGCTGTGACCAGACCTCGGCGTTCAGCGGCCGCAACGCATCGTTGATCGCGTTGACCACTGCCCCGGGCGCACCGGCGGTGCCCGCCTCGCCAGCGCCCTTGGCGCCCAGCATCGAACTGCGCGTCGGTGTCTCGACGTGCGCTACCACGATGTCGGGCATTTCGGCGGCCATGGGCACGAGGTAGTCGGCCATGTTGCCGTTGGTCATCAGGCCGGCGTCGTCGTACAGGCACTCTTCAAACAGGGCGCCGCCAATGCCCTGCACGATGGCGCCGCGAATTTGTTCGTCGACCAGCATCGGGTTGATGACGCGGCCGCAGTCTTCGACGGCCCAGTGTTTGAGCAGCTTCACAAAGCCCGTTTCTGTATCGACTTCAACGTAAGACGCCTGCACGCCGTTGGTGAAGATGAAAGGGTAGTCGCGCTGCGCGTAGTGGCGCGTCACCATCAACTCGGGGGTGAAACCGGGGGGCAGGGTGTCGGGACGGTAGTAGGCGACTCGGCCGAGTTCGTGCAGCGGCAGCAGGGCTTCGCCGGTGACGGCATCGGTCACGACGCCATCGAACAGTGAAAGGGTAAGAACGTCACGTTTCAAAATCGCTTCGGCTACCTTGAGGATATTGGCACGCAGGGCCAGTCCGGCTTGCAGCACGGCCTCACCGCCAATTCCGGCGCCGCGCGACGCCCAGGTGCCGCCGCCGTAGGGCACGGTTTCGGTGTCGCCGGTGACAAGCCGCACCGCGCTCATCGGTACGCCCACCGCATCGGCGGCGATCTGGGCAAAGATGGCTTCGGTGCCCTGACCCTGCTCGCCGACGCTGACCATCACGGCTACGCCGCCGCCGGGCTCCAGCCGGGCCGTGGCGCCGTCTTGCGCCGAAATTCTTGCGCCACCTACGCCGTAAAAAGCGGCGCCGGGGTTGGTTAGCTCGATCAGTGTGGCGAAACCGATGCCGCGGTAAACGCCTTTGGCACGCAAGGCAGCCCGCTCTGCAAGCAGCGCCGGGTAGTCCATCAGCGTTTCTATTTTGCGCAGGCAGGCTTCGTGAGACAGCACTTCGAGTTTGATGCCGGAAGCGCCCGTGGCCGGGTAGGCGTCATCGGGAATCACGTTGCGCTTGCGGAATTCAAGCGGGTCCATACCGAGCTTGGCGGCGGCCAGGTCCACCAGCCCTTCGGTGACGGCGCAGGCTATCGGATGGCCGACGCCGCGGTATTGGCAGGTCGGTGTCTTGTTGAGAAACACCACATTGAGTTTGGCGCGGTAGGCCTGGTGTTTGTAGGGACCGCCCGTCAGGTTGACAACCTGGTTGCCTTCAATGCCGCTGGTGCGCGGGAACATTGAAAAAGGGCCAATGCCGGTGACGTCGTCAATCTCGAAAGCGAGTATCTCGCCCTCCTTGCTGGCAGCGATGCGGCCCTTGATGCGGTGTTCTCTAGCGTGGATGTCGCTGACGAACGACTCCAGCCGGTCGGCGACGAACTTGACAGGGCGCTTGAGCAGCACCGCGATGGCGACCGTGGCGAAGTCGTCGGGGTAGGCGTGTACCTTGATGCCGAACGAGCCGCCCACGTCTTTGCAGATCACGCGCACGTGGCTTTCAGGCAGATCGAACTGGCGCGCGTACAGGTCTTGCATCATGTGCGGGGCCTGCTGCGAGTGATAAACCGTGAGCTGGCCGCTGGCCGGGTTGTAGTCGGCAATCTGGCAGCGCGGCTCCAGCGTGACGCCGGTGTGGCGGCCAAAGTCGAAGGTGGCCTCGGCCACGACGTCGGCGCGGGCAAAGGCTTCGTCCACGCCGCCGGTGTCGAGGCTGCGGGTGAAGCACAGGTTGTCGCCGAGCTCGGGGTGAATCACCGGTGTGGACGGATCAAGCGCCGTGTTCATGTCCAGCGCGGCGGGCAGGTCTTCCCACTCTACCTGCACATACTGCAACGCGTCTTCGGCTTCGGCGCGGGTGTTGGCGATCACGGCCACTACCGGCTCCCCTTGCCAGCAGGCGCGGCCTATGGCCATCGGATACTGCGGCGCTGAGCGAAGGCCGGCCAAATGAGTGAGTGTGGCGACCCACGGTTTGCAGACGGTAGCCAGATCGGTGCCGTCGTACACCGCCAGCACGCCGGGCATCAGGCGCGCAAAGTCGCGCTCGATACGGGTGATGCGGGCATGCGCGACTGGCGAGCGCCAGAACACCACATGCGCCATTCGTGGCAATTCCAGATCATCGACATACTGGCCGCGGCCTTCGGTCAAGCGTTCGATGTTGGGGCGCGGTATGGACTGGCCGATGTGGCGTGCGTCCTGCAGCGGGGTGGCCAGCGGCTGCACGGTGTGCGGAGACAAAGGCGTGTTCGGGGCTTCGGCTCGTTGCAGCAATTCGGAGAGTTGGCGACTGTCGGGCGCGTTCATGCGGACGCTCCTTCGATCGGCGAGACTTTACGCTGCGCCAACACATCGCAAACCGCATCGACGATGGCCTGGTAGCCAGTGCACCGGCAGTAGTTGCCTGAAATCCATTCACGCACCTGCTGGCGGTTCGCGTCCGGCTGCGTTTCAATCAGCTCGTGCGCAGCCATCAGCATGCCCGACGTGCAAAAACCGCATTGCAACGCGTTGTGCCTGACAAAAGCCTGCTGTAGCGCGCGGATGACACCGCTGTCGCTCAGGCCTTCAACAGTAGTCACGGCGCGCCCATCAGCCTGCACCGCCAGCACCAGGCAGCCACGAACGACCTGACCATCGAGTTGCACAGTGCAGGCGCCGCACACGCCGTGTTCGCAGCCGAGGTGGGCGCCCTTGAGGCCGAGGCCCTCGCGCAGAAAGTCGACCAGATGGGTTCGGGGTTGCACTTGGTGCTGGCTGCATTGGCCGTTCACCGTGATGTTGACTGACTGCGCGCCGGTCGCCAGATCATCCGGGGTCTGTTTCTGGTAAGCCATGGTTTTCCTTGAGTCGTGGGTCAGACGGTCTCTGAGCTGACGGGTGAGGTCTGGTCGCGTAGCGCGGTCATGCATCGCCTGAGCATCACGCCGGCCAGGTGCCGCTTGGCTGCTACGCTGTGGGCCAGGTCGGATTCAGGTTGCAATTCGGCGTGCAACCCCTTTATTGCCTGAGCAAGCAGTTCTTCAGTCACGGGCTGGCCTTGCAGCAATTGCTCGGTTGTCGTGGAACGAAACGGCCGGCTTCCCACCCCAATCCACGCCAGTCGCAGCTGCTCGAGCGTGCCATCGTTCCATCGGCCCGCCGCAGCGAGCCCCACAACCGCGTAGTCGCCGTGGCGGCGTACCAGTTCGTCGAACGCGAAGCGATGCGCACGCGTGGCTACCGGCAGTTCGCAGGCAATGATGACCTCGTTGGTCGCCAGAGCCGTCGTGTACAAGCCTGTAAAAAAATCATTCGCCGCGATGCGCCGCTCACCTTGAAGGCTGCGCGCAACGACCGTCCCTTCCAGCGCCAGCAGGCAGGCAGGCCATTCGGCGGCGGGGTCGCCATAGGCGATCGAGCCACCAAAAGTGCCCAGATTGCGGATGGCGCGGTGGGCGATGTGCGGCGCGGCCCGTCCTAGCAACGGCGCATGCTGCGCGACCAAAGGCGAACTTTCGATTTGGCTGTGGGTGACCATCGCGCCGATACGCAGGCTACTGCCGTTCACGCTCAGCCCTTTGAGCTCGTGAACCGACTGCATGTCGATCAACAGGGCTGGTTCGGACAGGCGCATGTTCAGCGTGGCCAGCAGCGTCTGGCCCCCTGCCAGCAGGCGGGCTTCGTCGCCGTGCTTTTCCAGCAAGTTGAGTACTTCAGCGATTCGTTTGGGCCTGGCGTAGGCAAACGCGGGAGCTTTCATTTCGATAGACCTCTGGAAGTGGAACTGCTCAGATCGACTTCAGCGCAGCCAGTGCGCACCCATCCACACTCCGATGGCTGTGGCGGCCACGCCCGCAAAAAACCACAGTAACCGCGGTCTTTCATTTTCAAACCAGTTTGCACCCGGTGAGAGTGGGCCCCTGCCGGCAGCCTGCCCAATGACGGGAAAACGTTCCGAAGTTGATGTCGGTACAACAGCAACCGTTTGTCCTTCGGCTGCCGATTCGGTGAGATGTGCCTTGAAGGCGACGAAGAAACGGTCTGCCAGCTGCCGCGCGGAAGCATCCATCAGGCGCCCGCCGATCTGGCCCAGCTTCCCGGCCACCGACGCCTGCGCCGTGTAGTCCAGCAGCGTGCCCTCCGGTGTGGAACTCAAGGCAATCACTGAACTTCCTCGAGCAAAGCCGGCGCTGCCGCCAGAGCCTTCAAAGTTCAGTGTGTAGCCGTGGGGCGCCCGTATATCGGTCATCAGCACCTTCCCGACAAAATTGGCCCGCACGGGTCCCAGTTTCAGCATGATCCGGGCAAGCATTTCCTGCGCCGAAATCTGACGCACTTCCTCGCAGCCGGGAATGCACGCCCTCAACACCTCCGGATCATTGAGACCCTCCCAGACTTGTTCTGGTGCGGCGGGTATCGTCACGCTACCTTGAAGTTCCATGTCGATGCCTTGTTCAATTGCTTGCTCGGGGCCATGTGCTGTGCAACGGGTCCGGCTTGGGGTTTGTCCTGATTTACGCTTATTGACCAAGCGCTAAATTAGAAGCAACTATCAACCGGGCCTTCGATGCCAGCCATCCGGAAAAACCCTGAAAGTCTCTCCCTGAGCGCGATCAGCTCCCCGCGGCGACGCCTCCTGCCACTTGCGCGCGAGCGACTGATTGTTGAGGGAGCGATCCGTTTTTTTTCAGAACACGGGCTGGATGGTCAGCTTCGCGATCTCGCCCGCGACCTGGGCATCACGCACACTTTGCTCTACCACTACTTTCCGACCAAGCAGGCGCTTATCGAGCGGGTCTATGCCGAGCTGTTCGAGGGCCGCTGGAGAGCGGAGTGGGAAGTGTTGCTGGATGACAGGACTCTTGATGTGCAAACCAAGCTCACGCGGTTTTATATTGCCTACGCCAAAGTCATTCTTGAGCGGGACTGGGTCCGCATTTTTATTTTTTCAGGACTGAGTGACCGCTACATCACCGAGCATTATTTCTCGATGCTGGAGGTCAAGCTCTTCCCGCGTCTGGTCCGTGAGAGCCGCAGATTCAGGCGCAATACCAGTCGCGGCAAACCGACGCCGCGCGAGCTTGAATTGCTGATGGGCCTTCATGGCGGCATTTTTTACATGGGTATGCGTCGCTGGGTCTATGGACACGCGCCGGCTGATGGTGATACCACCGTCATTGACGATCTCTACATTCGGGATCGCGTATGCAGCTATCTGCTTTCTCTTGACCAGATACTGCAGCCCGCAAGAAAGCGTACAGGCGCTTCTTCTATAAGCACCGGCAGACTTGCGGCGCACGAAAAATCTTCGAAAAATCAGCATAACCAAGCGCGCTCAAATTCCACGCGAAATTCCCCGCCAAATGAGGAACTGCATTCATGGCCTACGCACTAAACCATTTCTCAATCCGCACCACAGACCTTGATGCGACACGGGTGTTTTATGAAACCGTGTTGGGTTTGACAGTTGGACCGCGTCCGCCGTTTCCGTTTCCCGGGCTTTGGCTCTACAACGGCGACCATGCGCAGGTGGCCAATGCCATGGTGCATGTGATTGGCATCGACAAGAATGATCCGGAAGGCTTGAAGCGCTACCTTGGAGACCGGGATGTTTCGTCTCTGCACGGAACCGGGGCGGTGGATCACATCGCGCTGATGGCGACCGGGCTGGAAGGCATGCTGGCGCATCTAAAGCGTGTCGGAGTGGCGTGCCGTGAACGCACGGTGCCAGCCATCGGACTTCATCAGCTGTTTCTCGATGACCCTTGCGGCCTGGTAATCGAGTTGAACTATCCGGCAGAAGAGAAGGCCGCATTTGACAGAAAGCTTGCCGGGGCCAGTGCCTGATGGCGAAAATTACCGTGGTTGGTGGCTCGCTGGGCGGACTGCTGGCCGCAAACATGTTGAGCCGCGCTGGCCATGACGTTACGGTGCTAGAGAAAGCATTGGGCTCGCTCGATGGCCGCGGCGCGGGAATTGTCACTCACAGTCTGCTGGTCGCAGCCATGGAGCGCTGTGGCGTGAAGATGGATGTGTCGCTGGGCGTGAGTGTCAGCGATCGTATCGTGCTGGGTAAAGATGGTTCTGTTCTTGAACAGACCAAAGTGCCGCAGGTACTCAGCTCCTGGAGCCGCCTCTATGCCTTGCTGCTGGCCGGGTTTGATTCACGTCGCTATTTGCACGGTGCTTCGGTCAAGCACATCAGGGAGCAAGGCAACGGTGTGACGGTGCTGTGTGAGGATGGCAGGAGCTTTGACGCTGACCTGGTGATTGCCTCTGACGGTATTCGGTCAGCGGTGCGCGCCCAGCTCGCCCCCGACGTGCAGGCTGAATATGCTGGTTACGTCGCCTGGCGTGGTGTTTGCGATGAATCCGTTCTGTCCGCTCATACCTTGACTACCCTGTTCAATAGTTTTGGTTTCAGTGTTCCGCCGGGGGAGCTGATCATTGGCTACCCGGTGGCGGGCGCGGGGAATTCGATCGCGGCCGGGCAGCGTCGCTATAACTTTGTCTGGTACCGGCCGACTTCCGGTGAAGACGAGTTGCAGGCGTTGCTGACCGATTCGGAAGGCATTGGCTATCCGCTTGGCATACCGCCTAACAAGGTGGCGTTGCAACACGTCAGCGCGGTGCGGCGGGTAGCCCGTGAATTGCTGGCTCCTCAGTTTGCCGAGGTGCTGGAGAAAACCCGGCAGCCCTTTCTGCAACCCATTTATGACTGCAGCAGTTCAAAGATCGCTTTTGGCCGTGTCGCGCTGATGGGCGATGCAGCTTTCGTGGCCCGGCCGCATGTCGGCATGGGCGTTACCAAAGCGGCAGAAGATGCCATGGCTTTGACGGACCTGATTGCAGAACACGGGGCAACACCGAAGGCCTTGCAGGCATTCGAGCAGAAGCGCCTTGCACCTGCAAGTGCTGCAGTCCGCCGCGCGCGCGCATTGGGCGACCGCATGCAAGCACAGAGCGAGTGGGGTGCCGGCCCTGTGGCCCGCACCATGATGCTGGAAACGGCGATTGATCTTTCTGCAACACCGCTGCAAAAGTTTGTTGAGTTCGAGCAAGCCTGAGTTTTTTATCAATCCCGAAACTACCTGGAGACAAACCATGACCGCCGATTCCAAGCCTTTTAGTGCAGGCCGCCGATCCATCATTGTCGGTGGAGCTGCAGTTGCCGCCGTGCCGTCGCTGTTTAATATCGCCCGGGCGCAAACCGCGAATATCAAGATCGGTTTTCCGGTGCCGCTCACAGGCGCTTTTTCTGCGGAGGCCCAGGACCAGGTGCGGTGCGCCGAACTGGCCGTCAAGGAATTCAACGAGTCCGGCGGCTTCAATGGCCGCAAGGCTGAGTTGCTGGTACGGGACGACAAGCTGAACCCGGGGGAAGCCGCTACCCGGACGCTGGAGTTAATCGAGAAAGACAAGATTGATTTTGTGGTTGGCTCCCTCTCTGCGGCTACCCAGCTGTCTATCAACGCGGTGTGTCGTGATCGAAAAGTTCTTTTCAACTCCATCAGCCAATCCGATGCTATCAATGAGGTGAAGGACTGGAGCCTGTACACCTTCCATGAGGCGATGACGCCGCACCTCACGGCCGGTGCCGTGGCGCGCTATGCGTTTCCCAAGTTCGGCAAGAAGATCGTGTATTTGACGGCCGACTACGCTTACGGCAATGAAATGGTGCGCGGCTTTCAACGCGCAGGGCAGGCGATGGGAGCGCAGATGCTGGCCGACATCCGTCACCCGCTGGGCACGGCTGATTTCTCGGCCTTCCTGCCGCGCATTCAGTCGCTCAAGCCTGACATCCTGGTTATGAACAACTTCGGACGGGACCAACTGAACGCAATCAAGCAGGCGACTGATTTTGGTTTGAAATCCAGCATGAAGATCATTTCGCCGGTGCTGCTGTACACCGCACGCCTGGCTGGCGGCGCCGATGTTTTCGACGGCGTATTGGGAGGCACCTCTTATTACTGGGGCATGGAAGACAAAATTCCTTCTGCGAAGGCCTTCAATGACAAGTTCCGCAAAGCTCACAACGGAAGCGTTCCCTCGGACTACGGCGCAATGGGCTACGCCGGCGTGCGCAGCGTGTTGCAGGCTGTGCGCGAAGCGAAATCCACTGAATCGCTGAAAGTCAGCATTGCCTTGCGACAGTTGCGTTACGACTGGTACAAGGGCGACCAGTCCTATCGAAAATGCGACCACCAGTCGGTGCAGTCGGTGGTGATTATTGAGTCAAAGTCAAAGAACATGAAGGACAAATACGACGTGTTCAACGTACTGGCGATCGAGAAAGCGGAAGAAAAGAATCTGCGCACCTGCGAAGAGATGGGTCATAAGGTTTCGACCTGAGCTGAGATGAGATGACCCACCATGTTTGATATTTCCCCTCAGTTATTCGCCTTGCAGTTGATGACCGGCATTGCGCTGGGGGCTGTTTATGCGCTCCTGGCCATTGGCTTGTCCCTGATCTTTGGCATGCTGACCGTGGTGAACTTTGCACATGGTGCGTTCTTCATGGTTGGTGCTTTCCTGGGTGTTTACAGCATGGCCTTGACGGGGAGCTTCTGGTTCAGCCTGCTGCTGGTGCCGCTGGCCACCGGGGCCATCGGTCTGCTGTGTGAGCGCTTTCTGGTTCGCCCGCTTTACGGACGAGGGATCGACTATCCGTTGCTGCTGACATTTGGCTTGTCATACGTGATGATTGACGTGATGCGGTTTGCCTTCGGCATCGAAGGCATGCCCTCCTCAACTCCAGCCGAGTTGAGAGGTGCGGTGTTTTTGGGATTTGGCCACTTCCCTCTCTACCGCCTGTTCCTGATCGCCGCCACAGCCGTCATCGTTCTGGGGCTGTGGCTGTTTATCGAAAAGACGCGTTACGGTCTGATCATCCGTGCCGGCTCGCGTGACCCAGAGATTGTCAAGGTGCTGGGTATGGACATCGCCAAAGTATGGTGGATGGTCTTTGGCATAGGCACCGCAATCGCAGGGCTCTCTGGCTTGCTGGCAGCGCCAACACGGGCGGTGAATCCTGAAATGGGCATCCCGATTCTTGCTGAATCGTTTGTCGTCACGGTGGTTGGCGGCATGGGCTCATTGCCTGGTGCGGTGGTGGCCGGTTTGTTGGTCGGCGTGGTGTTCGCCATGACTTCGCTGGTGGCGCCGGCCTATGCCGAGCTTTCTATTTTTGTGCTGATGGCGGTCGTTTTGCTGATCCGGCCGCAAGGTTTTTTCGGCAAAGCCGGGTTGATGAATTGAATCACTAAATGCAATGAAAAGTTCCATCATCTCCCTGTTTCTTCTGGCGCGGCAGCACCGGGTTGCCACCGCGCTGTTGTTCTTGCTGATCTTTCCGTTTCTGATGCCGTATGACGCGCTGTCGGTCAACATCCTGATCTTTGGGCTCTATGCGGTAGGGTTTAACCTGCTGTTTGGTTACACCGGCCTGTTGTCATTTGGTCACGCCGCGTTTCTGGGCGTGGGCTCCTATCTGGCGGGCATGACCATCGTGCATGCGGGCTGGCCGTGGTGGGCAGCCATTATGGTGGGGGTGGCGTCGTCGTGTGTGGCCGGCTTGATTCTTGGTTTTTTAGCCATCCGTACACGCGGAATTTATTTTTCGATGGTCACACTGGCGCTGGCGCAGATCGTTTACTACGTCTTCTACAAGGCCGAAGTCTGGACGGGCGGGGAGAACGGACTGCGCGGCGTGCGCGTCGAAAGCATCAACCTGCCAGGTTTCAGCATTGACTTCATGAACCCGCTCAACAAGTACTACGTGATTTTCGTTTTTGTCGCGTTGGCGCTGTGGTTTGTGTCGCGAGTTCTCCAGTCGCCATTCGGCGCAGTGATCGAAGCGATTCGCGAAAACGAAAAGCGGGCCGTGGCTTGCGGTTATGACGTGGCACGGGCCAAGCTGCTGGTTTTTGTGCTGTCAGCGGGCATCTGCGGCTTGGCTGGCGCGCTGCGTGCGCTGCATCTTTCCATTGTCCCGATTGATTCGCTGCACTACCTGCAGTCAGGTCAGGCCGTGATGATGTGTCTGCTGGGCGGTATGGGGACGTTCTTCGGTCCCTTCGTCGGGGCGGCGGTTTTCCTATACCTTGAGGACGTGGTGACCAACCTGACGCGTTACTGGATGGGCGCCGTAGGCATCGTGTTTATGGTGTTCGTACTGTTTTTTCCGAAAGGAATATGGGGCACGCTGGTCCATCAGATGGAGCGTTGGGTGCGCAGGCAAAGCAGCGTGTCATGAGCAGCGTTCCCATTCTTGAGGTCAAGGGCGCATCGCGCTTTTTCGGTAAGTTTCAGGCACTGAACAACATCAATGTGTCGTTCATGCCCGGTGAACTAACCGCCATCATTGGTCCCAACGGCGCGGGCAAGAGCACGTTTTTCAATCTGATCAGCGGTGGAGTTCCACCCAGCCAGGGGCAGGTGCTGTTTGAAGGTCGTGACATCACGGGGCTGGCGCCCCATGCGTTTGCACGTATCGGGATCGCCAAGAGTTTTCAGATTACCAATGTTTTCAAGCAGCTCAGCGCCCATGAAAACGTACGCGTTGCCTTGCAGATGCAGGCCACGAGGTTCCAGATTTTTCGGGCACGCAGTGCCTACCGTGAATTGATCGAGCGTGCCGATGCATTGATGCAGCGTGTCGGCCTGACGGACAGCCGCAACAAACTGGCGGGTGACCTGGCACACGGTCAGCAGCGTTCGCTGGAAGTAGCCATGGCATTGGCCTGCGACCCCAAACTTCTCCTGATGGATGAGCCCACTGCAGGCATGTCGCCGCAGGAAAGTGCGGTGATGATGGGCTTGATCAAACAGCTCGCAGCGGAGCGCACGGTCATTCTGGTCGAGCACAAAATGAAGCTCGTGATGGGGTTGTGTCGCCGGCTGATTGTGCTGCACCATGGCGAGTTGCTGGCTGAGGGAAGCCCTGAGGAGATTCGCAACAATGCTGAAGTCAAACGTGTCTATCTCGGTCAGAGCTAAGAGGTCATCATGCTGAAAGTTGAACAACTCAACGCGTGGTATGACCACAGCCATGTCGTGCAGGGCCTGAGTTTCGAGGTGAAGCGCGGTGAAATTGTCACCTTGATGGGCCGCAACGGCGCCGGAAAAACGACGACGCTGCGCACCATCATGGGTCTGCTGGAAAAGTGCAGCGGAAAAGTGACTTTCGACGGTAACGACTTGCTAGGTCGATCGCCTCACGAACGCTTTCATCACGGACTGGCGTATGTCCCTGAAGAACGCCGAATCGTTGCGGGCCTCAGTGTTCTTGAGAACCTGCAGCTTGGGCTGATTGCGAGTCCTCGCCGAGGAGAGATGGACGCGATGATCGACGAAATTTCGCAAACCTTTCCGCGCCTGAAGGAGCGGCTGGGTCAGGACGGGACTTCCCTTTCCGGCGGCGAGCAACAGATGCTGGCAATCGCGCGGGCCATGATGGCAAAACCACGGATGATCTTGCTGGACGAACCTTCCGAAGGCATCATGCCCTTGCTGGTGGAAGAGATGTTTGCGCTGTTTACCCGCATGAAGCAGCAGGGCACCACCATTTTGCTGGTTGAGCAGAACGTGGAGCGTGCTTTGTCAATTTCTGACCGGGCTTACATTCTTGACCAAGGCCAGATCGTGCACCACGGCGATGCAGCGGAGCTGCTGGCCAATGCGGAAATTCAGGAAAAGTACTGCGCTGTCTGATTCCGGCCTTGCCCGGGGGTTTTTAAGGCCAGCGATAATCTGGCGCTATGGAAATCATCGCCTTTTTGTTCGATTTCATCATTCACATCGACAAACATCTGGAAGCGTTTGTCCTCAACTACGGAGTCTGGGTCTACGCATTGCTGTTCCTCATCATTTTTGTTGAGACCGGCGTCGTTGTCATGCCGTTTTTACCAGGGGACTCGCTACTTTTTGTCGTCGGCGCGATGTGCGGTGTGGGGCTGATGAACTATCCCCTCGCGATGGGCTTGTTGTTTGTCGCTGCTGTGCTCGGCGATCAGTGCAATTACTCGATTGGAAGGTACTTCGGCCCTAAAGTGTTCAAGTGGGAACAGTCGAGGTTTTTCAACAAGGCCGCATTCAACCAGGCTCACGCGTTCTACGAGCGCTACGGCGGCATCACCGTGGTCGCTGCCCGCTTCATGCCCTTCCTGCGAACATTTGCACCCTTTGTGGCGGGCGTCTCGGAAATGACCCGCAGCAAATTCACGTTTTACAACATCGGCGGGGCCTTCCTGTGGGTCGGGAGTATCGTGACCGCAGGCTATCTTTTCGGCAACGTTCCTTTTGTGAAGGCCAATCTCGAGAAGATTATCTGGGCCATGATTCTGATCCCTGGTCTTTTTGTCATTGTTGGCGCCTGGAAAGCAAAAAGAAAAGCGGCTCAGGTTTAAAGCTGGGCCCGACCGAGAGGTGCTACTGCTCCAGCGCGCTAATTGCTGACCTTCAGGAACAGGTCGCGGTCTGGTGCAAAGTTGGCATGCAGGGGCAGCATGGCGCCGCCAAGGGCTCTCGCATCGGAACCAATACTGCCTGCAATGATCTGCGCAGGCCACAGACCTTCCCAGTTGTAGCGATCCAGGGCTTGTCGGGTGCTCGCTATCAGGCGCTGCAGCAAAGGTCTGCAGAACGAGCCATCCATGACGACTGCGTCAATATCCAGCAAGGCTGTGGCGCTGACGATGCTGTGGGCCAACGCCGTGGCGGCACTGGTTACCCAGGCTTCGGTGTCATCGGCAAACGGTGGCTCCATTGCGCGTTCGTCGTATGCGGCGGTTGAGTCGAGCCCGCGCGCCTTGAAAGACTGTTCCAGCTCCCACAGTGAGGCCTGGCTGACAAGCTGCGGTGGCATGCGGACGGTGTCATGCGCGACCTCTAGTGGCAGCGATGCTACCGCGCCCGCATTGCAGTGAATCCCTGCATGCGGCCGCGAATCAATGACCAACCCACCGCCCACGAAGGTATCTACAAAAAGGTACAGGAAACTCTTCATATCCCGTCCACGGCCGGCGACCAGCTCCGCTACGCAGGCTGCCGAGGTGTCTTTGGCGAAACTTACCGGCAGATCTGTCATGGCCTGCACTTCGGCACTGAGGTCCAGGCGGTTCCAGGCGTCCGATTCAGCATCTGACAAGCCCAGCATGCGGTGCCAGCCGCCAAACTGAAGCGGTGCAGCCACGCCTACACCCACCAGGCGGGGCGCCAGTGCGCCGAGGTGGTCGCGCAGGGTACGCAGGTGCTGGCCAATCAACGGAATCAGGGTGCCTGCATCCGGAAAAGCATAGGTCACCGACAGCCGCTGGCGCACTTGTCCGGTGAAATCCACCAGCAGCCAGTCAGTGCTGCGCCGGCCAATCTTGATGCCCACCGAAAAAGCACCATCCGGGTTCAATGCCAGGGGGACTGAAGGCTGTCCGATGCGCCCCCGCACACGGTCATGGCGAATCAACAGATCGTCTTCTTCAAGCCGCGTCGTGATCAGGCCGATGGTTTGCGCGGTCAGCCCGGTCAGGCGGGCCAGGTCGGCTTTGGGCAGGCTGCCGTTGAGCCGGATGGCCTGCAGCACCACGCGCTCGTTGAAGGCGCGCATGCCCACATGGTTGGAGCCGCGAGGCCGCAGCAGCACGGGAGATATTGCAGAGAGAGCAGTGGCGCTTGCTGTCATGGACGAAGACTTTCACCGATGACGCCCTTGCGCAATATGAAGTTTCCAAAGGGCTGCCGTTCGCCGGTCAGGATCACTGCGTAGGCAGTACGCGCACGGTCGTAAAACTCGAATCGGTCCAGCGGTTCGGCCCTCTGGCCTGGCATCAGGTCGGGCGTCAGACTGTCCAGCACGTCACGCTGCAACTCAGACAGGTACGGACTGTGCGTGCCAGTGACCTGCATGAACGAGACGGGGTAGTCCACATCTGCGGCCAGTGGCAGTAACGAATTGATGGCCTGTACGGCCTGGACCATGCCTGTCCCAGGCAAGCGCAGTACCGGTTTACCCGCCGCAATGCTCATCGCGGTGAAATTGGCATCGGCTATCACGACGGAATCGTCATGGCCCATTTCCATCAGCAGCTTGAGTAATTCCGGGGTGAGCAGGGGATTGATTCCTTTAAGCATGACGAGTTTCAGGCAAGACAGGCGGCTGGCAACTCTTCCACCGTCTTGGCGCCGGTCATCACGGCCACAGTGTCGCTCATGCTGATGACTTTCGGATTAACCACCGCCGCGCGTCGCCCGAGTCGCTGGATATGAATGCGGTCTGCTATTTCAAATACATGCGGCATGTTGTGACTGATCAAAATGACCGGCAGGCCCTTGTCGCGTACCCGACGAATCAGTTCCAGCACCATATTGCCTTCCTTGACACCCAGCGCAGCCGTCGGCTCGTCCATGATCACGACGTGCTGTGCAAACGCCGCGGCGCGCGCGACAGCAACGCACTGCCGCTGACCGCCAGACAGCGTTTCAACCGCCTGGGTCATGGAACGGATACCGACTTTAAGTTCCTGCATGCGCGCGACCGCCTGTTGCAGCATCTGTTTTTTATCAAGCAGCTGTAGCCATTTCGCGAGAATGCCGGGCTTGATGATCTCTCGACCGAGAAAAAGGTTCTCGGCAATACTCATGGCAGGAGCCACCGCGAGGTCCTGATAGACCGTCTCAATACCGGCGCGGCGTGCATCGATGGGTGACCTGAAGCGCACTGGCTTGCCATCGAGCAGCAGTTCACCTTCGTCGGGCACCGTAGCTCCCGACAGGGCCTTGATCAAGGACGATTTGCCCGCGCCGTTATCGCCGATTACGGCAAGAATTTCGCCAGCCCTCAGTTCGAAATCAGTACCGTCCAGGGCAGTGACCTGACCGTAGCGTTTGACGATGCCCCTGGCCTGCATGATGAGCGGGGATGAGTCAGAGGTAGCCATCAGCGTGCTCCCTTGCGTGACATCTGGTCGGCAGCAACCGCCAGAATGACCAGAATGCCGGTGATCAGTGTTTGATAGACAGAGGCAACGCCCATCAACGTCAGGCCATTGCGGAACACGCCCACAATAACCGCACCGACCAGCGAACCCAGAATAATGCCGCGTCCGCCAAACAGGCTGGTTCCGCCCAGCACGACGGCGGTGATGGCGTCGAGGTTTTCGGTTTGTCCTGCATTCGGGTCGCCGACACCGGTACGGGCTACCGACAACAGCGCTGCAATGCCGTAGAAAAGACCCGCCAGCGCATACACCACAACCAGTACCCGATCGACGCGAATGCCAGTCAGGCGCGCCGCTTCCGGGTTGTTGCCGACTGCGTACAGATGTCGACCCGGCGCGGTGTCGCGCAGCACAAACCAGGCGAGCCCGTACAGAACAATCATCGTGACGGTACCCAGGCTGACCTCTGTGCTACCCAGATTGAACGTGTTGCCCAGCGCCGTCATCTCGCCCGGCAGGTTTTGAACGACCTGGGCGCCTGAATAAATCTGGGTGATCGCGAAGGCGATATTCAAGGTGCCGAGCGTCACGATGAACGGCGGTAGCTTGACCCGGGTCACCAGCAGGCCGTTGAGCAGGCCAAAAGCGGTGGTGACGGCCAGGCCGCAGACAATGGCAAGGTAGGGATTGATACCATAGTCGACGGCGAATTTGGTCATCACCATGCTGCCCAGCGCCATCACCATCCCGCACGACAGATCAATGCCGGCCGTCAGAATGATCAGCGTCTGGCCGATGGCGAGAACACCGACCACCATGACCTGCTGAAGAACGAGTGACAGGTTTTCGCCGGTCAGAAAACGGTCCGACTGGGTGGCAAAGAAGATGCAGGTGGCCAGCAGGGCCAGCCAGGGACCCAGGGCGCCCCACGGGATGTGGCGTGAAGGAGTATTCATGGCTTGATGGACCTTCAATGAATCAGGAAGGGCGGGAAGGGTGCGTCAGTCGAGGTTTTTTCGATGTTTCGCACCCGATCCCCGGGTGAGTCTCTGGTTTACTTACTTGTCGCCCCAGCACAGATCAAGGCCTGTCTTGGTGTCTTTGCTGTCGACGCCTTTAACCGCTTTGGCAGAAATCAGCGTCACGCCGGTGTCGGTATAGCCTGAAGACTTCTTGCCTGCCTTGGCGTAGTCAACGCCTGCCGCCACGCCTAGAGCCGCCATTTTCAGCGGGTACTGCTGGGAAGTGGCAGAGATCATCCCGTCAGCGGTGTTCTTGACGCCCCTGCAGCCTCCGTCCACCGAAACAATCGTCACGCCTTTTTCCTTGCCGGCTTTTTTGAGCGCGTTGAAGGCACCTGCCGCGGCAGGCTCGTTGATGGTGTAGACCAGGTTAATGTCCGGGTTTTTCTGCAGGCAGTTTTCCATGGCGGTTTGGCCCTTGGCCTGGTCGCCAAAGCTGTCGGCCATGCAGACCACCGCGGCGTCTTTTGACAGTTCGTTGGACTTGGCATCCGCTGCGGGCAGACCGAACCCCTTCATGAATCCGTTGTGACGCTGTGCGCCGACGGGGTGGCCGGGGAACAGATCGAGCATGGCAATTTTTGCGGGCTTGCCGGCCATGGCTGCCTTGGCATATTCGCCAATCAGCACGCCGGCCTTGTAGTTGTCGGTGGCGAACAAGGCGTCGGCACCTTCGAAGGGGCTGTCCAGCGCGATCACCTGCACGCCCTTGCCCTGCAATTTCTTGACTGTGGGACCGATCGCGTCACCGCTCGGCGTGATCAGGATCGTTTTGGCGCCAGCAGCCGCCATATTCTCAAGGGCTGTGATCTGTCCAGCGGTATCCCCGTCAGACTTGCCCGCTGCAGTCAGCAGCTTGGCGCCCAGTTTTTTGGCTTCAGCCTCAGCGCCAATTTTCATTTTGACGAAGAAAGGATTGGTTTCAGTCTTGGTGATCAAACCGATGACTGGCTCGCCAGCCGCGAGCACTGATGCAGACGCTACGGTCAGGCCTGAAAGCATCAATAGGGCAGTAATTTTTTTCATGAGCGTTGTCTCCTTGGTGGATAGTTTGGCGGTGTGCCGAATAGCTTCGGGAAAGCACCCATGTTGAAGGGGTGTGGAGAAACTATAGTGGCGATGGAGTTACTAAATCAAGTTGTTTTACTTATGGATAACCCTAATATCATGGAAAACCCTAGGCTATCAGTGCTCGTCGCAACCGCCGGTGAAGCGCTGATCGATCTGATAGTTCAGCCGGATGGAAAGTATGAGCCTTGCCTTGGCGGCGCAGTATTCAATCTCACGCGTGCACTGGCAAAGCAGGGTGTTGGGGTTCTGTACCTGAACCCGTTGTCGCGCGATCGCTTTGGCCGGAAACTGGCAGCCGCGTTGGCCGAGGATGGCGTTCAGCTCGCGCAAGCTCAACCTGCAACTGAAAGCACTTCGCTGGCTGTGGTGGGTCTGGATGAATCGGGCCACCCTGACTACGCTTTCTATCGGGAGTGCGTAGCGGACCGCGCCATCACGGCTGATCAGCTCAATGCATCGTGCTGTAACGAAGCTTCGCTGAGCATCGTGTGCACCGGCGCATTGGCCCTGGCTCCTGATGACGCTGTGCATTACCTGCCGTGGTTGCGTGCGCAGCGCGATGCAGGCAAGGTCGTTGTGGTGGACGCCAACCTGCGCCCTTCAGTCATGCCAGACAAAGAGGCCTACCGGCGTAATGTCCAGGAAGCGATGCAGATCGCCCACGTGGTCAAAGTCAGCGACGAAGACCTGGACAATCTCGCGGTGCCCGGTGCCGATGCGCTGGCCCGGGCGCAACACGTGCTGGAGGTGACTGGCGCCCGGCTGGTTCTCTTGACTCTGGGTGAGGAGGGCGCCTATCTGCTTGCGCATGATGGCCGGCGCTGGCATGCGCGCGAAACTGCTCCTGTGAAGGTTGTGGACACCGTCGGTGCGGGCGATTGTTTTCTCGCCGGTTTTCTGGCAGCCTGGTTGAGGGTTCAACCTGATACCGGCGCAGCGACTGATGACCAGGTCATCGGTCCTGCAGCCAGACTTCTTAGGCCGCTGAAAGACACGGCTGCACGCCAGTTGCTCGCGCATGCGGTGGCAAGCGCCAGCCTTTGCATCATGCGTCGGGGTTGCGCGCCTCCCACCGGCGGAAAAGTCGCGGCGAGGGTGGCGCAAACGCCGTGCGCCTTTGGTTGATCATCAGATATGACGTGCCAGCCGCTTGTTGACACGCTGGAAAATCCCCAACCGATTGAATCGACTGATGAACAGACCGTAATTTTTGCGTCGGTATCTGCCAGGCGTCGGCGTAGCCGAAGCTCTCGGTCCCGCGCCAGGCCCGTCGCCGAAGAAACTACCGTTTCTTGCCAACCTCGTTGCCGATCAGCGCGCCTGCAGCGGCACCGCCCACAGTGCCTAATGTGTTGCCGAAAACTGCGTTGCCGGCGACGCCGCCAATCACAGCGCCGGCACCTGTTCCAATTTGCGCATTGGTCGGGCTGGTGCTGCAACCAGCCAGAGTTATCAGGCCAACAACAGCGGCTGGGATCAAAAGTTTCGCATTCATGGTTATCACCTTCCAGTTTTAAGTTTCAGGTAATTTGGCGTTGCGCTGATGCCTCAACGACATGACAACGTATCAATGTATCAACGTAGTGGCTCGTGGCATCGCATCCCTTTACCCGCAACTAAACACTAGACCGGAGTTCTTCCGAAAACTGTAGGAGAACGTCATCGCACCGTGTGGGCTTGTGCTTTTACGCGGGTCAGCCATCGAACGCAATGGCCGAGAATGCCCGCGCGAATATTTACAGCGCGCGGTTGCGTGCCAGCGGCGGATTTTTTGCGAAGTAACGTGAGATGCCGCGCATCAACGCATCAGACAACTGGATCTGATAGTCGTCACTGCGCAGCCGCGCTTCTTCATCCGGGTTGCTGATAAAGGCTGTTTCAACAAGAACACTCGGAATATCGGGCGCTTTGAGCACCGCGAAGCCGGCCTGCTCGACACGCGGCTTGTGCAGCTTGCCGATGCTGCCAATCTCACCCAGCATGGCGCTGCCGAGTTTCAGGCTGTCGTTGATCTGTGCGGTGGTGCTCATGTCAAGCAGGGCGCGTTGCACCTGCGCGTCTTTGGCTTTGGCATTGATGCCGCCCACCAGATCGGCCGAATTTTCCTTGTCGGCCATCCAGCGTGCGGCGCTGCTGGAAGCGCCCTTGTCGCTGAGCGCAAATACGCTGGCGCCCTGTGGCCGTGCGGTGAAAAACGCGTCGGCATGAATGCTGATGAACAGGTCGGCCTGCACGCGGCGCGCCTTTTGCACGCGGGTGTTGAGTGGCACAAAAAAATCGGCGTCGCGTGTGAGGAATGCGCGCATGTTGGGTTGCTGGTTGATGCGGTCGCGCAGGCGCAGCGCAATCTGCAGCACCACGTCTTTCTCGCGCGTGCCACCGGGTCCGATCGCGCCCGGGTCTTCACCCCCGTGGCCAGGGTCGAGTGCCACGATAACGAGGCGGTCTGTTTTCCCTTTCGCCTTGTCTTTGCCCTTTCCGTCTCTGCCGGCAATGACCGGACCCGTTTCCTTCTCAGGCGACGCTCCCGGCGGTGCTGTACCAGCAGGTGGCACTTTGCCAGCCTGTCGCGCAATCAAGTCGCCGAGTGGGTCGGGCACCGCGGGAACCGGAACGTCAGCACTGCCATTTGCCGGCCTTTCCGCCGGCTTTTCAGCCAGGCGCTCTGCAATCAACGCCTCCAGCGGGTCTGCAGCCTGCGCCGGGTACAGGTCAAGTACCAGCCGATGCTGGTACGCCGCAACCGGCGGCAGCGTGAACACCTGCGGCGACATCGGCCGCTTCAGATCAATCACCAGGCGCACCACCCCCGGCGCGTTTTGCCCGACGCGAATGCCCGAGATATACGGGTCGTCGGCTTTCACCTTGGCCACCAGTTCGCGCAGCGCCGGTATCAGGTCGATGCCTTCAATATCGACTGCCAGCCGCGGCGGCTCGGGGATGAAAAGCTGTCTGGTTTTTATCTCGCCGTCCGATTCGATCGTCAGCCGTGTGTAGTCTTTGGACGGCCAGACGCGCACCGCCACGATCGTCGCGCCGCGCGCAATGTGCTGCGTGCCCAGCATCAGCACGACGGCGCCGAACTGAAGGGCGCTGCGCCGGTTGGGTCGATTGAGTGGGTCACTCATGCCAGCAGCGCCTCGCCGGTGGCCGTGCGGGCCGTCAACGTCACCGTCCGTGACTCATCGGGCAACACTTCAATTGCCATCAGCAAATCAGGCGGCGGTAAATGGTCGCCGGCCTTGTCAGGCCACTCCACCAGCTTCAAGCCGGTGCTGGCAAAAATATCGCGAAAGCCGGCTTCTTCCCATTCCCGGGGGTCGTTGAAGCGAAAAAAATCAAAATGCCAGATGTTCAATCCCGACGCCGAGCGCGTTGAAAAGGGCAAGGTGTAGGGCTCGACCACGGCATAGGTCGGGCTTTTGATGCGCCCCTGCACACCGAGCGCGCCCAGCAGGTGCCGCACAAACGTGGTTTTCCCCGCACCCAGATCGCCCTGCAATTCAATCAGCGCATCGTCAATCGCTGGTTGGCGAGCCAGACGCTGCGCGAAGGCAGCCGTGGCAGCTTCATCGGGCCAGACAATGTTTTTTACAATCAGCGGGTGGTCGTTAACAGTCATCAATTGGTTTTTCAGATTCAGGCATGGGCGCGTGAGCTTGGATTCTCGCAAATTGGCGTCGCCGGTGTGGACCTGACGTCTGCCGAGCCCGGATTGCTCGCCTGGCTGGCGGCGGGTTTTCATGGTGACATGCAATACATGGCCGCCCACGGACTCAAGCGCGCGCGCCCGGCCGAGCTGATTCCCGGCACCGTCAGCGTCATCACGGCGCGCATGGACTACCTGCCTGCGTCCACACCCGCAGGCGACGCGTGGCAGGCCATCGAATTCAGCCGCCTGCAGCGCCCCACCGAGGGCATCGTGTCGGTGTACGCACGGGGGCGGGACTACCACAAGGTCATGCGCAGCCGCCTGCAAACGCTGAGCGAAAAAATCGCCGCGCAGGTCGAAAAGTTGGGCCACCGCGTCTTCACTGATTCGGCCCCGGTGCTTGAAGCCGAACTGGCCGCCAGAAGCGGGCAGGGCTGGCGCGGCAAGCACACGCTGCTGCTGAATCGCGAAGCCGGCTCGATGTTTTTTCTGGGTGAAATCTACGTGGACCTGGCTTTGCCCGCCAGCGATCCCGTCACGCCGCACTGCGGCAGTTGCAGCGCCTGCATAGACGTGTGCCCGACGCAAGCCATCATTGCGCCGCATCGGCTGGACGCGCGGCGCTGCATTTCGTATTTGACGATCGAGCACGCCGGGCCGATTCCGCTCGAGCTGCGCCCGCTGATCGGCAACCGCATCTACGGCTGCGACGACTGCCAGCTGATCTGCCCCTGGAACAAATTCGCCCAGCGCAGCGCCTTGCCCGACTTCGACGAACGCGCCGGCCTGACCGGCCAGCAACTCGTCACC
>JANNKV010000101.1:0-35337 GCA_031396485.1 Polaromonas sp. | reverse complement strand
GCAAAGACGCGTTCGCCGTCATCTGGACCACCACGGCCTGGACCATTCCCGCCAACCAGGCGCTGAATCTGAACCCGGAACTTGTCTATGCCCTGGTAGATACGGAGCGCGGCCTGCTGCTGCTAGCCGAGAGCCTGGTGGAAAAATGTCTGGAGCGCTACCAGCTCAGCGGCAGCGTGATTGCCACGGCCCAGGGCAAGGCGCTGGCGGGTATCAACTTCAAGCACCCGCTCAGCGCAGTGGACGCGGGTTATGACCGCTTCAGCCCGATCTACCTGGCCGACTACGCCACGGCCGATGACGGCACCGGCCTGGTGCACTCATCACCAGCCTACGGCGTGGAAGATTTCAACAGCTGTGTGGCGCACGGCATGGCCTATGACGACATCCTGAACCCGGTGCAGGGCAACGGCGCTTACGCGCCCGAGTTCCCGCTGTTTGGCGGGCAGCATATCTGGAAGGCCAGTCCGGTCATCATCAACACACTGCGTGACGCTGGCCGCCTGTTTGCCACTTCGGACATCAGCCACAGCTACCCGCATTGCTGGCGCCACAAGACGCCGGTGATCTACCGCGCAGCGGCCCAATGGTTCTTCCGCATGGACGAGGGCGAGGGCGTTTTCACCAAAGACAAGGCGCCCAAGACACTGCGCCAGTTGGCGTTGGATGCGATTGAGCAAACCGCGTTTTACCCCGAAAACGGCAAGGCCCGGCTGCGCGACATGATTGCCGGGCGGCCCGACTGGTGCATCAGCCGCCAACGCAGCTGGGGCGTGCCGCTGCCCTTCTTCCTGCACAAAGACAGCGGCGAGCTGCATCCGCGCACCATGGAGATTCTGGACCTCGCCGCCAACATGGTGCAACAAGGCGGCATTGAGGCCTGGAGCAAGGCCACGACCGAATCCATCCTGGGCGCGGCCGACGCGGAGCACTACAGCAAGAGCAGCGACATTCTGGAAGTCTGGTTTGACTCGGGCACCACGCACACCACGGTGCTCAAAGGCTCGCACCCCGGCAGCGGCCACGAGAGCGGACCCGAGGCCGACCTGTACCTGGAAGGACACGACCAGCACCGCGGCTGGTTCCACTCTTCCCTGCTCACTGCTTGCGCCATGTACGGCCGCGCGCCTTACAAAGCCATCCTGACGCACGGCTTCACGGTGGACAGCAAGGGCCACAAGATGAGCAAGAGCACGGGCAATGGCGTTGATCCGCAGGAGACCTCGAAAAAACTCGGTGCCGAAATCATCCGCCTGTGGGTGGCGGCCAGCGACTATTCGGGCGACATTGCCGGTGACGACAAAATCCTGGCGCGCGTGGTGGACACTTACCGGCGCATCCGCAACACGCTCAAGTTCCTGCTGGCCAATGTGAGCGACTTTGACCCAGCCAAAGACGCCGTGCCCTTGGACCAGATGCTGGAAATTGACCGCTACGCCCTGAGCCGCGTGGCCCAATTGCAGGCCGACATCCTGGCGCATTACGAGGTCTATGAATTCCATCCGGTGGTGGCCAAGCTGCAGATTTACTGCAGCGAGGACCTGGGTTCCTTCTACCTCGACATCCTCAAAGACCGGCTCTACACCACGGCGCCGAAATCACTGGCGCGGCGCAGCGCCCAGACCGCACTGTGGAGAATCACGCAAGCCATGCTGCGCCTGATGGCGCCATTCCTGAGCTTTACCGCCGAAGAAGCGTGGGCGGTGCTGGGTGCGGCGGGCAAGACGCCGGCCCAGACCAGGGAATCGATCTTCATGGACGGCTACCTTGCGCTGGACCCAGCCGACGCGGCCCTGCTGGTCAAATGGACACGCATCCGCGAGCTCCGCGATGCGGTGAACAAAGACATAGAGACTTTGCGTGCCGAGGGCAAAGTCGGCTCGTCACTGCAGGCCCGGGTGGCACTCACCGTCGGCGCGGACGACCACACGCTACTGGCCAGTCTGGGCGTTGATCTGAAATTCGTGTTCATCACATCTGCTATTGAATTAGTAGCTGCTGGCGCAATGAATACAAGGGCCAGAGCCAGTTCCAATGTCAAATGCGAGCGTTGCTGGCATTACCGTGGCGATGTGGGCGTTGAGCCTGCCCATCCGACGATCTGCGGCCGCTGCACCAGCAATTTTGTTGGCGCAGGTGAATTGCGCCAGTTTGCATAACAACAAGACTCATCAACCTCATGGCAAAAACCAATTTCGTTAAATCGTCCAGCGGCATGCTGCCCTGGCTGGGCCTGGCGCTGCTGCTGGTCATTGCCGACCAGTTCACCAAGGTGCTGATTCTGGGTTACTACCGCCTGGGCGATGCGACCTACGTCACCAGTTTTTTCAATGTGGTTCGGGTACACAACACCGGCGCGGCTTTTTCGTTTTTGTCGACGGCTGGCGGCTGGCAGCGCTGGTTTTTTACCGGCATTGGTATCGCGGCCGCCATATTCATCGTGTGGATGCTGAAGTCGCACCCTGGGCAAAAGCTGTTCTCCTTCGCCATGGCCTGTATTCTGGGTGGTGCCATCGGCAACGTGATTGACCGTACGCTGCATGGTTACGTGGTCGACTTTCTCGACTTCCACGTCGCCGGCTGGCATTTCCCGGCCTTCAATGTGGCCGACAGCGCGATCAGCGTGGGCGCCGTCTGCCTGATCCTTGACGAGCTGTTGCGGGTGCGGCGCGGCAAGTAGCCGACGGTCGCGCACGACACCAGCGGCCCGGTGTCGCCGCAGGTTGCCAGCGTATATTCAAGGTCAATCTCTATGAAACACCTGTTGAACTTGCTGGCAGCCATTGCCCTCCTCGTCTGGGGCACGCACATGGTGCGCACCGGCATCCTGCGCGTGTTCGGCGCCAGCTTGCGTCAGGTGCTGTCGCGCAGCCTCAGCAACCGGTTCAAGGCGCTCGTGTCGGGGCTGGGGGTAACGGCGCTGGTGCAGTCAAGCACCGCCACGGCGCTCATCGTGTCGTCTTTCGTCGGCCAGGGTCTGGTCACGCTGCCGCTGGCGCTGGCCGTCATGCTGGGCGCCGACATCGGCACCAGCCTGATGGCTGTAGTCTTTTCATTCGACCTGTCGTGGCTGTCGCCGCTATCCATTTTTTTGGGTGTCGTGCTGTTCATTGCGCGGCCGGGAACCGACGTGGGTCGCTTCGGCCGCATTCTGATCGGCCTGGGTTTGATGCTGCTGGCGCTGCGGCTGGTCACCGATTCAGCAACAGTGCTGACGCAATCGGCGGCCGTCAGGAGCCTGCTGGCTTCGCTGGCAAGCGACCTGCTGCTGGAAATCACCGTCGGCGCGTGTCTGGCGGTGCTGTCTTACTCCAGCCTGGCCACGGTGCTGTTAACCGCTGCGCTGGCAGGCTCCAACGTCATTCCGCTCGATGTTGCACTCGGCCTGGTGCTGGGCGCCAACCTGGGCAGCGGCCTGCTGGCGGTTTTAACCACGCTGCGCTCGCCTATCGAGGTGCGGCAAGTGCCGCTGGGCAACCTCGGCTTCAAGCTGCTGGGTGTTGCGATTGCGGCGCCGCTGGCCGGGTTGTGGCTGCGCTATGCGCGCCCCTACCTGGGCGAGCCGCAAACCGTCGTGGTGATGTTTCACCTGATGTTCAACGTCACGGTGGGCGTGGTGTTCATCGGGTTCACCCAGGTGGTTGCCCGCGGGGTCGAGAAACTCTTGCCGAAAGTGGCTGCAGCGCAAGCGGGCAACCGACCGCGCCACCTCGATGCGTCGGCGCTTGCCACGCCCTCACTGGCGATTTCGTGTGCTGCCCGCGAAGCACTGCACCAGGCCGATGTGGTGGAAACCATGCTGCGCGGCATGCTCGAAGTCATCACCAAAAACGACCTCCGGCTGGCCGAACAGCTGCGCGCCCTGGACGACACGGTCGACGAGCTGTATTCGTCCATCAAGTACTACCTGACCAAGATCTCGCGTGAGGCCTTGAGCGAAGCAGAAAGCAGGCGCTGGACCGACATCATCAGCTTCACCATCAACCTGGAGCAGATCGGCGACATCATCGAGCGCATCCTGATCGACATCGAAGACAAGAAGATAAAGCCGGGCCGCAATTTTTCAGAAGCGGGCATGGCCGAGATCATCGAATTGCACGAGCGGCTGATCGATAACCTGCGCCTGGGCATGAGCGTGTTTCTGAACGGCAACGTGCGTGACGCGCAAAAGCTGCTGGAAGAAAAAGCGCGCTTTCGCGACCTGGAGCATGCCTATGCCGCCACGCACCTGGGGCGTCTGTCGAACCAGACCATGCAGAGCATCGAGACCAGTTCGCTGCACATCGATTTGATCAGCGACCTCAAGCGCATCAACTCGCACATCTGCTCGATCGCCTACCCGATTCTGGACTCAGCCGGCGCGCTGGCACCCGACCGGATTCGACACTCGGTGCTGGACCAGCAGATTTAACGAGATACAGCAGCTCCTGTTTTGATAGCTGTCTGCGCACGTATTACCTGGGCTACAGGCCTATTTGGCTTCAATTTTTAGACTGGTGTCCGTCTACGAAAAACCGTCATTCCCGCGAAGGCGGGAATCCAGTTCGTAGCTGAGGAGACTTCAGGCAGAACCTGGATCCCCGCCTGCGCGAGGATGACGGATAGTTCATCTGAGCCCTGTAATCCATCCGGCCAGGTGCTTTACAAACCTTACAACGTCAAAATCGTGCACCCAGTCGTCTTGCGCGCTTCCAGCGAGCGATGCGCCTCAGCCACATCGGCCAGCGCAAACCGCTGGTCGATGCGGATCTTGACCTTGCCGCTGGTGACCATGTCGAACAGGTCGTCAGCCATTTCCTGCGTTGATTCACGCGTGGTGATGTGGCTGAACAGCGTCTGGCGCGTCAGGTACAGCGAACCCTTGGGGCCGAGGATGCCGGGCGCAAACGGCGCGACCGGGCCGGAGGCATTGCCGAAACTCGCCATCAGTCCGAAAGGACGCAGGCAATCGAGCGAGCGGTCGAAGGTGTCTTTGCCAACCGAGTCGTACACAGCCTTCACACCTTTGCCGCCCGTGATTTCCTTGACGCGGGCGACGAAATCTTCCTTCGCGTAGTTGATGACATACGCCGCGCCATGCTCTTTCGCCAGCGCGCATTTTTCGTCCGAGCCTGCGGTGCCGATCAGTTGCAAACCCATCGCCTTGGCCCACTGGCAGGCAATCAGCCCGACGCCACCGGCTGCGGCGTGGAACAAAATGAAATCACCGCCTTGCAGACCGCCCTGTGGCTGGGTGCGGCGCAGCAGGTACTGCGCCGTCAGGCCCTTCAGCATCATGGCAGCGCCGGTGTCAAAACTGATCGCGTCGGGCAGTTTGCAGACGCACTTGGCAGGCATGACCCGCACTTCGCAGTAGCTGCCCGGTGGCTGGCTCGCGTAAGCGGCGCGATCACCGGCCTTGAGGTGTGTCACGCCCTCACCCACCGCTTCGACGATGCCCGAGGCTTCCATGCCCAGTTGCAAGGGCATCGGCAGCTGGTACAGCCCGCTGCGCTGATAAACGTCAATGAAATTGAGACCGACGGCCTTGTGGCGAATGCGGATTTCGCCCGGGCCGGGCTCGCCGACAGTGACATCGACGAGCTTGAGTTCTTCAGGCCCCCCGTGCTGGTTGATGACGACGGCTTTGGAGGTGATGGAGGTCATAAAGTGGTTGTCCAGTTGTCGGTTTGGTTTTTTTGAAGATCAGGAAAGAATCCTTAGCACCTGTCATGTTAACGATGATCGGTGCCATACGCGCTACGGGCAAGTGCGTACTGGTACGTGCTGAACAGTTCGGGCCCCAGCGCCCTTGAGCACTTGTTAAAGTCATCCCCATGAGTCAACGCCTGAGCCCCGGCACTGCACTGCTGCTGGTGCTTCCTCCTTTGCTCTGGGCCGGCAATGCTGTTGTGGGTCGGGTCGTGGGCGACCTGGTTCCACCGATGACGCTTAATTTTTTGCGCTGGGCACTGGCCTTTGTCATTTTGCTGCCCCTGGCGCATGGCGTTTTCAGTCGCAGCGGCTCGCTGAGCGTCTGGCCGCACTGGAAGCGCTTTGCCCTGCTCGGCCTGCTCGGCGTCGGGTGTTACAACGCGCTGCAATACCTGGCCCTTAAAACCTCAACGCCGCTCAATGTCACGCTGGTGGCTGCCAGCAGCCCGGTGTGGATGCTGGCGATCGGGTGGCTGTTTTTCGCGCAGCGGGTATCCAGGCGGCAGATCGCTGGCGCGGTGCTGTCGATTGCCGGCGTGCTGCTGGTGCTGTCGCGCGGCGAGTGGGCGCTGTTGGCGCAGGTGCGGCTGGTGCCCGGCGATGTGTATGTGCTGATCGCCACGGTGGCCTGGGCTTTTTACAGCTGGCTTTTAAGCAATTCGGCCAAGCCCGAAGAGACACCGGAGATTCGCAACAACTGGGCTGCCTTTTTGATGGCCCAGATTATTTTCGGTCTGGGCTGGTCAGGCCTTTTTGCCGGCGGCGAGTGGGCGCTGACCGATGCCCGCATCGTGTGGAGCTGGCCGCTGGCCGCCGCGCTGCTGTACGTTGCTGTCGGACCGGCAGTGATTGCCTATCGCTGCTGGGGCATCGGCGTGCAGCGCGTAGGGCCGGCGATGGCTGGTTTTTTCGCCAACCTCACACCGCTGTTCGCGGCGCTTCTGTCTGCGGCGTTTCTGGGGGAGTTACCGCAGATTTACCACGCGCTGGCGTTCTTGCTGATCGTGGGCGGAATTGTGGTCTCAAGCGCGGCGCTGAGACAGCGTTAGTCCGCCGCGATCGCCACCCGGTCTATCACCCCGCCACCTGCATCCGCACGCGCCGGGCGGCTTCTTCGGCCCGCGCATCGTCGATCTCGCGGATCACGCTGCCTACATCGACCGCGCCCAGCTTGCGGGCGAAGCGGCCCGTGAGTACGCTGTCGGTCAGAAGCACGCCGCGCTCATACAGGCTCCAGATTTCCAGTCCGAAATCGGTCAGCAGCAACTCCGGCGCAAAGCCACCGAAGAAGTTCCGCAGGTTGTCGACGTCGCGCAGCAGCATGCGTTTGGCGTGGTTATTGCCGGCGGCGTCGATGGCTTGCGGCAGATCGATGATGACGGGGCCATCCGCCGCGACCAGGATGTTGAACTCCGACAAGTCGCCGTGCACGACACCGGCGCAGAGCATGCGAACCACTTCTTTGATCAGGGTGGCGTGGTGCCGGCGTGCGTCTTCAGCCGTGAACTGCACATCGTTGAGCCTCGGCGCGGCGTCGCCGTGCGCGTCGGTGACCAGCTCCATCAGCAACACGCCGTCGCAAAAGTTATAGGGCCTGGGCACGCGTACGCCGGCTGCGGCCAGGCGATACAGCGCATCGACCTCAGCGCTTTGCCACGCCGCTTCTTGCGCCTGCCGTCCAAACTTCGTTCCCTTGGCCATCGCACGCGCCTGGCGGCTGTTTTTCACCTTGCGGTTTTCGGTGTAGTCCACAGCCTGCCGAAAGCTGCGTTCGGTCGCTTCCTTGTAGACCTTGGCGCAGCGCGTCTCATCGCCCACGCGCACGACATAAACCATCGCCTCTTTACCACTCATGAGCTGACGCACCACGGTGTCGATCAGGCCTTCTTCGATCAGGGATTGCAGTCGCTTGGGTGGTTTCATGGGCTCTATTTTGCGCCCTGCCCGCGCACACCCGATCGCAGGCCTGCAAAGTCATCGGTCTGGGCGTTTTGGGTATTTTTTACATGCCGTCCTAGCACCTCGTTACTGCGTTTGCATCATGCAATCTGTCGGCGCAGAGAGCGTCCCTGGCCGCGCGCATCAGCGGTTTTACGGGGGAAGACTCCTGAAAATGCGATTGGCGCGGGAAAAGAATAGCTTGGCTGCCATGGCCAAAATAGCCAGAAGGTTTTCACTTGCCGCGTCAGCGCCAGCGGGCCACCGCTAAAACTGGGGATATTCAGTGCCCATCGCGCGCCCTAGCATCAAGGCTTGTTGGATCACCACAGAAAAAACGTTCGCCACCGAAGTGGACGCGCTGGTGATCCAGCGTTTTCAGCACGTATTTATCCAGGGAGTAAAAATCATGACCAGGAAAACAACCATACCTACCAAACGCGGCTTTGGCCGGACTTACTGGCACCTGCTGGCGTGGATCGGCTGGACCTGTCTGGTGCTGGGTGTGTCGGCGATGACGTTGACAGATAACGATGCCGTTTACACCATCACCAACGCCCATTTTTCATGGCCGGTTGGCGCGGCAGACAGCGAAGCAGCCCAACGCTACGGCCAGATCGACGCTGCGCCACTGATGGCGTCGCCGATTGCAGCCGAACCCAACCCGGGACCCGCTGCGATTGCCTACTATGATTTTTAAGTGAGCCATCCCGGTCGTTGCGAGAGTCGGCTGGAAATGCACAAGACGATCCAGACACCGCGCAAGGATGCGACCAAACTACAAAGCACGAAGTTGTGCGGATGTTTGCCCTCATGAGCAACAAGCTCGTCATACGCCCGGAGCAATCGCCCCATGCAGGCGGTTCAAGCATTAAGCTGGCTCATTCTCGCAACCCCGATGAACTGCGGTATGTACCGGTCCATGACCATGGACCGTGAAACAGCCATCTGCCGGGGGTATTGCATTTGACGCTTCAGTGCTTTCTCTCCCGCCGCAGTGCAAATTCACCAGGCATGAAATTCTTTTGCGAACTATCGCCTGATAGATTGATTTGAATCAACACGACATCTGAGGGATGCTTCATGCTCCTTTTCACACGGTTGACTGCGGCCGATCTTCGTCGACGCGCAATCAATTTCCGCAAGGCGGTAGTTCGGGCGATCCGGCGTCCTTGCCTCCACGGACAAACCAGTCTCAACAGAAAGATCCCATGAAAAATACGCTCATAGTCGCTGGCATGGTTGGGTTGATAGCCATGTTCAATGCTTCATCCACATGGTCTGCGGACACAATGTCCGATCTGGAAGTCACAAAGCGGCAATCGCTCGTGATTCCCGGGCTGCAACGGGCGGCGTCCACCGCTGCCGGTTACAAGGGAAAGGAAGTCGAAGTCAAGTCGACCGCGCATCAGGTCTCGATCGTCGTCATAAATGGCCGGCTCAACGACGAATCGGCGGCAAACCGAGAAGCAGAAGCATCAAGGATTGTTTCTGCGGTGGAAAACGAAATAGCGCGGCTGCCAGAGTTCGCGCAGGTAGCCGTTATTCATGTTGACTACCTCAAGCGCTCAGTCAGCAATTCGAAGCCTGTTCAGGCATTCGATTTTTACAAGTCACCAGCCGGTGCGTTTGTAATTCATAGAACTTGAATTAAAAGTTCCATCAAGCACCTTTCAAACCACCTCAGAAAGAGTGCTCTCTGTCTAAAGGGCATTACCAATACGGCTGACATCGGGCTGAACGGTGGCCTCTGAATATCAATCAACGGTGCTCGGTCTGAGCGTGGCACTCGGGATCGGCCTTCTCATCGGTGCCGAGCGGGAGCGCCGCAAAGGAATGGGCTCATTGAGAAGTGCGGCACATATATGTACTTTTCCCGTATCAGCGCTGCCCGGAGCCGCAGGAGTTCTGCTTGGCAACGTCGAGCTACTGGCACTTGTAGCGCTGGCTGTCGGGTAGGGGACTCAAGCCCGCCAAACTTATGCCGGGGACCCCTCGGGCGTTCACTTCAAGACAACAAGCACTTTCGCATGGTTGATTCAGATCAAAGCATTCACCGAGCCTAGCGTCTATTCTGAAAAATCCGTCAAGTCACATCGTCCACGGTTTGTGATCGCGCTCTTTCAGAAAATCAATTCGTGACCGCTCCCTTGCTTCTGGCGTACATCTGCACGGCATTGCTGCTTCAGCTGGCTGGGGGTGTGGGTATGGCGGTATGGCGGCATCACGGCAAGCGACGACAGGCCAGCCCGATCGCAGTGACCGATGCTGGCCCAGCGACCATCGGCGCCTGGGCAGGATGGCGCGACTTTCGCGTGGCGCGCAGGCAGCAGGAGGATCCAGCACGCACCCAATGCTCGTTTTACCTGGAGCCTGCCGACGGCGTTCCACTGCAACCGTTCAAGCCTGGACAGTACCTGACGTTCTCGCTGCAGATTGCCGAACCCGGTGTCACTGCCGGAAGCCAGACTCGACCGACTACGCGCTGCTATTCGCTATCTGACCAACCAGCCACAGAACACTACCGGATCACCGTAAAGCGAGCGGTTGCGCCAGCCAGCCAGCCCGCGCTGCCGCCCGGAGTTTCCTCTACGTGGTTTCATGATGGTATCCACGAGGGTGACGTGGTGTCGGTCAAGGCACCTGCAGGTCAGTTTTTTATCGACTCCGACGCTGCGACACCAGCCGTCCTCATCGGCGGTGGCATTGGCATCACACCCATGGTCAGCATGCTTCGCTGGTGTCTGAATCAGCAGCGTGAGCGTACCGTTCATCTTTACTATGGCGTTCGCAACAGCCAGGACCATGCGTTCAAGGCGCAGCTTGAAGAACTGGCCGTTGCGCATCCACATTTCCACTTGAACCTGGTGTACAGCCAGCCCGGCCCCGACGATATACAGGGTCGCGACTACCACCACACTGGCCACGTGGACCTTGACCTGTTGCGCCGCACCTTGCCGCACGGTCGCCACCAGTTCTACGTGTGTGGTCCGGCACCAATGATGGAGAGCCTCGTTCCCGCTATAGCGGGCTGGGGTGTACCGACGAAGGACATTCACTTTGAAGCCTTTGGTCCGGCCTCTGTCCGTCTGCCTGATGACACAGCAAGTCAGCAAGCCGCGCTTGCAGTGAACATAGAAGTCCAGTTTCGCCGCTCGAGCCGCACGCTTTCGTGGACTGGTCAGGACAATAATCTGCTTGACTTCGCCGAGCGCCATCGCATCAGCGTCGAGTCGGGTTGCCGGTCTGGCAGCTGCGGCAGTTGCGATACAGGGCTGGTTACGGGAACTGTCAGCTACGAGCACAAGCCCGACTACGACGTGGCGCCGGGACGATGTCTGCTTTGCGTCGCCCGGCCTGAATCCGCCATCGTGCTTGAGGCTTGACCATGATGAAAGCCCGGCTCCTTCGCCATGAAGTCGTTCCGTTCGCGCTGGCGCTGGCTGCCCTGGCGCTTGCCTCACTTTTCATTGATGCCTTGCTGCACGTGTTCGACATGGTCTGGATAGGGCGCTACCTTGGTATACCCGGAACTCTGCTGATCATTGGCTCATTCGGCTATTCGCTGCGTAAGCGCCACTTGATCATTCGGGGCCAGCCCGTCAAACTCTTGCGGCTGCACGAGCGTATGGCGTGGGCGGGCTCCCTGCTGGTGCTGGTACATGCCGGCATTCACTTCAACGCTATTCTGGGCTGGCTGGCAGTCTGGGCGATGCTGGTCAACGTAGCCAGCGGACTGACAGGCAAGTACCTGCTGGCACGCGCACGAAGCCGCATGGACGCGGCCCGGCAACGGATGGACCAGAAGGGACTGTCGGCCGATGCGCTTGAGGATCAACTTTACTGGGACAGCATGACCTTCGACGCCGTGAAAAAATGGCGTGCCGTGCACTACCCCATCACAGTGGCCTTCGCAGTTTTGGCGGTTTCACACATCATCAGCATCTTCCTGTTCTGGGGCTGGAAGTGATGCGCCGCTGGCTCATCGCATTGATCGCTGTGAACCTGGTGGTCATGGTGGCGCTGGCGTTTGTGTACCCGCACCTGATGGTGAGCCCGGGGCCCCTCATCGGGGCACACGCGGAACTGGCCACTGACTGCTTCGCCTGCCACGCACCTTTGCGCGGCATCGCGTCAAGCCGCTGTGTGGCCTGCCATGCCTTGCCTGATATTGGCTTGCGCACTACCCGGGGCATGACCCTGGTCAAAAAGAATATGAAGAGTTCGTTCCATCAGGAATTGATGGAGCAAAACTGCATCGCCTGCCACAGCGACCACGCGGGACCCCAGCTCACCGAACACAGCCGCAAGCAGTTCTCACATGGGCTGCTTCGCACCGCTGTTCGCGAAAAATGCGAGACCTGTCACGCGTCCCCGCAAAACACGATCCATCGTGATCTGACGATTGGTTGCCGCCAATGTCATCAAACCGAGCGCTGGAAGCCGGCCAGCTTTGAACACGCCCTGCTAACGAAAGCGGTTCTGGACCGCTGCGAAAGTTGCCACAAAGGCCCGTCTGACAGTTTGCACCGCCAGATCAACGGCAACTGCCAGCAGTGCCACAGCACCAAAGGCTGGAAACCTGCCACCTTCGACCACGACAAGTATTTTGTGCTTGACAGGGATCACAACGCAAGCTGTGTGACCTGTCACACTAAAAACGACTACAGCCGCTATACCTGCTATGGCTGCCATGAGCACCAGCCTGACCGCATCAGGCGAAAGCACGTTGAAGAGGGAATTGCGAACTTCACGAACTGCGTCGAGTGCCACCGCAGCGCGACCGAAGAGCCCAAAAAAGGAAACCGCTCAGGCGATCGACGCGAAAAGGATTGAGATGGGGGCTCCGTGGTTCGCCGCTTTAAACAGCCTAAAAAGTCCCGCTGAACGCGCCGCCATCGGCCAGCACGTTTTGCCCGGTCATGTAGGCCGCGTGCTGGCTGCACAGGAACGCGCAGATCGCACCAAATTCTTCGGCGTTGCCGAAGCGCTGGGCCGGAATGTTCTTGCGGCGCGCATCCATCACGGTCTCGATCGGCTGGCCGGTTTTTTTGGCTGCACCGGCCATGGTGCCGCGCAGGCGGTCGGTATCAAATGCGCCGGGCAGCAGGTTGTTCAGTGTGACGCCCTGGGAAGCCAGTTTGCTTCGGGCCACACCGGCGACAAAGCCCGTCAAGCCGCTACGCGCGCCGTTGCTCAGGCCAAGAATGTCAATCGGCGCCTTGACCGCGCTGGACGTGATGTTGATGATGCGGCCAAAGCCGCGCGCCGCCATGCCGTCGACCGTGGCCTTGATCAGTTCGATCGGCGTCAGCATGTTGGCATCGACCGCCTTGATCCACGCGTCGCGGTCCCAGTCGCGGAAGTCGCCCGGTGGCGGACCGCCCGCGTTGGTCACCACGATGTCGAAGTCCTTGCGCACCGCGAACACGGCAGCGCGGCCTTCGACCGTGGTGATATCTGCAGCAACAAACAGCACCTCAGCCGACGCCGGGCGTTTGCTGTCAGCTATTAATTTAGTAGCAGCCACCTGCAGCGTCTCGGCGCCGCGCGCCACGATCAGCACGTTCACGCCTTCGCGCACCAGCGCCTCGGCGCAACCAAAACCCAGGCCCTTGCTGGCGCCGCAGACCAGTGCCCACTTACCTGAAATTCCTAAATCCATGATGATTCCTTTGAGTTGGTTGAAGACTTGAACACGTTGAATGAAATTGTGGACCTCAGGGAGAGCTGACGCGCGAACAAACGTGGGAGCATCGGCCGCCGCGCCGGGCCGCCCCAAGCAAGGCCAGCCCCCGAGGGGCTGGAGCCTGCGGCTCCAAACCTGCTTGAGCAGGTTTGGACAGGCGACAGAGGCGAAGCGTCTCGCGAGCCGCGGCCTGCAAGGCCTCGAGAGTTACGCGAAGCGAACGAACGTGGGGGCACTTATCTCGCTCGAGTAAACACGTAAATTCCTGCGATAACCAGCACGCTTCCTGCCGCTACCCATGCGGTAAATGGCTCGCCCAAAATCAACACGCCCATCATGATCGTCGACATCGGCCCGATCATGCCGGTTTGCGCGACCAGGCTGGGGCCGATGCGCTCGATCGCCATCATCACCAGCAACACGGGCACGGCCGTGCAGACCGTTGCATTTAGTACCGAGAGCCAGATGACTTCCGGCGCCACCAGAGCCGCGCTCATCGGCCGGAGCACCACAAACTGCAGCAGGCAGCACAGGCATGCCACCGTTGTGGCCATACCCACCAGCCGCAAGGCACCCAACCGCTTGACCATCTCGCCACTGTAGACCAGATACACCGCGTAGCTCACCGCACTCAGAAACACCAGCAACGCGCCCCATGCCGCGTCTGCGCCCATCAGCGTGATTTCATGGCCGAACACCAGTGCCACACCGCCGTAACTGATCGCCATGCCGATTATCTGTATCGCCTTCACACGCCGCTGGTAGAGCACCAGGCCAAGCAACATGACCAGCGTCGGGTT
Organism: Polaromonas sp.; assembly: GCA_031396485.1. Taxonomy (GTDB): domain Bacteria; phylum Pseudomonadota; class Gammaproteobacteria; order Burkholderiales; family Burkholderiaceae_C; genus Polaromonas. The sequence continues at coordinate 21,216 of JANNKV010000101.1, read as the reverse complement.
CAGATAAAGAATCAGCCGTTCGAGCGACGCGCTGACGTAGGCCAACCCGGCAAAGTCCAGAAAGCTGGCCAGGTAATAACCGGTAACGCCGAGCCACAACACGCCGAGCCAGTCCTTGCGCGTCAGGGGCGGCTTGCCACGACTCGCCCACCACGCCATGACGGCAAAGATCGGCAGGGCGAACAGCATGCGGAACATGATGAGCGTGACGGCATCAACGCCGTAGCGGTAAGCCAGCTTGACGATGATGGCCTTGCCGCTGAAGGCGATAGAACCAGCAGCGGCTAGCAGCAAGCCAGGCGCTATGCTTTTGATAGCTGCTTGCGCAGGTATTACCTGGGCTAGAGGCTGATTTGGTGTCAAATCATTGCTCAGGATGTGTGTTTTAGAAGCCTGAAGCCTGCCCATCTCGCCGTGAATCACTGGCGGCCACATAGCCCTCCACTTTCGGGTCGCCGGCGCGCCAGATGAATTGGCCGGAGCCGAAGTCCTGATACGAGTCGTTGATCACTTCCATGCGGTGCCCACGTTCGGCCAAACCCTGCACAGTGGCCTGGTTCATCGCGGCTTCGACGTTGATCTCGAGGCCTTCGTTGTAGCGCCAGCGTGGCGCGTCACACGCGGCCTGCGGGCTCTGCCCGTAGTCGAGCATGCGAACCAGCGTCTGCATGTGGCCCTGTGGCTGCATGTTGGCGCCCATCACACCGTAGCTCATCACCGGTTGCCCGCCCTTGGTGACGAAGGCCGGGATGATGGTGTGAAACGGACGCTTGCCTGGTGCGATCTGGTTGATGCCCGCATTCACGCTAAACCCGTGGCCGCGGTTTTGCAGGCTGATGCCGAATTCGGGTTCGACGCAACCGGAGCCAAAACCCATGTAGTTACTCTGGATGAAGCTCACCATCATGCCGTTCTCATCGGCCGCGGTGAGGTAAATCGTACCGCCCTTGACGGGGTTGCCGGCGCCGAAATCCTGCGCTTTTTTCATGTCGATGAGTTTCGCGCGCGAAGCCAGGTAGGCGTCGTCCAGCATCTGGTCGACGGTGACTTCCATGGCCGACGGCTCAGCGACGTATTTGTACACGTCGGCAAAAGCCAGCTTCATCGCCTCGATCTGCAGGTGCTGTGAATCCACGCCATCGACAGCCAGCCCCGCCACGTCGAACTTGTCCAGAATGCCGAGCGCGATCAGCGCCGCAATACCCTGCCCGTTCGGCGGAATCTCATGCAGGGTGTAGCCACGGTAGTTTTTCGTAATCGGCTGGACCCATTCGGGCTGGTAGTTCTCAAAATCTTTGGCCGTCAGGCTGCCGCCGTTTTTGGCAGAAAACTTTTCGAGCGCGAGCGCCATTTCGCCGCCGTAGAAGGCCGCACCCTTGGTCTTCGCTATGGCGCGTAACCCGTTGGCTGCCGCCTTGAATTGAAACAGTTCTCCGACCTTGGGCGCCCGGCCCCACGGCAAAAAGGCACTGGAAAATCCGGGTTGCGACTGCAACTCTTCAGTAGCAGCCGCCCACTTTTGCTGCACTACGGGCGACAGCAGGTAACCGCGTTCGGCAATCTCGATGGCGGGCTCCATCAGATCGGCAAACGGCAGTTTGCCGAAGCGCTCGCTCATCGTCATCCAGCTGCTGACCGCGCCGGGCACCGTGACCGAATCCAGCCCGCGTTTGGGGGGCGCCGTGGCGCTGTCGCCGTATTTGCGTTTGAAGTAGTCGGGTGTCCAGCTTTGAGGTGCGCGGCCTGACGCGTTAAGCCCGTGCAGTTCCTTGCCGTCCCACAAAATGCAAAACGAGTCGCTGCCAAGGCCGTTGCTGACCGGCTCGACGATCGTCATGGCCGCCGCTGCGGCAATCGCTGCATCCACCGCGTTACCGCCCTTGAGCATCATGCGCAGGCCGGCCTGCGTGGCCAGCGGATGCGAGGTTGAGACCACATTGCGGGCGAAAACCGGGATGCGGGTGGATGTGTAGGGGTTGTCGAAGTTGAAGTTCATGAAAGACCTGTCAGGGGGAAAAGGCGGTAGCTGCCGGCCTGGATGCCAGTGAATGCGGAGTCCATGTGGCGGTTAAAAATTGTGGGCGTGCGCTCGGCGACGCACCGGTCACTCGACGGATATCTTTCGCTCGGCGATGATCTTTTTCCATTTGGCAGTGTCGGATTTCACCATTGAAGCAAACGCCTGCGGCGTGCCGCCCGTGGGCTCGGCACCGAGGCGCGCAAAGCGCTCTTTCACGTCGGCATCTCCCAATGCCGCGTTGACGGCCTGGTTGATCTTGGCGGTCAACTCCGTGGGCATTGCCTTGGGACCATAAAGACCGAACCAGGTGATCGAATCGAAGCCCGGCAGACTCTCGGCCACAGTCGGCACACCCGGAGCCAGCGCCGTGCGCTGCAAGGTCGTCACTGCCAGCGCGCGTAGTTTCCCGTCCTTGACATGCGGCATGCCGGTCACCAGCGAATCAAAAAGCACATCGACCTTGCCGCTGATTAAGTCAGGCATGGCCAGCGCGGTGCCACGATAGGGAATATGCAAGATGAAAGTGTCCGACTGCGCCTTGAAATACTCGGTGGTCAGGTGCACGATGGTTCCATTGCCGCTGGACGCATAGTTCAACCGCCCCGGGTTCTTGCGCGCGTAGTCGATGAACTCGCGCATCGTCCGTGACGGTGACGAATTGGGCACCAGCACGATGTTGGGCGATGAGGCGACATAGGCGATGGGCGTGAAGTCGCCATCGGCGTTGTACGGAATACGCGGATTGATGGCGGGCCCGATGCTGTGCGTGCTCGACGTGGCCAGCAGCAGCGTGTAGCCATCGGCAGGCGACTTGGCCGCCGCGTCAGCGCCTATGGTGCCGCCCGCACCGGGCCGGTTGTCTACCACCACCGTCTGCCCGATTTTCTCGCCCAGCTTTTGCGACAGGGCACGCGCCAGAATATCCGTCGCGCCGCCCGCAGGAAAAGGCACGATCATGCGAATCGGTTTGACCGGGTAAGCAGACGCAGCATTGCCAGAAGGGGTGGCAGACGGGTCCTGGGCCAACACGGCACCGGCGGCACAGGCACCTGCCAGCAAGGTGGAAATGATAAGTGTGCGTTTCATATCGTCATTGTGCAACGATTCATGGAGCAAGCGAAGCGAACGCCTGTTGCTCCGCAGTCAAAAGAAAAACACCCGAAAGTGCTTGTTCTGTCCGTTGGCCATAAGGGGCAGCGTCCATGCGTTTCAGTCGTCCACAAAAGCTTCTTCCCGCTTGCTCTTCACAGCGGGTAAAAGCACGATCACCAGCAGCAGCACAGCAGCAGCCAGCAACCCTGCCGACAGCGGCCGCGTGACAAACACGCTCCAGTCACCGCGCGACAGCAGCAGCGTGCGGCGCAGGTTCTCTTCCATCATCGGGCCCAGAATAAAGCCGAGCAGCAGCGGAGCCGGTTCCGTCCCCAGCTTGATGAAGATGTAGCCGATGACCCCAAAGGCGGCCACCATCCAGATGTCCCAGGTATTGTTGTTGGTCGAATAAACGCCAATGGCACAGAACAGCACGATGGTCGGAAACAGCAGGCGATACGGAATGGTCAGCAGCTTGATCCAGATGCCGATCAGCGGCAGGTTCAGAATCACCAGCATCGCGTTGCCGATCCACATTGAGGCGATCAAACCCCAGAACAGCTCGGGGTTGCTCGTCATGACCTGCGGACCGGGCTGGATGTTGTGAATCGTCATGGCACCAACCATCAGCGCCATCACGGCGTTCGGTGGAATGCCGAGCGTGAGCAGCGGAATGAACGACGTTTGCGAGCCTGCATTGTTGGCGGCCTCTGGTGCGGCTACACCGCGAATATTTCCCTGGCCAAACGCCACTTCACCGGGGCGGCCCTTGATCTTTTTCTCGATGGTGTAGGCCGCGAACGCTGACAACAAAGCCCCCCCGCCGGGCAGGATACCGAGCGAGGAACCCAGGGCAGTGCCTCGAAGCACGGCAGGCGCCATGTCCTTGAAGTCCTGCTTGCTGGGCATCAGGCCGGACACTTTGGTCGTGAATACCTCGCGTTCATGCTCCGGGTGCGACAGGTTGTTGATGATCTCGCCGTAACCGAATACGCCCATCGCAATCACCACAAAACCGATGCCGTCTGTGAGCTCCGGAAAGTCGAAGCTGAAGCGGGCGACGCCGGAGTTGACGTCGGTACCAATCAGTCCCAGCAACAGACCCAGCACAATCATGCCGACCGCCTTGAGCAATGAACCTGAAGCCAGGACCACCGCACCGATGAGGCCCAGCACCATCAACGCAAAATATTCAGCCGGCCCGAACTTGAATGCGAGTTCAGTCAGGGGCGGCGCAAATGCCGCCAGGATCAGCGTACCCACACAGCCGGCAAAGAACGAACCCAGGCCGGCTGCCGCCAGGGCTGGCCCGGCCCGCCCTCGCCGCGCCATCTGGTAGCCATCAATGCAGGTCACTACCGATGAAGACTCGCCTGGCAAATTGACCAGAATGGCCGTCGTCGAGCCGCCGTATTGCGCGCCGTAGTAAATGCCGGCCAGCATGATCAGCGCCGACACGGGCGGCAGGGCGTAGGTGGCCGGAAGCAGCATGGCAATCGTGGCGATTGGGCCAATCCCAGGCAGCACACCAATCAGCGTGCCCAATACGCAACCGACAAATGCATAGACAAGGTTGATCGGCGTGAACGCAACGCCGAAGCCGATGGACAGGTTGTTGATAAGGTCCATGGCGCCGCCTAACCGGTGATGAAGGCAGGCCAGACCGGGAACTGCAATTTCAGCGCCACGACAAATGCGAGGTAACTACCTACCGCCAATACGGTCGCCAAAATGAAAGTGGTTTTTAACTTCCAGCCTTCCTCAGCCATGCTGGCCACAAATACCAGTGCGTAGATGGCCACAATCAGACCCATGGCCGGTACGTTGAGACTCGGCAGCCCGGCAAGGAGGATGCCGAACAGAACATTGGCGCCGATGATGAAAAAAAGTGGTTTCCAGGCCCACCTCCCAATCTTGTCTCCACTGCCGGTCGCAGTCCCCAGAGTGGTGAAAAGCACGGCTGCACCAATCACAGCCAGCAAAATACCCAGCAGGAGCGGAAAGTAGCCAGGACCCATTCGGGCGCCCTGGCCGACGCTGTAGGTGGTGGCGCCCCAGGCGAATGCGCCACCCACGCCCATGTACATCAGACCCGTGAAAAAGTCCTTCTGACTTTTGATTGCCATCGTTTGTCTCCTTGTCATACTGATGATGGTGTTTCATACGACAACCCAGGCAGAAAAAAACCGGGATCATCATGCGCGCGATGGCGAAAGCATCAACCAAAACCGGCAAGTATTTCCAATAAAGAAACGAAGGTCTGTAGGCGAATTTCGCTTTTTGAGAATTGTGAACTGAACGGAGAGAGCCCTCTAAAAGACGAACTTACCGACAGACACCAGCTGTGAAAAATGAACAGAAAAATAGACTGGCGACGCGGAACCACCCACGGGCCAACATCAGCACCCAATGAAAAAAAGGGGCACCGTACGATGCCCCTTTTTCATTTGTCCGCGATGTTCTGCATCGCCGAATCGGTCTGGTCAGTCTGGTGTTTCTTCAGTCTTCCACAAAAGCCTCTTCACGTTTGTGCTTGACGGAAGGCAGCAGCACGATGATGAGCAGCAACAGACCTGCAGCCAGCAGCCCCGCAGACAGCGGACGCGTGACAAACACACTCCAGTCACCGCGCGACAGCAGCAGCGCGCGCCGCAGGTTCTCTTCCATCATCGGGCCCAGAATGAAGCCAAGCAGCAGGGGCGCAGGCTCGCAACCCAGTTTCACAAACAGATAGCCGATGACGCCGAAGACACCTACTGTCCAGATGTCAAAGGTGTTGTTATTGGTCGAGTAAACACCGATGGCGCAAAACAGCACGATGGCCGGGAACAGGTAGCGATAGGGAACGGTCAGCAGCTTGATCCAGATGCCGATCAGCGGCAGGTTCAAAATAACCAGCATCGCGTTGCCAATCCACATCGAGGCAATCAATCCCCAGAACAGTTCCGGGTTGCTGGTCATGACCTGCGGGCCGGGCTGGATGTTGTGAATGGTCATGGCGCCGACCATCAGCGCCATCACTGCATTGGGTGGAATGCCCAGTGTCAGCAGTGGAATGAACGATGTCTGTGAGCCGGCATTGTTGGCCGACTCGGGCGCCGCCACACCGCGGATATTTCCCTTGCCAAAAGGAACTTCTCCCGGTTTCATCTTGACCTTCTTTTCCAGCGCGTAGGCAGCAAACGCTGCCAGCAAGGCACCACCGCCAGGCAATATTCCGAGCGCTGAACCGAGGAAGGTGCCGCGCAATACGGCGGGCGCCATGTTCTTGAAGTCTTCCTTGGTAGGCATCAAGCCCGTCACCTTGGCCGTGAACACCTCGCGTTCATGTTCTGGCTGTGCCAGATTGCTGATGATTTCGCCGTACCCGAAAACCCCCATGGCAATCACCACGAAGCCGATGCCATCAGTGAGTTCGGGAATGTCAAAACTGAAGCGCGCCACACCGGAGTTCACGTCTGTGCCGACAAGGCCCGTCAACAGGCCCAGAACAATCATGGCGATGGCCTTCAGCAGTGAGCCAGAAGCCAGCACCACGGCACCAATCAAACCCAGCACCATCAGTGCAAAGTATTCAGCAGGGCCGAATTTAAAGGCCAATTCAGTCAATGGCGGGGCAAATGCGGCGAGGATCAGCGTACCCACACACCCGGCAAAGAACGAGCCCAGTCCGGCAGCCGCCAGCGCCGGCCCCGCTCGCCCCCGTCGGGCCATCTGATAGCCGTCAATACACGTGACGACGGATGACGACTCTCCAGGCAGATTCACCAAAATGGCGGTGGTGGAGCCACCGTATTGAGCGCCGTAATAAATACCGGCCAGCATGATCAGGGCCGAAACCGGCGGCAGCGCGTAAGTCGCTGGCAGCAGCATGGCGATGGTGGCCACGGGGCCGATACCCGGCAGCACGCCAATCAGCGTGCCAAGAAGGCAGCCAACGAACGCATAGACAAGGTTGATTGGGGTGAACGCTACGCTAAAGCCGAGCGACAGGTTTGAAATGAGTTCCATGATGTCGCCTTAGCCTGTGATGAAAGCAGGCCACACCGGGAACTGCAGCTTGAGAAGCAGGACGAAAGCCACATAGCTGCCAACGGCCAGTGCAGTCGCCAGGATAAAGGTGTTTTTTACTTTCCATCCTTCTTCAGCCATGCTGGCAATGAAGACCAGTGCATAGATGGCGACGATCATGCCGAACGCGGGAAACTTGATGCTGGGCAAACCGGCCAGCAAAACGCCAAACGTCAAATTGGCCAGAATAATGAACAGAAGCGGCTTCCACGCCCACTTGCCGATCTTGCCGCCCCCTTCGGTTTCCACGACCATCGCATTGAAGGTGATGGCCGCGCCGAGGATGGCCATCAGCACACCCAGCATCAGCGGGAAGTAGCCGGGACCCATGCGGGCGCCAGAACCGACGTTGTAGTTCGTCGCACCCCATGCGAACGCCACGCCGACGCCCATGAACATGAGGCCGGAAAAGAAATCTTTCTGGCTCTTGATTGCCACGGCTAATCTCCTCGGATGTAATAGTTGGTTAACGCTGCATTGTGCGGTCAATACCCCACCGCCGGGCATGTGGCTTTCACCTACTGTACCGGGAAGAGTAGGCACTGGAGTACGAGGGCAAAAGCGCCTTGGCCATTCAGGACAAAGGTGGTGTGGCCGCGAGGATTTCCTCGATGGTCGTCAGGCCTTCGGCGACCTTCAGCGCACCGGCCAGGCGTAGCGGGCGCATGCCATCCCTGACCGCCTGACGACGCAGCGCATCGATGTTTGGTTCTTTGGAGACTTTTTCCTTGAAGCCTTCGGTCACTGTCAACAGCTCATAGAGCCCCATGCGGCCCCGGAACCCGGTCATGCGGCAATCGACGCAGCCCACCGGTTTATACGGCCGGTAGCCGCCGCTGAGTTGCCAGGGCTTGACCAGATCGGCCAGCGTTTCACGCGAGGCAGTTTCATCCGGCTCGCGGCAACTGCTGCACAGCGTTCGCACCAGGCGTTGCGCCAGCACGCCGAGCAGCGTTGCGTTGATCAGGTACGACGGCACCCCGAGTTCCATCAGGCGCGACACCGCCGACGGCGCGTCGTTGGTGTGCAGCGTGCTAAACACCAGATGCCCGGTGAGCGCGGCCTGCACCGCCATTTCGGCCGTCGGCAAGTCGCGAATCTCACCGACCATGATGATGTCTGGGTCCTGCCGCATCAGGGCGCGCAGGCCTTCTGAAAAATCAAAGTCAAGATGGGTCTGCACCTGCGTCTGGTTGAAGGCGGGCTCAATCATCTCGATCGGGTCTTCAATCGTGCTGACGTTGACTTCTTCGGTGGCCAGCCGGCGTAAGGTTGAATACAGCGTGGTGGTCTTGCCGGAACCTGTCGGCCCGGTCACCAGCACGATGCCGTAGGGGCGCTTGACGAGCTGCTCCCAGCGTTCGGCGTCGTGCTGCGCAAACCCGAGTCCGTCGAGATCCTTGACCGTGGTGTCCGGGTCAAAAATACGCATCACCATCTTCTCGCCAAAGGCAGTCGGCAGGGTCGACAGCCGCATTTCGATTTCGTCGCCGCGCGGGTTGCGCGTCTTGATCCGGCCATCCTGCGGCCGGCGCTTCTCCACCACATCCATGCGGCCGAGCAACTTGATGCGCGCGGTCATGGCGTTGTGCACGCCCATCGGCATCTGGTAGACCGGGTGCAGCACGCCGTCGATACGGAAGCGGATCACGCCCTGCTCGCGCCGCGGTTCCAGGTGGATGTCGCTGGCGCGCTGGTCAAAAGCGTACTGCCAGAGCCAGTCGACCACCTGCACCACGCCCTGGTCGTTGGCATCGAGCTGCTTGTTGGTTTTGTTCAGTTCGACCAGTTGCTCAAAACTCGCCGAACCCGACCCCCCCCCTGACTTCAGCGCGTTTTTGACTGACTTGGCCAGCGCAAAAAACTCGGCGGTGTATTTGCTGATTTCCAGCGGGTTGGCCACCACCAGGCGCACACTGCGCCGCGCCTGGCGTTCGACTTCCTGCACCCAGTCAGTCACGAACGGCTCGGATGTGGCCACCACCACCTCGGTCGGGGTGACCTGCACCGGCAGCACCTTGTGGCGCTCTGCGTAGACGGCCGACATGGTGTCGGCCACCTTGCCCACATCGACCTTCAGCGGGTCAATACGCAGGTAATTAAGGTTGGCGCGGCCGGCCAGCCACTGCGCAATGGTCTCGATGTCGAGCGGCTTGCCGTCGGCCACGCGTGTCATGCTGACGCTGGTCAGCCTGACCAGCGGGTGTTGCGCACTTTGCACCTGCGAGCAGCGCGCAATGGTGCGCTGCGCCTCCTGGGGGCTGATGACGCCGTCTTCACTGAGCCATTCGACCAGCTGGCGCCAGTCGAGCGGGCCGGCGTAAATCCTTTTGCCAGGAAATTCCGGGGGCGACGCGGTACGTTGCGGGGGCTTGACTGCACTCATGGGAGGCACTGTACCTGATCAAAACTTGTCATCAAGGGCTTCTTCAACCGCTTCTTCCACGGCTGCCGGTCAAACCACCGGCCTGAAAAGGCGCAGCCATTTTTTGGCCGGCAGGCTCCAGCGTGACTCGATCACGCCGGCGCGCTTCAATAGCGCTTCCCGGTCAGGTCGGGTGGGCTCGCGCTGGGCCAACACCACGGTGTTGCCTTCGCGGGTCGGTGTAAAAGCCCAGACGGCCTGCGGGCCGAAGGCGCTGGCGATTTTCACCAGCGACTGGCGGTAGCTGGAGTTCCGGCCAAAAAGATTCACCGTCATCACGCCGTCATCGGTCAGCAGGTCATGGCAATGCGCGTAGAACTCGTCGCTGTCCAGCACCGGGCCCGCCGCTTCGTGGTCGTACAGATCCACGTGCAGCAAATCAACCGCGCTCTGGTGCTGCGGCTTTTGGATCTCAAGAGCCGCATCGGCTTCAATGACGCACAGTCTCTCATCATCACGCGGCAGTTTGAACCACCGCTGGCAAGCGGCGATCACTTGCCCATTGAGCTCCACGGCGGTTGTTTTCATGCGTAGCTTCTTGTAGCAAAACTTCGTCAGCGCCGCGGAGCCCAGCCCCAATTGCATGGCGTGTTTTTTGGCCACACCGCCCGCATCCATGAATAGCAGGCCGGCCATCATGCGTTGCACGTACTCCAGTTCGATGTCGAACGGCGCATCAACCTGCATCGAGCCCTGCACCCATTCGGTGCCCAGATGCAGAAAACGAACCCCGTCCATTTCAGAGAAATTGACCTCGGGCAGTTCTTCCCCGCCGTTTGCTGCTGCCTTTAATGCCATTTAGAACTTGTCCTGGATCAATCCGTGTTGCTCAAAAACTTCCCGCCAGGCAGCGAGTTTGCGCTCAAAACTCCAGGACGCATTGGCCGGACTGGTTGAAGGCAGACGATGGACTGGCAAACCGAGTTGCTGCGCATGACGCGCGTGCTTGAAGCTTTCGCCACCATTGTGGGCAATGGCCACCAGGTTCGGACAGAGCTTCCTGAGACCGGCCAGGTCGTTGAGTACAGGGCCGCGAATGCGGCTGTCCAGGCTGCCTTCGCGCTCACAACCCTCGTACACATCCCACAAACCCAAGCCCTTGGACAACAGCCAATCGCTACGAATTTGATAGCTGCTCGCGCAAATAATTCCTGGGCTAGAGGGCCAAATGGCTTGCAAAATGGGCCAGAAGTGGTTCCGCGGGTGCCCGTAGTACTGCCGGGCGGCCAGCGAGGCTGCGCCCGGAAAGCTGCCCAGAATCACCAGGCGCGTCTGCGGAGAGACCAGCGGCGGCAGGCCGGTCAGCATGGCAGCAAGGCCTTGAGCCTGGGCAGGGCATGCAGGGCATTGGCCGTGCTAGCGGCGGCCAACGCCTCAAGCGATATGCCGCGCAAATGCGCCACTTGCTGCGCTATCGCTGGCAGTTCAGCTGGCTCATTGCGGCCCTGCGCCTGCCCGCTGGCTCGCTGCGCCGCGGTTTTGTAAACCCAGTGCGGCGGAATATCGGGGGAATCGGTTTCCATGACCAGCGCGTCCAAAGGCAATTCAGTAGCCAGGCGCCTCAGCTGAAGCGCCGGTTCAAACGTCACAGCCCCGCCGAATCCGAGCTTGAAACCCAGCTTGATGAATTCCGCAGCCTGCTGCTCACTGCCATTAAAGGCGTGCGCTATGCCGCGCCAGACGCCCACGGGTTGCCCCTGCCCGATTTCGCGCAGGTGTTTGAGCAACTTGTCAGCAGATCGCCGCACGTGAAGAATGACGGGCAAGTCATGTTTGCGTGCCAGTTTGAGTTGCGCCCGATAGAAAAACTCCTGGCGCTCGTGCATCGCGGCGCTTTGTAGCTCGGGCACAAAATAATCCAGACCGATTTCCCCGACGGCGATCAGGCGCGGATCGGATTGGCGAAGCGCCAGTTCGTCGTCCAGCGTCTGGAGGTCTTGCTCCTGCGCGTGGGCAACCGACAGCGGGTGAATCCCCAGCGCATAGCTGTACGAAAACCGGTGCGCCAGCGTGCGTACCGCATCAAAGTTTCCGGCGCAGACGGCCGGCAACACGCAGTGCTGCACGCCTGCAGCGTGGGCTCGCGTGCAGACCTCGGCCACATCGTGCGAAAACTCGGGGGCATCGAGGTGGCAATGCGTATCGATCCAGAAAGTCATGGTGAAAGCAAAAAATTGGGGCTCTGCTGCCGATGTTGGCATATAAAAACCGGCGGGCAACAATTGCCCGCGATCCAGCATCCCGACAGAGACATGTCAGGGCTTGCGAGGGGATATCCGGACCCCGTGCAAAAACGCGTAAATCGTGATACGGTGAGGCTGTTATTTCTGTGGTTTTTCTAACATTTACTTCACAGGTGACCGGATGCGAAGGCCTGCCCTCTACAGTAGCTCCAGCCGCCCTGGCGCTGATCGTTCCGACAACGACAGGCTTGGGCCCACCCCGCTGGACACGCCAGCCACTGCGCAACCCACCGGATCACAAGAACACGCACCGCCGACCTCCCGCTTCAGGCGCATGACGGGAACCTTTCGTGCCAATAATCTCTATCTGCTGTGGTCAGTCATCGGCCTGCTGGCCTTGATGCTCACCATCAGCCTGTCGCTTGGAATCAGGCCGGATGTGCGCCGCCTGACGCAGAAAGACATCGACTCGGCGGTGCTGAAAACACTGGAGACCACCGTCTTGCCGTCGCCGGCGGCCAGGGCCTATGAAGCCATCAGTCCCTCGGTCGTGCGGGTGGTCGGTCTTGGCAAAAATAGCGTCAAGGAAGGCGAGAAAATCGCTGAAGGCAAAGACGAGCGCGAGCGCAGCGTGGGCACGGGGGTGGTCATCACCGACAAAGGCATTATTTTGACCAATCTGCATGTGGTTCAGGGTGCAGAAACCATCCAGATCACCTTCGCCGACGGGCTGGAATCGACGGCGTCCATCACGGGCGTGCAGCCTGAAAACGATTTGGCCGTGCTGCAGGCGCACAAGATTCCAGACGACATGATTGCCGCCACCATGCGCTCCACCGCCGACCTCGTGCCTGGTGAACAGGTGATGGCCGTCGGCTATCCGTTTGGCATCGGGCCGTCCGCGTCGGCCGGGGTGATTTCAGGACTGAAACGCACCTTCCGTTCTCCGGAAGGAAAGCAGCAAATGAGCAATCTCATTCAGTTCGACGCAGCCGCCAATCCGGGTAATTCAGGCGGGCCGCTGGTCACGATGGAAGGCGAAGTGATCGGCGTTGTAACCGCTATTTACAACCCCAATCAACAAAGAACCTTTGTCGGCATAGGTTTTGCTGTGCCTATCGAGAATGCAGCCTCCGCGGCTGGACTGCCTCCTTTCTAGAAAGACGCGCATGGAACCTACTACTTTCAATCAGTTTCCCGACCATTTCAGTGCTAGCCCCGATACGGCAAAGCTGATGGAGCAAATCCTCTACGAGGTCAAGCGCGTTGTGGTTGGCCAGGACCGTTTTCTGGAACGCGTCATGGTGGCGATATTGGCGCAGGGCCATTTGCTGGTCGAAGGGGTGCCGGGCCTTGCCAAGACCCTGACGGTCAAGACACTGGCCAACACGGTCAGCGGCGACTTCAAACGCATTCAGTTCACACCCGATCTGGTGCCGGCTGACCTGGTCGGCACGCGCATCTATAACCAAAAGACGGGCGACTTCAGTACGTCGCTTGGCCCGGTTTTCACCAACCTCCTGCTGGCCGACGAGATCAACCGCGCGCCCGCAAAAGTGCAGAGCGCGCTGCTCGAGGTGATGCAGGAGCGTCAGGTGACGATTGCCGGCATCACGCACAAGGTTCCCTCGCCGTTCCTGGTCATGGCCACGCAAAATCCGATTGAAACCGAAGGTACCTATCCACTGCCTGAAGCACAGGTCGACCGGTTCATGATGAAGGTGTTGGTGGACTACCCCACTGACGAAGAAGAGTTCGTCATCGTGCAGCGGGTCACCGGCCCGGCTGTCACCGTGTCGGCGGTAGCCACAACAGAGCAACTGGCGTCCCTTCAGGCGGAATGCAGGCGTATCTATGTCGACCCATCGCTGGTGCAGTACGCGGTGCGGCTGGTATCGGCTACGCGCAACCCCGAAAAGCACGGCATCAAGGACTTGTCGCGCTTCATCACCTTCGGCGCCAGCCCGCGTGCCACGATCAACCTGACCGAAGGCGCCCGGGCGCTGGCCATGCTGCGCGGACGCAGCTATGCGCTGCCCGAAGACATGACCGACCTGGTGCCCGACGTGCTTCGCCATCGGCTGGTACTTTCTTACGAAGCCTTGTCCGAGGGGCTGTCTGCTGATGCGGTCGTCAGCAAGGTCATGGCCAAGGTGCCACCCCCGGCCAAGCCACTGGCTCATGAAAAGCTTGCTGCCTGAACATGCCCCCACGTTCGTTCGCTTCGCGTAACTCTCTGCCCCCCGAGGGGGCCGCTGCGCCTGCGGCCCGGCAAAGCCGGTTCCGCGGCCCCTGCTTGCTTGAAGAGCCCCCACGTTCGTTCGCTTCGCGTAACTCTCTGCTCCCCGAGGGGGCCGCTGCGCCTGCGGCCCGGCAAAGCCGGTTCCGCGGCTTCAAAAAGACCCCCACCGTCGCGCACTGCGTGTCGCTCCCTGCCCCCCGAGGGGGCCGCTGCGCCTGCGGCCCGGCAAAGCCGGTTCCGCGGCCCCTGCTGGGCAAGATGGCTCCCACGCTGCTCACTTTTTTGATCGCCCTGAGGTATCGAGGGGTGCCTCACAAGGGGGCTGTGCTGGCTTGGGGCGGCCCGGCGCTGCGACTGTCATCATGACTGGAACGTTGGCATTTCCCGCTATCAAATCCACTGCAGGCGCGGAATCATTGCTGCGCCGACTTGAGTGGACAGTGCTGCGCCGTCTCGACGGCTTGCTGCAGGGCGACTACCGCACCCTGCTTCGCGGCACCGGCATGGACCTGGCCGACCTGCGTGAATACCAGTACCACGACGATGTGCGCCATATCGACTGGAACGTGACAGCGCGCCTGCAACTGCCGCATGTGCGCGTATTTACCGAAGACCGGGAAATGAATGCCTGGTTCCTGCTTGACCTGAGTCCGTCGATGGACTTCGGCTCGGGCGAGCAGCGCAAGCGCCAGGTGTCCGCCGAATTTGTGGCGGTGCTGGCGCGAATACTGACGCGCCACGGCAATCGGGTCGGCGCGATGCTCTACGGCTCTGGCGTTGACGCGGTGATCCCGGCGCGCGGTGGCCGCCAGCATGTGCTGCAAATGCTGCACACCCTGCAAACCCGTCCTGAGCAGCCCGACAACAAAAACTCGGGCCCGACCCGCCTGCACGAACTGCTGGACTCCGCTGCCAATCTGGTGCGTCGGCGTTCGACCATTTTTGTGCTCTCGGACTTCATCAGTGAGGCAGGCTGGGAAAAGCCGCTGGGCATGCTGGCGCAGCGGCACGAGGTGGTCGCCGTGCGCCTGCTGGATCCGCTCGAACTCAACCTGCCGGATCTCGGGCTGATTCCCATCCGCGATGCCGAGACCGGCGAACAACTGCTGGTCGACACGCACGATGCCGGCTTTCGCAAGCGCTTCGCGCGCATCGCCGCGCAGCGCGAGGCACAGCTGCGGGAGTCGCTGACGCGTGCGGGCGTCGATGCACTCGAACTGTCCACTGACGACGACCTGGTAAGCGCCCTGCTGCGCTTCACCGACATGCGCAAGCGCCGAAGCCGCCTGTCTGGCGGAAATGCCGGCAGCGGCAAGCTCCCGGCTCACCTGCAAGCCGCCTGAACAGCGGCATGGAACTTTCATGACCAATTTCATGACCACCTTCAAACCCAGCTTCCTGTGGCCGGAATTTCTCTGGCTGCTGCTGCTGCTTCCCTTGCTGGTATTGCTTTATGTCTGGCTGCTGCGGCGCAAGAAAAAAGCAGCTCTTCGTTACGCCAGCCTGTCCATCGTGCGGGAAGCCATGGGCAGGGGCCAGAGCTTTCGGCGGCACATTCCACCATTGCTGTTTCTGATTTCACTGGCGGCGATGCTGGTTGCATCGTCAAGGCCGTTTGCCGTGGTCAGCTTGCCGTCGCAAAATGAAACCATCATTCTTGCGATGGACGTGTCGGGCAGCATGCGCGCCACCGATGTTCTTCCCAACCGCCTGGTTGCTTCACAAAATGCAGCGAAAGCCTTTCTGGCGGAGTTGCCGCGCAATGTACGCGTCGGCATCGTGGCGTTTGCCGGAACCGCTTCGGTGGTTCAGCAGCCGACGCTGAGCCGCGAAGATCTGGTGACGGCCATCGACAAGTTCCAGCTGCAGCGCGCCACAGCCATAGGCAATGCCATCGTCGTGTCGCTGGCCGAGCTTTTTCCCGATGCGGGCATTGACCTGGCGTCGCTCCAGTACGGGCGCGAGAGACAACGCGGCGTTTCCGTCGACCAGCTCCAGAAAGACGGCAAGGAGAGCAACAAACCCTTCACGCCCGTGGCGCCTGGCTCCCACACTTCCGGCGCAATCATCTTACTGACTGACGGGCAGAGAACGACCGGCGTGGATTCGCTGGAAGCCGCCAAAATGGCCGCCGACCGCGGCGTACGCGTATACACCGTAGGCGTTGGGACGGTGGACGGCGAAACAATCGGCTTTGAGGGCTGGTCCATGCGCGTCAAGCTTGACGAGGAAACGCTCAAGGGCATCGCCAAGGCGACTCAGGCAGAGTACTTCTATGCGGGCACGGCGGGCGATTTGAAGAAAGTCTACGAGACACTCAGTTCCAGACTGACGGTCGAGAAAAAAGAAACGGAAATCTCCGCCCTGTTGGCCCTGCTGGCCGCCGTTTTGGCTGTGGTCTCTGCCAGTCTGTCGCTGGCCTGGTTTAACCGGATTCTTTGAGACGGGCGCTACTTGACGTTGCACTCCAGCCGCAGCAGTGCCAGCGCGTCGTCAAGTGCCGAAAACGAATCGCTTTGCAGCGTTTGCCGGGACTCTTCCACAAAGTCTGCCCACAACCTGGCGTAGTCTTGCTGGCACTGTGCCGGCGCATTGGCCACGATGTACTGGTGCGCCAACGCCACGTCAAGGCCAGACTTCTGTATTTTGCGGACCAGCGTGGAGGCCGATTTTTCAGTCAACAGCGTTTTAGGCGGCGCACCTGCGGCGATGCACAGAAAAAGCGTCAGCAAGGAGCCGTCATCGCTGAGCCCGCCCGTGGCCTTGGTCCAGGCGCTGGAGGTAAACCGGTCATGGTAATCCACTTCACTCAAGCCGTCTTCGATCCAGAAATACCGCCCCATGAACGCGGGGGTCTGGTCGAAAAGCTGTCTCGGGGCCAGTGCCGGATCCAGAATTTTTGAAATATCTGCCTTCATGGATTCGCGCACCGCGTCGACCACATGCCACAGATTTTCGGGTAGATTCTCCGGCATGCGGAGCGATAACGCTGAACCTCCATCGGCATCAGATCGCGGCTTGCCTTGACCCACCGCTTTGCGTACGCCGTACTTTTTACGCAGTGCCGCTATCATTTTTTCAAACGCGACCCAGTCTGGCATGTCGGTTCGGCCGGTCGCCAGCACCAGAAGCGCGGTGCGAATGACCGCCTCGGCATCCTTGCCGGCTTCTTCCAGATCGGCTGCATCCATGCCCAGCTGCGCCGCCAGCCAGATGGCCGCATCCATCACCCGGGCGACCTGGCTGCGCTGCGCTAATTCAGTCTGGTAGTCGGCCAGGCTGCGCAGCGACCATTTGGCCAGCAGTGGGATGTGTTCATTAGTGAAGCCACCACTTTCGTTCATGCCGAAATGGCTGTTCTGCGGCATGGCGATCAAGGCCTTCAACATATCCGAGCCGCCTTTGGAGCGCGACAAAAAAGAATGATCGCGCAAGGATTCGGCGGCCCGCCGAAGATCACCTTCGCAGTTCGCTTCGAGGTAGAGGCTCACCAGATTGACCATGCGATCCCGGGCTTTTTCAACTTCCGGGCGTAAAAACTCGGTGCCGAAATAGCGCGCGATCTGCACCATGCCTTTGGGCGCATCGGCACAAATCACTTCGAGCTTGTGCTGGTCAATGATGCCGTGTTGCACGCCATAGTGCAGCGCCTTTTCAAAAAAAGGACGTGCGTCGTAAACCGAGACGGACGCGAAAGAACGCGGCACTGCCGAATTTTCCATGCGCTAGATCGCCGATTCTTCATCTGACTCACGCGCGCTCGGCGTCGCCTTGCCGCGATCGGTGTCGCCCGTCTCGACCTTGCCGTCGTCTTCTTCCGCCTCTTCTTCGTCGTCAAGGCCGGCATCATGCGCCACAGCCTTGGCGCGCAGCACCATCAGCATCTCGATGAAAAGATCAGGCAACTCGTACCGCAAAATCCAGGCGAGCTGCATCCAGTCGCCATCGGCCACTTCGTCCTGTTGAAGGATGGGTTTTACGTACGCGGAAGCCAGCAAGGCAGCCTGCGACAGCAGCTCGCCATGATCTTCTGTCGCGTCGAAGCTGCCGCTGCGGGCGAAGGCTTCAACACGGCTCCACTTTTCAGTGAAATAGTCAGCGAGCGCGTCGCTGCCGCCTTCCAGGTCGCCAATCGCCGTCAGGAACGTCAGCGGCTCGGCGTCTTCCCGAAAGATGATCGAGTTGACCATGCCGCGCAGGTGGGTGCGCGTCAGGTCCTTGTATTGCTTTTCAATCACCACGGCCCGCGCAAACTGCGCTGGCGTCACCAGCAGGTTGACGACCGATTCTTTCGAATTGTCGTACTCGCGGATAACCGCCAGGATGTCTTTCGGCGGCAGCAGGTCGAGCACTACCATCAGCGCGGCGTCACCCTCGGCGTCGGCCAGTTCAACCAGCGCCGACTCGGCGCCGACGATGTCACCGGCGGCAATCAGAGTCTGGGTTTTTTCAATCAGGGCAAGGTGGTTCATAAATTTCAATCTTTGCGGTCAAAGCCCTGCTCGACCATCCAGTCGTCGCCGGCCTCCTTGCGCGCCTTCGCGTTGCTCTCGTCGCTTTCGTCGCGTTCTTCATCACCGTCCAGCGCTTCAAAACCGTCACGGTCTTCGTCCTCGTCATCTTCACTGTCATCGTGTCCGGCAGAGACCGGCGCTGGCTTGCCCGCCATATATTCAAGCCCGGCAGCCACGGTTAAAAACCATTCGCCGCCCGGCTCTTTCAACACGGTTTGCGCCAGTTCGCGCGCCCAGGGTGCCACGATCACGACATCAGCCAGGCTGCGCCATTCGGGAAACTCATCGGCTTCCAGGCTGAGCAGGTTGTCCATCACCGCAGGCAGTCTGAACTCGAACGCCTGATGAAAAATCACCGCCACCATCTCGGGGCTGGCCTCCATCATCAGCACCAGGAAAGCGATCTCCTTGCGTTTGTCAGCCAGACGCTGGCGCAGCACGTCATGGCCTTCTGAATCAAACGTGAGGTCGTCAATTTCAGACTGGTAGGCTGATCGCAGTTCAAGGAAAAAAGGGGTGATGTTCATGGTGGCTCTTGCTTTACGTTAGATTTTTTTTGCCAGCCGCCTCAAGCACCTGGTCGAAATAAGTGGTCCAGATTTCGCGCGCCGTGTCGATTGGACTGTCCAGTAAATTGCGGCGGCGGTTGTCGTCATAAGCCCGGCGCTTGTCAGCATCCGACAGTACGGTGTAGGCCTCTTGCACGGCCCGGAAGCGCTCGGCAGCGTCCAGAGCGGCATTTTTGTCGGGGTGCAGCGACGACGCCTTCAGGCGAAACGCTTTTTTGATGTCGGCCAGCGTGGCAGCGCTGCTCAGCCCGAGGGTGGTGTAGTGGTCTGTCACAGCGAAAACGCCTCGACCTTCACGCCGGCAAACATTTTGAAATCATCAACGTTGCGCGTCAGAAGCGCGTAACCATGGTGCACCGCGGTGGCGGCAATCAGGGCATCGTGGGCGCCAGCGGTCACATTTTTGGACAAGGCGGCCAGGAGGCGCGCATGGGTGCGGGCGACTGACATGGAAAACTCCAGCACCGGAACCGACGACAGCAGATTTTCAACAAAAGCGCCGCGTTGCGCACGCCGATCCGCTGTGTTGGCGCGCTCGACACCGACCAAAAGTTCACTGGCGGTGATGGCGCTCATGTAGGCGCCGCCGTAGCTGGCCCAGCGTGCAAAGTCGAGGTTGCTGCCCGTTTTCTCCGCCAGAACCCAGACATCCGTGTCAATCACGAGGCCCATGGATCGTCTCGGGCCGTCAGTTTGGCCCGCTGGGCACGGACGTCGGCAACCATAGCCTGACGCTCAGCAGTTGTCAGCTGCGGCCCCTTGGCCAGCAACTCATCGAGCCGGTCAATCGGAAACCCGGTTGAAGCCACCGCAGGCAACACGCGCGCAACCACCCGCTTGCCGCGCTGAATGTCCAGCGACTGGCCCTGGTATTGAACCTGACTGAGAAAGTCCGACAGCCCGCGAGAAAACTCGGTAACCGTCAATGCGACAACACCCATAAAACGACCTTCCGTTATGCCTTTGAAAATCTGAAAATCATTTTATCAGATTTACTTGGATTGACTGTGTGACGAACGGCAGACTTCGGCTTTTACCCCCCACCCAAGTTACCCGAGTCGAATCACCTAAATCCCGGTGTTTTCAAAGCGTTTTTGCCTTCCAGCCAAGATAAAACGTGCGCAACCAGCTATCACATTGATAGCACCATTACTCAAACCCATTCTGACAAACGGCCTTCCACCAGCCTGAACCGCCGCCCGCAACGCGCCGCCAGCGACTCGTCATGCGTGACCATCACAAATGCCGTGCCAAAGTCTCGCGCCAGTTGCAGCATCAACTCAAACACGCCGTCGGCCGTCGTGCGGTCGAGGTTGCCGGTTGGCTCGTCGGCCAGCACGCAGGCGGGCTGGGTGACGAGCGCGCGAGCAATCGCGACGCGCTGGCGTTCGCCGCCTGAGAGTTCCGCAGGACGGTGGTGAGTGCGGCCACCCAGGCCCACGGCCGCGAGGATCTTGCCGGCGATTTTGGCGGCCTCCGCCGGTGGCATGCGGCGTATCCAGAGCGGCATTGCGACGTTGTCCAGCGCGCTGAATTCAGGCAGCAAGTGGTGAAACTGGTAGACGAAACCCAGGTGCTGGTTGCGCAGGTCACCTTGCTCGGCCGGCGACAGCGCCGACATGGTTTTGCCCTTCAGCGTGACTTCTCCACTGGTCGGTGCGTCCAGCCCACCCATCAAATGCAGCAATGTGCTTTTGCCGGAGCCCGACGCACCGACGATGGCCAGCGTTTCGCCTGCATGCACCTGCAGGTCAACGCCGTGCAGCACGGTGAGGTCAATTGGGCCTTCGTGGAAGCGTTTGGTGAGGCCTTTGGCGCTGAGGACGATTTCGCTGCTGTGAGCGGCGGGCGGGGAGCCCTCACCCCTGCCCTCTCCCAGAGGTAGAGGGAGTGAAGACAGGGCATCGCCGCTGAGCTGTAATCGATTCATTTGCATCCCTGCTTAGATTGAAGGGCGAACCAGCCACGTAAAGAAAGCAACCTTGGAACCCCTCTTTTCAAGCAGGGGCCGCGGGACTGGCTTTGCCAGACCGCAGGCGCAGCGGCCCCCTCGGGGGGCAGGGAGCTACGCGAAGCGAGCGACCGTGGGGGCCTATTCAT
>JANNKV010000065.1:0-9122 GCA_031396485.1 Polaromonas sp. | reverse complement strand
GCTTCAAGCGCTTCACCGACGACCCGGCCACGCTGACCGCCCTGAAGGGCCAGCCCGCGGTTTTGATCGTGGCGCCCCTGTCGGGCCACTACGCCACCTTGCTGCGCGACACTGTCAAAACCATGCTGAAAGACCACAAGGTCTACATCACCGACT
This sequence comes from Polaromonas sp., assembly GCA_031396485.1. Taxonomy (GTDB): domain Bacteria; phylum Pseudomonadota; class Gammaproteobacteria; order Burkholderiales; family Burkholderiaceae_C; genus Polaromonas. The sequence continues at coordinate 8,966 of JANNKV010000065.1, read as the reverse complement.
GGAAAAACGCACGCACGGTGCCGCTGTCCGATGGCAGTTTCAGCCTGGACGACTACGTGAATTACGTGCAGGAGTTCATTCGGCATCTGCAGGGCATTTACGGCAATTGCCACGTCATTAGCGTGTGCCAGCCGACCGTGCCGGTGCTCGCGGCTATTTCGCTGATGGCCTCGCGCGGAGAAACGACGCCACTGACGATGACCATGATGGGCGGCCCGATCGACGCACGCAAGTCGCCCACGGCGGTCAACAACCTGGCCATGAACAAGAGCTACGACTGGTTTGAAAACAATGTGATCTACCGCGTACCTAGCAACTTTCCCGGCGCCGGCCGCCGCGTGTACCCGGGCTTTTTGCAGCACACCGGCTTCGTCGCGATGAACCCCGACCGCCACGCCACCAGCCACTATGACTACTTCAAGGACCTGATCAAGGGCGACGACGCCAGTGCCGAGGCCCATACCAAGTTCTACGACGAATACAACGCTGTCCTGGACATGGACGCAGAGTATTACCTCGACACCATCAAGACCGTTTTTCAGGAATTCAAGCTGGTCAACGGCACCTGGGAAGTCAAAGGCGTTGACGGGAAAATTGAGAAAGTGCAGCCGGAAGACATCACCACCACCGCCCACTTCACGATCGAGGGCGAGCTGGACGATATCTCCGGCTCTGGCCAGACCGAAGCCGCGCACGGCCTGTGCTACAACATTCCCAAACCGCTGCAAAAGCACCTTGAAGTCAAGGGCGCAGGCCACTACGGCATCTTCGCTGGCCGCCGCTGGCGCGATGTGGTGTACCCGGCTGTCAAAGCCTTCATTCTTGACAACAATCACGCTCCAGTCCAGAAGAAACCTGCGCCAGCAGCTACTAAAAGCATAGCGCTGAAGAAAACGCCAACGGTCGTCGCGGAAGCAAGCCCGGCCTCGAGGCCAGTCACGAAGCCAGCCCAGAAACCGGCCCAAAAACCGGAGCAGAAGCCCGTCGCACAGCCGGTGGTTCGTGCAGCCCGCGCCGTGGCATCGAGCGCCCCCACCAAGCCCGCTGGCCGCAAGACAGCTCGGGCAAAATAAATACAATTCCCCTCAACTGCGGCAGGTTGAGGGCCGGCGGCGACACTAGGCGTCGTGCACAACCCAAGCCTTGACGACACATGCGCCGATGTCGCGGGCGCATGCGCGTGCACATGCGCGGCTGCCTGCGCGCTGCACGGCGTTGTGTCAGTGCAGCGCGTGGCAGCCCTGAAACCCTGATTTGACTGGTCATGAGATGCAAATCCTGAAAAACACGACAGCGTCTTTTTTTCTTTTTTTGCTTTGCCTGGCTTTGGCGGCCTGTGGAGGGGGTGGGGGCGGCGGAGCCGCAGGCGGTGGCGTGAATCTTGGCAGCACCGCTTTTCCATCAACGACGGTGAGCGGCAAGGTCACGTTTGATCTGGTGCCCGTCGCTGTCAACGGAGCCCAACCGCGGCTGAACTACGCAGCCACGGCCAGGCAGCCCGCCCGCGCGGTCGTGGTCGAGGCGATAGACGGCAACAGCGGACAAGTACTGACCAGTGCATCAACCAGCGCAACCGGAGACTACACGCTGGTAGTTCCCAACAACCGATCCGTTTTCGTTCGCGCCCTCGCGAAGATGAATTCGATTGGCGCCATCCCGGCCCCGTTTACGGTGGTCGACAACACCGATGGCGGCGCGCAATGGGCCACAGACGGCGCCGTTTTCGGCAGCGGGACGGTGGCCACGCTGACGCAAAATCTCAATGCCGGGTCAGGCTGGACGGGTACGGCCTATGACAACACCCAGCGTGTGGCGGGCCCTTTCGCCATTCTTGACACGGCCTACCAGGCGGCGCAGAAAGTAATTGCCAGCGACCCGGCGGTTGCGTTTCCGGCGCTGGAGTTGAACTGGAGCCCGAACAACATTGCCAGTGCGGGCGATCGCGCGCTCGGGCAGATTGGCACCAGTTTTTTTACCTCTGGCACCAACAGCAATGGCGTTCAGACCCGACAGATTTACATCCTCGGCTTCGCCAACAATGACACCGACGAATACGACCGTCACGTCGTGGCCCACGAATTCGGCCATTACCTGCAAAACGCATTTTCACGCGACGACTCGGTCGGCGGCCTTCACGGACAAAGCGACCGCCTGGACATGCGGGTCGCATTTTCCGAGGGCTGGGGCAATGCCTGGTCAAGCATCGTACTGGCCAACCCGGTGTATGCCGATACGAATGGCCGCAGCCAGGTCGGTGGCCTCAGTTTTAACGTTTCCCAGAGCGACAGCACCAATCCAGGCTGGTTCAAAGAAGCCAGCGTGCAGAAGGTGTTTTGGGACTTCAGCAATTCGCCAGTGATTGGCTTCACGCCAGTGTGGAACGCTTTGAAGAATGGCCTGACGCGGTCGGCCGCGCTCGCTGGTATGCATTCCTACGCACGCGCGCTGGCCGATGCCAATCCGGCCGCAGCCAACACGATCAGCGCCATTTTGGGCGCGCAGAGCATCGCGCTGCCCTCCTCGGCGTATGGCGACGGTGAAACAAAATTCGGCACCGCGCCGGTATTGACCAACGTCCCCCCGATCTACCTGAACTACCCCGCAGTGGGCACTATGCTGGGCAATGTCTGCGTCGACAGCGCAGCCGATCCATTGCGCCATGGCAACAAGGCGGGTGAGTTTCGCTATGTGCGCCTGAACCTGCCGCAGCCGGGCGTGCGTGCATTCAGCATCACACACACCAGCAGCACCAGCGGATCGAGCGACCCGGACTTCGTGCTGTACGACCGCACAGGCGGTATTTTTCAAGGCAGCGGCATCGGCCGCAATGTCGAAACCGCCAGCATCAGCCTGCCTGCCGGCGACTATGTGCTGGCGATCACCGACTTCAACCTGTACGTGCCCGCGTCGGGAAGCGGCCTGAACAGCAACACCTGCTTCAGCCTCACCATCCAGTAATCGCTGTGCCACACCGGAACTATCTGCCATGACAACACACGTCCTACTCTCATCCATCGTGCTGACCGGATTGGTGCTGGCATCCCCCATCGCCAGCGCCGATACCGCAGCAGACACGACGGGCAAGCGCGCTTCGCCGGCTGGCGTCGTCAAGTCCGTTGTTCCCAAAGGCGTCACCAGCGGCAGCAACACAACCGGCACGCTGCGCACATCCAAGACCTCCCTCGGCCTGCGCGTTGACTACACCTTTGATACCCCCGCAACAGGAAGCACCACCGAAGTCCGCTTGAGAGTCGAAGGCAATGAAGCCGGACGTCCGCTGTCGATCGAAGTCGTACCCGGCGCCGGTTTGCAGATGGCACGCGGGCTGCCAGGCAATATCGCCGTGCAGTCGCTGCCTTCGGCCGAACACGTGATGGCCATCACGCCAACGACCGACGGGCTGCATTACATCCACGTTTTTCTTCGTTCTGGCGACATGACCGAAGCGCTGGCCATTGCTGTGCCCACAGGCAAGACACAAAGCCTGCCCAAACCAGTGGCGACCAAGACCATGCCTGACGGACGGCGTGTGAAGTCGATCCCCGCCCAGCAATAAGGGCGCAGCAACAGGTGCGACCCTGCGCAGCCTTGCCATGCCGAAACCGCTGCCCACGTTGAAGGACCGCATCAACGCGGCGCTGCCACAAACCCAGTGCACGCGCTGCGGGTACCCCGACTGCGCCGCTTACGCCGATGCCATTGCACTGGAGGGCGCGCCCATCAACCAGTGCCCGCCCGGCGGCGCGGAAGGCATAGCGCGGCTGTCAGTTATCACCGGCCAGCCTGCCATACCCCTGAACCCCTCCCATGGCTTGGAAGGCCCGCGTGCGGTGGCCGTCATCGACGAGGGCTGGTGCATCGGCTGCACGCTGTGCCTGGACGCCTGCCCGACCGATGCGATCTTCGGCAGCAACAAGCTGATGCACACCGTGATCGAGCCCCACTGCACCGGCTGCGAGCTGTGCATTCCAGTGTGCCCGGTTGACTGTATCAGTCTGGAAAACGTGACCGGTGAACAAACCGGCTGGGCCGCGTGGTCATCAGCGCAGGCTGATACCGCACTTGGTCGCTACATAATTCATAGCGCGCGGCGCAGCACTCACCTGGGCCAGAGCACTAAAACGCCTAAAAATACGGGCAAAGTGGCATCCGGTGACGCCAAACCAGTCAGCGACCAGCCTGTAGCCGATGCAGCGCTTCAAAAGCGTGCCGTGATTGATGCCGCGCTGGCCCGTGCGCGCAGCCTGCGCGAGAAACAGCGCTAGGGAGCAATGCGAGTCCTCTCAGCGCTACCGACCCGTTCGGGCTGAGCCCGTCGAAGCCTGGTTGCGCGGTGGTGACGCCTCGACAAGCTCAGGGCGAACAGTTAGGCTAGGTGCATTGGCGCTGGATATCCAGCGCATTGCGGTCACACCATCGAGTTGAACGCGCTGATCACTTCGGGCGGCGCCTGCACCATCTCAATCAGAACGCCCTCGCCTGCAATCGGAAACTCGTCACTGGCCTTCGGGTGCATGAAGCAGATGTCAAAACCCGCCGCGCCCTTGCGAATGCCACCGGGCGCAAAGCGCACCCCCTGCGCGGTCAGCCATTCCACCGCCTTGGGCAGGTCGTCAATCCACAGGCCGACGTGGTTGAGCGGCGTGGTGTGTACCGCCGGTTTTTTATCGATATCCAGCGGCTGCATCAAATCGACCTCGACCTTGAACGCACCCCGGCCGATCGCGCAGATGTCTTCATCGACGTTCTCACGCTCGCTGACAAAATTGCCGGTCACTTCCAGCCCCAGCATGTCGACCCACAGCGTGCGCAGCCGGTCCTTGCTGGTCGCTCCGTTGGCGATCTGCTGGATGCCGAGGACTTTGAAGGGTCTGGTGAGCGCAGGGAAAACCGGTCGATCCTGGGTTTCGGGAAGCTGAGTCATGGTGGATTTCATTACGTTTTCTTCAGAATAGTTAGCTAAGCAGCGTCGGGCAGATCGCCAGACTGCATGCGCCGCACCCCGGCCGCGCCCATCGCGTCCCAAGCCTTGGTGAGCGATCCATCCAGATCGATGGCGCGGCAGGCATCCTCAATCACCACCGTCTCGAAGCCCGCTGCCCGCGCATCCAGCGCCGTCCAGGCCACGCAAAAATCGGTCGCCAGTCCGCAGACATAAACCGTGTCGATGCCGCGCGCTTTCAAGTAGGCGGCCAGGCCGGTCGTGGTGGCGCGGTCTGCCTCAAGAAAGGCCGAATAGCTGTCGATGCCCGCGTGAAAGCCTTTGCGAATGACCAGCTGCGCGTGCGACAACTGCAGGTCGTCATGCAGAGCCGCATCACGCGTGCCCTGCACGCAGTGGTCGGGCCACAAAACCTGCAGGCCGTAGGGCATGGTGACCTGTGCAAACGGCGCCTGGCCAGCATGGCTGGACGCAAACGAGGTGTGGCCGGGCGGGTGCCAGTCCTGCGTGATCACCACATTGTCAAACAGCTGACCGATGCGATTGATCACCGGCACCACCTCATCACCACGCGCCACCGGTAGCCCGCCGCCGGGCATAAAGCCGTTCTGCACATCGACCGCAATCAGGGCCGTGCGTGGCTGATCAATGATATGCATCGTGGTTTCTGGAACTGTGTTTCAGGCCGCAGGATGCCGCCGTCCGACACGGTACTGCATGCCTTCAGCACCCACTGTTTCATGGTGCGGCGTACCGGCCGAAAGGCGGAAAATCTGCCCCACCGAATAGCGCGTGGCCACACCGCTGACTATCAACGTGATGTCGCCTGCAGTGATCAGCGCACAGGCATCGAACGGATGCTGGTGCTCACCGAGCGCGTAGCCTGCAGGACGATCGACAGTGACTATTTCGCCGAAGCCTTCGGCCTTGAGTGAAGCTTCAAATTCGTCGAGATTCATGAGGGCTCCTGGTGAAAATCCGGTTTGTCGTGGGGAAAATTATGGACTTGAATCGGTCAAATCGCTGCCTGCAATTCAGCCAGCTCAATGCGCTGACTACGTCGTTCAGCGCCAAGCATGTCTTTCAGCGACAGCCGCACGCTGCGAGCCGACCAGTCGATGTCGACGCTGCCAAAATGAAGCTCTGTGAAAAGCTCACCCAGCCGGTTGGGCCCTGCCTCACTGGCAGTCTTCCAGGGGTGGGTGATCCCGCTGGATGTCATCTCGTACAAAGGATACGGCGTCGCGCTGGCTTCGCGATACAACGCGCCAACATGCCGGTCGCCCGACAGGAAAATAACGCCACCGGCCCGCATATCGCGAATCAAATTCACCAGCCGCTTGCGCTCCAGCGGAAAGTTGCCCCAGCGCTCCCAGCCGTGGCCGTCAACCACCACCTGGATACCCGAGACGATCAGGCGCAGGTCGGCTGGCTGGCGCAACTGCTCGCCTAGCCAACGCCACTGCGCCTCGCCCAGCAGGGTCTTGGTCGGGTCGGCATCGGGAAGGTAGCGCTCTTTGCCGGGCTTGCCGCGCTCGTCGGTGATTTTCAACGGCGAACGAAACCAGCGCGTGTCCAGCCCGATGATCTGCACGCGCTGGCCTGGCGGCCCGACAACCTGGTTGTCGTAGATGCCGTCGCGGGTGCGGCGACGATCGCCTGCCGGCGCCTGCCAATAGTCGAGGAAAGCCTGCTTCGCGTCCTGCTTGTGCGCAAACTCGACGCCGCCATCGTTAACGCCATAGTCGTGATCGTCCCAGATCGCGAAGTGCGGCACTGTGGCGCGCAGTCGCTGCAGGCCAGGAATCGCGCCAGCGGCCGAATAGGCTTGTCGGAGGCCTGCCAGCAAGAACGGCGGGTCGCTGGCATAAACGTTGTCGCCGCCAAAGATAACCAGGTCGGGCTTGTCAGCCAGCACCGTGTCCCAGATCGGTTGCGCAAGCTTCTGGTCGGCGCACGAGCCGAAAGCGATGCGCTGCAGCGGGCGCGCCGAGTCCAGCTGTGCCGGCGCCGCCTGCAACAAAGGTTGCTCGCGCCCCGCGCATCCACCCAGCGCCAGGGCCCCAGCCGCGATCACGCGCCTGCGTTGCATGACGGCTCTCAGGCAAATTCCACGATGGGCTGATCGACGCTGAGCGACTCACCTTTGGCAGCCAGCACCTTGCCGACCACGCCATCGGCAACCGCAAACAGCACGTTCTCCATTTTCATCGCCTCGATCACCGCCACGCGCTCACCCGCCTGCACTTTTTGGCCCGGCTGCACTGCCACCTCGACCAGCAGACCCGGCATCGGCGATAGCACGAAGCGGCTCATGTCAGGTGGTGCCTTGTACGGCATCAGCGCATGCAGCTCGGCAGCGCGCGGCGACAGCACCAGCGCATCGAGTCGCGTGCCGTTGTGGGCGATGCGAATCGCCAATGGGTTCTTGCCAACGCCGCGTTCAACCTGCGCCGCAAACGGCTGGCCGTTGACGGTGCCGCGAATGCGCGCGCCGCCCAAGTGCCAGTTGCTACAGATTTCATAGCTGCTGCCGCAGGTTTCTACTCGGCTAGAGCCCGATTCGGCTTGAAATTCGGTCACTGAAGCGGTCTGTGTCGTGTTCTGCCCTGTGGCGCCCAAACCGATCACCACAAACTCTTCACCGACCATCACGCCATGCCCCGGCAACTGACCGCTGATGCCCGCCGCGCGGCCCAGCATGCGGCGATTGACGTACGCCGCCAGCGCAACAAGAAAATGCGGATCGTCATGCGGTACGTCTTCGGCCCTGAAGCCCTGGCTGTAATTCTCTGCAATGAAGCCGGTATTGAAATCACCCGCCACAAATTTCGGATGCGCCAGCAAGGCCGCCTGAAACGGGATGTTGCTGCTGATGCCGCGGATCACAAAACCGTTCAGCGCCTCGCGCATCTTGGCAATCGCGTCCAGCCGGTCCTTGCCGTGCACGATCAGCTTGGCGATCATCGAGTCATAAAACATGGGAATCTCGCCGCCGTCTTCCACACCGGTGTCGACACGCACACCCATCAGGTGCGCCGTGTCAGACGCAAACATGGTCTGCCTCGGCGGCTGAAAGCGCACGAGCCGGCCGGTGCTCGGCAGAAAACTGCGAAACGGGTCTTCGGCATTGATACGGCATTCCATCGCCCAGCCGTTGCGCTGCACGTCTTTCTGCGCCAGCGGCAGCGCCTCGCCAGCAGCCACGCGAATCATCAGCTCGACCAGATCCAGCCCGGTGATGCATTCCGTCACCGGGTGCTCGACCTGCAGCCGCGTGTTCATCTCCAGAAAGTAAAAGCTCTGGTCCTTGCCGACAACAAACTCGACCGTGCCGGCGCTCTGGTACTTCACGGCCTTGGCCAGTTGCACCGCCTGCTCGCCCATGGCCTTGCGCGTCGCGTCACTGATAAACGGCGACGGCGCTTCCTCGATCACCTTCTGGTGCCGGCGCTGGATCGAGCACTCGCGCTCGTTCAAATAGATCACGTTGCCCTGGCTGTCGCCGATCAGTTGAATCTCGATGTGGCGCGGTTCCTCGACAAACTTTTCGATGAAAACCCGGTCATCGCCAAAGCTGTTGCGCGCCTCGTTGCGGCACGAGGTGAAACCCTCGAAGGCTTCCTTGTCATTAAACGCCACCCGCAAACCTTTGCCGCCGCCACCCGCGCTGGCTTTGATCATCACCGGGTAGCCAATACCCTTGGCAATCTCGACGGCTTTTTCGGGCGTTTCGATCGCATCGTTCACACCGGGAATGCAGTTGACGCCCGCCGCGCCCGCCAGCTTTTTCGATTCGATCTTGTCGCCCATCGCGGCAATCGAATAATGCTTGGGACCGATGAAGATGATGCCTTCTTCCTCGACGCGCTTGGCAAAGCCAGCGTTCTCGCTCAAAAAGCCATAGCCCGGATGCACCGCCTGCGCGCCAGTCTGCTTGCACGCGGCAATGATTTTCTCGGCCTGCAAATAACTGTCGCGGCTGGGTGCCGGGCCGATGTTGACGGCTTCATCAGCCAGTTCG
>JANNKV010000017.1:0-1606 GCA_031396485.1 Polaromonas sp. | reverse complement strand
TGCATCGCCGCAAAGCCCAGGAAGTAGCCACCGCCCAGCAGGCCCAAATCACCCGCCTGCAGCGAGAACTCCTGCGTCAGCACCGGCGACAGCGTGGCCGTGATGGAGCGCACCAGCGCCGAGCAGAAGTAGGCGGCGGCGAAGGCTAGAAACACCACGGCGGCGCGATTCCGGCTCAGCAGGGTTTCGGGCGAAGCGGCCGGCAACCTGGTCATGCGCGGGGCCGTGGCTGTCAGGTTGGCCGGCTTACTCAAAAGAAAGGCTCGCAAAGTACGTCTCGGCCACCTCGGGCGAGAGCTTGCCGGCGTAGACCACCGCCTGGAAAACCTGCGTGCCCTGCGCAAAGTAAGCCGCCTGGCCGCTGACCGCCGTGCCATCGGCGCGCTGGCCCTGTGCCTTCACCAGCACGGGCGCCGGTGATGGCGCGGCGCCTTTCAGCGCAAGGGCCGTGACCTGCGGCGGGCCGGCTTTCATGTTGGCGAGCGTCAGGGTCTGCCACTGCGTCAACACCTCAGCCACCCGGGCGGCATCGCCCAGGTCGGCCACCGCCACGGCGAAGGTCGCGCCGCCCGCATCGCAGCCCAGCAGGCGGAGAGGGGTCGGGCGTCCGCCCAGCGGCACCATTTTCTCGGCCTTGTCGGGTTTGCAGGGCAAGAGCAGCGCGAGCCGGGTTTCGTCGGGCCGAACCTCGCGCCAGTTAAAGGTGGGGCTGCAGGCCGCCAGCAGGCCAATGACCGCAGTCATGGTGGCGACGGTGGCCACGGTCTGGAAGCAGTCCATCGGTGTTGGGGTTAAACGCATCGGTGCATCGGTGGTCGAGTTAGCAGTGAGCAGTGAGCAAGCACTTTACCCCGCGCCGTGAAAGTGCGATGGCACCAACATCGCCTCAGCCGGCGGGCCTGAACGCACCAAGTTGGGCGCAAGACGTTGGCAAATCAGAGGCAACGGGTCAAAGTATCAAAACGAGCCAATCCTTCAACAAAAAAGCCCTCTAGCCAATATAAAACCTGCGCGAGCAGCTATAACAATAATAGCACTTGGTGTTGACCAACTGAGCTCGACAACGCACCCCAGCGGCGCTGCCCCCAGAGCGGCGGCGGGACGTGCGTCATCGTCTGCCGCATTTCGGCGCAGTCTTACGGCGTACGCAGCCCGAAATCAGGCACGACGTGCACCCAAAAGGTCGATGCCGCTGTCTACACCGCATCACCCATTGGCCCGAGCCTTGCAAGGGGTGACTCCACTTCAACCCAAGGTGCGCGACATGTCAGAGAACCCATCGTCTTCCTTTGCTCCTTATGACGCCGACCGCCCGCTGCTGCTCAAGTGCAGCTGCGGCCAGGACCACAGCGCGGCTGACCACCACGCGGCAGTGGCGGCCGATGGCGCAGCCATCGAGCTGCGCCGCCGCAGCCTGACGAGCGAGTTCGAGGCGTACTCGAACGAGTTCATCGAAGCCACGCTAGTGAAGGCGATTTTTCCGCAAGACGCGGTGCGTCGGCGCTTTCTGCGCGCCGTCGGCAAAAGCACGGCGATGGCCGCGATTGCCAGCGTGTTGCCGGTGGCCAGCATGCAGGCGCTAGCGCAAGACGCGGGCAAGAAAACC
>JANNKV010000406.1:0-46708 GCA_031396485.1 Polaromonas sp. | reverse complement strand
TCGCCAGCGTTCAATGTGCGCGTGGTTTCCAGACAACAGTGTCTCGGGAACCGTTTCGCCGCGCCATGCTTCGGGTCGCGTGTAATGAGGGCAGTCGAGCAAGCCGTTCAGCGCAGGGTTGAAGCTGTCGAACTGGTGGCTGCCTTCGTCGTTCAAGACGCCAGGCTGCAGGCGCGCTATGGCATCGAGCAGCGCCATCGCCGCGATCTCACCGCCCGAGAGCACGAAATCGCCGAGGCTGATTTGATGATCCACGTAAGCCGTGATGAAGCGCTGGTCAATGCCTTCGTACCGGCCGCAAATCAAGACCGCTCCGCTGCTGGCGGACCAGCCCTCTACCGACGCGTGGGTCAGGGCTTCGCCAACTGGTGAAAACAGAACCGTCGGCACTGCGGCGGCGCCGGCAACACCAGCTTGGCGGTCGAGTTTGATCTTCTCAAGGCACAGCGCCAACGGCTCGGCCAGCATGACCATGCCCGGACCACCGCCGAAGGGGCGATCGTCGACGCGGCGGTAGTTGCCATCGGCGAAATCACGCGGGTTCCAGAGCTTGACTTCAACCAACCCCGACTCGTAGGCGCGGCGCGTCACGCCGCTCACCAGAAACGGCGCAAACAGTTCGGGGAAAAGGGTGATGACGTCAAAACGCATGACAGGAGCGAGTCAAAAAGGGAACGCTGAAAAGCTATTGTGCGCGCGACTGGCCTCTTTGACTGCCCTTCCCCACCCACCGGCAGCGGGCGGCGTCAGTAGTCGGGCTGCCAGTCAACCGTGATGCATTTCGATGCCATGTCCACATTGTCGATAAAAACAGACACGAAGGGAATCATGCGCTCGGCCACGGCCGTGCTGCCGTCTGTCTGAGGCGCGCTGTATTCGACACACAACACCGATTGAGGGCCGGTTGCCATCAAATCCCGGACGCAGCCCAGGGCGACACCCTCGCGGTTCACCACATTCAGGCCAATCAGGTCGACCCAATAAAACTCGTCTTTGGACGCAGCCGGAAAGCTGCTGCGGGGCAAAAAAATTCGGGCACCACGCAAGGCTTCGGCCACCGTACGGTCATCAATGCCGCTGAATTTGGCGACGACCGAGTCCGAATGAGTCTTGGCCTCGTCCACCTGCAGCGAAACAGTGCCGGTGAAGGCGTTGAAGCCAGGACGAAATTTGGCATCTGGCGCTTGCAGAAACCAGGATTTGGCAACAAAAAGTGCCTCTGGATCGGTGCTGTGAGGCAGGATTTTCAGCCAGCCCTTGACACCCCACGCATCCAGAATTCGCCCGACCTCGATCGAATCGGCCGGCAGGCTCGACGGTGTCAAGCCCACAAGCGGCTCATGCACGAGTGCGGGTCGGGCAACTTCAGCAACCTGAAAATCAGGCAGCCTTGGCGGCAGTAGCGCCTTGCTTGATCAGGCGTTCGACAGTAGGGGATGCCTGCGCGCCCACACCGACCCAGTGGGTCAGACGGTCTTGCGCAATGCGCAGGCCTTCTTCGCCACCTTTGGCAATCGGGTTGTAAAACCCGATGCGTTCGATGAAACGACCATCGCGGCGGGTACGCTTGTCAGCCACAACGATGTTGAAAAAAGGACGGTGCTTGGAACCGCCGCGTGCAAGTCGAATGACGACCATAATTTATCCTTCGGGTGGTGGAGTGTGAAAATAAACACACCCCAAATGTTTTCGCAGCGCTTGAGACACACGACATGGCCACCCGGCCAGCGAAATGCTGCAAAGCCTGCGATTATAGCGCGCCGCGTGTTTTGACCGCGAATTTTCGTTCTTTCTCTTCTCCTGATTTGCCAGAGACCCCTCTATGCCGTTCATACGCTCCAGTTCTGACGCCGACTTGCCCGCGATAACCGCCATTTACGCCCACCACGTGCTTCACGGCACCGGCAGTTTTGAAACCGAGCCGCCCAGTCTGGCTGACATGACGGCCCGACGCGCTGACGTGCTGTCCAAAGGCCTGCCTTACCTGGTCGTTGAGCATGAAGGAACAATCGCCGGCTTTGCCTACGGAAACTGGTTCAAGCCCCGCCCGGCCTACCGGTATTCCGTTGAGGACTCGATTTACATGGCGCCCGACCTGCAGCGCCGGGGATTGGGCCGCGCGCTGCTGGCAGAGTTGCTGGCGCGATTCGAAGCCGTCGGCATCCGCAAGGTGATGGCCATCGTGGGTGATTCGGCCAATACCGGCTCAGTCGGGATTCACTTCGCATTGGGCTTCACGCAAGTCGGCGTCGTTGAGTCGTGCGGCTGGAAGTTTGGCGCCTGGCGCGATATCGTGATCATGCAAAAGACGATTGGACCGGGCGACACACAACCGCCACATGAACCCGCCTCATGATGGCCCCGTGGCACCGCCGCATAATCCGGCATGACCCGCGCCACCTCTACCTCTCACTCTGCTGCGAAAAACAAGACTGTCGCCGCCTGGCTTGCATTCATCGGCGGCCAGTTGGGTCTGCACCGCCTCTACCTCTTCGGTTTTGGCGATTTGTGGGCATGGGTGCATCCGATGGCGGCAGCACTGGGCTGGTGGGGCGTTGAACGGGTACGGGCGTATGGGCAAGACGACCAATTGGCCTGGCTGCTGGTTCCGATATTGGGTTTCACCCTGGCGGCGACTGCGGTGACCGCGATCTACTACGGCTTGACATCGTCGGAAAACTGGAACGCGCAGCACAACCCGGAGCATCCTGCGGCTGTGGCCGGCAACACCAACTGGCTCACCATCGGCGCCGTGGTGTTCGCCCTGCTGTTCGGCACCATCTCGCTGATGTCAAGCATCGTGTTCAGCTTTCAACGGTATTTTGAGTACCAGGTCATGAATATGGCCCCCACGTTTGCTCACTTCGTGTAGCTCTCTGCCCCCGAGGGGGCCGCTGCGCCTGCGGTCCGGCAAAGCCGGTCCCGCGGCCCCTGCTTGGAAAATACCTTCCTCCGCTTACTTTGTCTGCGTGATCAGAAAATCAGCAGGCTAACCCAATAAGCAATTGCCGCCACAAAAGCGGATGCAGGAATCGTGAAAACCCAAGCCCAGACGATATTACCGGCCACGCCCCAGCGCACGGCTGAGGCACGCTGTGTCGAACCCACGCCAACGATGGCGCCGGTGATGGTGTGCGTGGTAGACACCGGAATGCCCAGGCCCGTCGCCAGAAACAGCGTGATGGCGCCACCCGTTTCAGCACAAAACCCGCCCACGGGCCGGAGCTTGGTGATTTTCTGACCCATGGTTTTCACGATGCGCCAGCCGCCGAACAGGGTGCCCGCCGCAATCGCCACGTAGCAACTCACAATTACCCACGTTGGTGGCAAAGCCGCCGTGGCTGACAAGGAGCCAGTGGCAATCAGCAGCATCCAGATGATGCCGATGGTCTTTTGCGCATCGTTGCCGCCATGGCCCAGGCTGTAGGCGCCGGCAGACACCAGCTGCAGACGGCGAAACCAGCGGTCGACTTTAGACGGGGTCGCGCGGCGGCACACCCAGGCCACCAAAACCATCATCAATGAACCCAGCAGAAAGCCCAGCATCGGCGAGACGAAAATAAAGGCCACGGTCTTGAAGACGCCGCCCGACACCAGCGATTGCACGCCGGCCTTGGCTATTACCGCGCCCAAAATCCCGCCGATCAACGCGTGGGACGAACTGCTGGGAATGCCGTAGTACCAGGTCAAAAAGTTCCAGCTGATGGCGCCGATCAGCGCGCCGAACACCACGTTGACATCGACCACGCCCGGCTGCACGATGCCCTTGCCTACAGTGGCTGCTACGCTGAGGTGAAATATAAAGATCGCAACGAAATTGAAGAATGCGGCAAAAATAACCGCCTGCCCCGGTTTCAGAACCCCGGTCGATACCACTGTGGCAATCGAGTTGGCCGCATCATGAAATCCATTCATGAAGTCGAAGGCCAGCGCCAGGAATACGAGCAGGACCACTATCCAGAGGGCTGTTTGAACAGTTTGCATGACTCAGGCGCCCGCGATCACGAATTCTCGAGGACGATGCCCTCAATGATGTTCGCCACGTCTTCGCACTTGTCGGTGATGGTTTCCAGCAGCTCGTAGACCGCCTTCAGCTTGATAACCTCCCGCACATCCGGCTCGTCGCGAAACAGGCGACTCATGGCCGAACGCATGACGCGGTCCGCATCGGACTCCAGCTGGTCAATCTCTTCACAAGTTTTCAATGCCGCTTCGGCCGTCTTCGCGTCGTTGACGTGTTCCAGCATCGCCACTGCGCTTTTAAGGCGCTCACAACACTTCACGCTCAAGTCGGTCAGGCGAACAATTTCCTCAGTCATGTGGCGCACGTCGTACAGCGCCATGGTTTCGGCCGAGTCCTGAATCAAATCGGCCACGTCGTCCATGGTGTTGATCAGTTGATGAATCTGCTCGCGGTCGATAGGCGTGATGAACGTCTTGTGCAACACCCGATTGACTTCCTGCGTGATGCGGTCGGCGGCATGCTCGGCGCTGTCCACTTCGCGGTTGAACGCTTCGCGTTTCTCGAGGTCGCTGTAGTTGGCCACCATGTTTGAGAAAGAGTGGGCGGCTTCGACGATCCGGTCAGCATGCTGGTTAAACATTGCGAAAAAATTGCCTTCGCGCGGCAGCAACTTGGCAAACAGCATGTAGATCCTTGGGTTTGTGTCAGTTGTATGACTTTTTTGTGACAGCGGCAGTTTACTCGCGTGGCAACGTCACAGCGCCAGAGCGCAAGTCAGCCGTGCATCGGCAACCACGCCACTGCTGCACAAAGTGAAGCGAACCGAACCCCACCATGCGCTTGAAGCAAAAAGCCCGGCGAACCGGGCTTTTCTTGCACGTACCGATCAACGAGTTACTGCACGGCCACTTCCACGCGGCGCGCTTCGGCGTTGCTGCCGGTGCCTTGCAATTGTTCGGGCTTTTTCAGCTCGATCTTGTCGCCTGCCACATCGAGCGACTGCAGGGCATCACGCACGGCCAGCGCCCGCTGCTTGGCCAGTTCGGCATTGACTGCCGCGCTGCCGGTCGCGTCGTGAAAACCACTGACCACAGCGCGCTTGCCGGCTGCGACTTCTTTGACAACCTGCCCCAGCGCTTCGGCACCGCCCGCTGCCAAATTCGATTTGCCGCTGGCAAAGTAAAACTTCACGACGCCGTTTTCAACGATGACGCTGGCGGAATCGGGGTTGACAAGCGTTGCTGCAGCTGCAGGGGCCGCAGATGGAACGCCCGCCGCAGCCGTGGCCACGGGTTTGGCGGCGGTCGACACAAAACGGTTCTTTTTATAAATGCCGACACCGATCACCAAAGCAATCACCAGCGCAATCAACCCAAACAACAGGGCCAATACAAGCCCCTGGTTGTCATCGTCTTGAGAAAACATCGTTACACCCTTAAAAATTGGCCCGATTGTAGAGGGTCAGCGTCGGGCGATGAGGCGCTGGTGCACGAGCCTGCGCGTCCTGACAAGGCGGGGCGTTGAAATCTGCAGACCGCTTCGGTCGGCAGACGCTATAAAAGTAATAGCTGCCCGCGCATGTTTTACCAGGGCTGGAGGCCGATTTGACTATCAAACAGCGCCAGCTACGGCATAAACCAGCTTTTTTACCGATCGGCGAACGCCAGCTACTTCACACCCACGGCGTCCGTCACCCGGTAGTAAAGCCCGTACGGGTCGTCATTGAGCACCGCAAAACGCCCTTCGACCACCACCGGCTCCATGGTGTATTTGACAGGCGTTTTTGTTTTCACCTCGACCATGCTTTCAGGCCCGCCCGCGACGCAGAACGAGCAGGTCATCGGCACCGACGACAGCAGGAAATGCTTCTGCTTTTCACCGGGTTCCAGCGGCATCATGAAGCCCTGAATGCGCTGAATTTTGTCGCCCAGTGCGGTCTGGTCGCGGGTGAAGACAGGAAGAATGCGGTTTTTTTCATTTTTGGTCTTCACCGCCGTCAGCACCGCCCACGGCACCACGTCGTTGCGTTCGGAAAGCGGCGCAAACGGGCTGTTGGCACCGTGCACACCGGCGCCTTGCCCGGCCGGCAAATCGATGGCGGTTGCAGGCGCGGCGGTTGATTTGGGCTGGCCACCCGCGATGGGCGATGACAAGGTTTGCGCGCCCAACGGTCCGGCCAGCGCCAGGCCCAAGGCCAGCAGCAGACGAGACATAGAGGGGCGAGAGGCATCAATACGGGTCATGGCTTACTCCTTGAAATTCCTTGAACTATTGGCAATAAAAAACCAGTAAACCGGGCCGCGCGACGGCTTCAATGAACATGTTTCAGGCCGCAGTATTTACCGACAGCCAAACCTTTGCAAGCCGCCTGTAATTCTTTCACACACAGGTCTTCTTTTTTGCCGGCCTCCAGGCATTTGGCGGCCGATTCGTGCGCCATCGCCATGGCGCGGTGGCGCTGGATATCTTCTTTTTTCTCCTTGTCGGATTCTTGCGCATGGGCCACAGAAAAAGTGGCGCACATCATCAGTGCGGCAGTGGTTGAAAGTAGTTTGGGCAAAAAGCAGGCGATTTTCATGACGAATTTTTCCTTTCATCGGGATTGAAGAAGTTCAAACACACTGATCCGGTACGCCTCCCAGGCGGGCAACAAGGCAGAGGCAAGCGCCACGCCGAGTGCCAACACCGGCACCACCATCAATTCAGCAGGCCACGACATGCCGCCGATCAACACGGAATTTTCAAGCTGAAGCATCCACGCCATCAGCGCCAGCAAGCCCTGGCCCAGCAGCAGGCCGAGCAGCGCGGCCAGCAGCGCCTGCCACAACGCCTCGCACAGCAGCAGGCCCGCAATCTTGCGCGGCGGCGCGCCCAGCATGCGCAGCAGCGCCAGGTCGGCGCGGCGCTCGCGCACGGCGCTCCAGAGCGCGATGAACACGCTCAAACCGGCCGTCAGCAGCAAGACGCCGGCCAGCGCCCGCAGCACGTCAAGTCCTACGCCCACCATGCCGAGCAGGCGCGTAATTTCAACCGCCGGAGCGGCCGCCTGCATATCGGTGGTGGTGTTGATGAAGCGCGGAAACGTCACCGCCGCCAACGGCGTTTTGTACTTAATCAGCGCCAGCGTCACTTCACGCTCTTCTTGCAGAATCCTGCGGTCTTCGTCGTCGAGCGCGGTATCGGCTTCATGCACCTGCCACACCGAGTCGAGCGAAGTCAGCATCAGCCGGTCCAGCACGCCGCCGGTCGGTGCCAGCACGCCTGTGACCTGGTACGGGCTTGCCGCGTGGACCTCGCCACCAGTGCTGCCAGCGGACGCCAGCCCGTGCGAGCCGGCAAAAGGGTCGCCCACCTTCAGGCCGGTTTGGCGCGCCACCTGCGCGCCGATCACCGCCTGCATGGGCGCCGACCAAGGCGCTCCTTGCGCCAGCACCGCCTCGTAGTTTTCGAGATAAGCCGGCCGAGTGCCGACGATGCGAAACCCCCGAAAGCTGTCGCCCAGGCTGACCGGAATAACACGGGCTACCTGCGGATGCGCCTCCAGTTCTTTGACCGCCGCGAGCGGCACATTGCCGGTCGGTACATCAAGGTGAAACACGCCCGACAGAATCAGTTGCATCGGGCTGCCCTTGGCGCCCACCACCACGTCAATGCCGGCCAGGTCACGCTCGAACGCCTTGTCGATCTGATGGCTGACCAGCAGCAGAAACGTCATCGACGCCAGCCCCAGGCTGAGCAGTAGCAGGTTGAGCGCCGCCGCCAGCGGTCTTGACCAGAGGTAGCGCCAGGCAAATGCAATAGTCTTCATGCTATGCTTTTAATAGCTGCTTGCGCACGACATTCAAGGGCTGGAGACCTTTTTCATCCCTAAAGAAGGCATTGACCCGCGCATCGTGCGTCGCAATGACCAGCGTGGCGCCCAGACGCTGCGCGGTGGCGCGCAGCAGCGCCAGCGATGCATCGGCAGCGTCGTCATCCAGACTGGCCGTGGGTTCGTCCGCCAGAATCACCTGCGGCTTCAAAAGCACCGCACGCGCCAACGCCACGCGCTGCGCCTGTCCACCCGAAAGCTGGGAGGGTTTGCGATGCGCCAGCGCCTGCACGTCGAGCGCTGTCAAGGCCTCGGCAATGCGGCTGTCATCGGGCGGCTGGCCGGCAGCCCACTGCGCCATCGCCAGGTTGTCATGCACCGTCAGCGCGGCGCTCAAATGCAGTTTTTGCGGCAGAAATCCAATGGTTTTGGCGCGCCAGGCGTCGCCAGCGACTTTGCCCAGGGCGCACATGGCCTGGCCTGCCACCGTGATGTCGCCTTCCAAAGGCACCAGCAAGCCCGCCGCCAGTGCCAGCCAGGTCGACTTGCCCGAACCCGACGCGCCGCGCAGCAGCAGCAAACCGCCCTGCGGCACCGCCACATCGTCAAAACGCAGTTCAGGCCCTTCTGCGTATCGGTAGGCGAGCTGGCGGCTGCTGATCATGCAGCCACAACCGGCTGGCCTGTGGCGCAATCGACGCACACGCCGCGCACGGCAAAGTCGAGGCTCATGCCCTGGTAGCCCAATACCTTGAGCGCCTCCAGTGCGGTTTGCGCAGCCCGCTCCAGATCGTTCGCGCTAGCCTGCAGCGCACCGGCCAGCGGGCTGTCGCGGTGGCAGCTTTGGCATTCGAAATGGGGAATGGCGTGCACGCTGCTGGGCATGGCCTGGTAGCGGCGCACCCGGCTTGAATCAACCCGGCACAGCAGCAGGCCGACTTGCGTCAGGCGGTCAATCAGGCGGTACAGCGTGACCCGGTCAAGCGCAGGATTGCTTTCGCTACCCAAAGCGGCCTGCAATTGGGCGTGGGTGTAGCTGGTTTCCGGATGGGCAAGCAACCAGCCCAGCACCAGCCGGGCGGCGTGGGTGCGGCGCAGCCCATGGGCCGACAGCAGCGCATCAATCGGGTCAACCGCAGGCGAGTTTGCAGGGGGACTGGAAGCGAAACGAGAAGCCATAGGGCGTGAATTCTCCAGATTTACAGGTATTTTTCTAATAACGCACTCAAGTTGCGTTATTATTTATCGCAATCAAATTGCATTATTACCGCAACCCGGAGTCGTTAGCGACCTAACTTCGTAAAGTTTATTTCCCGTGCCAGCTTCGGAAAACCAACCCTCAGTTCTCGCCTCAGTTCCGGTTCTTTTGCCAAAGCGCCGCGCGCCCAGCGTATTGGCCTGGCCGGCGTGGCGACGCGTGCTGGTGCTGCTACCGGCCGTATTTTTGCTATGGCTGGCGGTGGCGTGGGCGCAAATGGAGATCGCGCCATGGTGACGCTCGACAACCTGACCGTCAGCTACCGGCAGCACCCGGCCCTGCATCACATCAGCGGCTGCTTTGCACCGGGCTCGCTAACGGCCGTGACGGGCCCGAACGGTTCAGGCAAAAGCACACTCCTCAAAAGCATTTTGGGCCTGTTGCCGGCATCTAGCGGCAGCGTGCGGGTATCTGCGCCGCGTGCGCGCATCGCCTATCTTCCGCAGCTGGCCGAGATTGACCGCGGCTTTCCGATCAACGTTCACGATTGCGTGCTGCTGGGCTGTTGGCCCGCGCGAGGGGCATTTGGCAAGGCCGGGATCTATCAACTTGATCGCGTGGAATCAGCGCTGGCGTGCGTCGGGCTGCAGGGGTTTGAAGACCGTCCCATCCATTCGCTTTCTAGCGGGCAACTGCAGCGCGTTTTGTTCGCCCGCATGATGCTGCAAGACGCCGATCTGATTGTGCTGGACGAGCCCTTTGCCGCCGTAGACAGCAAGACCACCGCGGCGCTGCTGGCCACTATCGGCCAGTGGCATGCAGAGCGGCGCACGGTGATCACCGTGCTGCATGACGACGCGCAAACACGCGACCATTTTCCGCAAACGCTGCTGCTGGCGCGCGAACTGGTCGCGTGGGGGCCAACGAAAGAGGTGATGACGCAGGCAAACCTGGCGACGGCATGCGCCATGGCCGAGGCGTGGGACGAAAACGCCGAGGTTTGCTCCATCGATGCGCGGCAGGCGATGCAAACACAGGCAGCGCAACCGCCCTCACCAAAACTGGCAACCTGATGGAACACTTTTTGGGCGGAGCAAGTGACGGCGCATGGAACCTGCTTTTAGCGCCGTTCGCCGAGTTTGCCTTCATGCGCCGCGCGCTGGTGGCCACGCTGGCCTTGTCGCTCAGCGCCGCACCACTGGGCGTTTTTTTGACGCTGCGGCGCATGAGCCTGTTCGGCGACGCACTCAGCCACGCCATCCTGCCGGGCGTGGCCGTGGGCTTCATGCTGTTCGGCCTGTCGCTGACAGCCATGGTGCTGGGCGGTGTGGTGTCGGGGATGGTGGTTGCCGCAATCGCCGGGCTCATCAGCCGCGCCACCACTTTGAGAGAAGACGCCAGTCTGGCGGCGGTTTATCTCGTGGCCCTGGCCCTTGGCATTACGCTGATATCCAGCCACGGCACGCAGCTCGATTTGCTGCACATTTTGTTTGGCAGTGCGCTGGGCGTCGATACACCCGGCTTGCTGTTGGTAGCCACAGTAGCCAGCGTCAGCGTGTTGATTCTGGCCGCAGCCTATCGCGGGCTGGTGCTGGAGAGCTTTGACCCGGTCTTTTTAAGCGCTGCCGGTCAACGCCGCTCGCGGACCGGGCGGAACTGGATGTGGCAACAGGGCTTTTTAATGCTGGTGGTTGTCAATCTGGTGGCCGGTTTTCAAACACTGGGCACGCTGATGGCGGTCGGGCTGATGATGCTGCCCGCCGTGTCAAGCAGGCTGTGGCACGACACGCTGCCCGCCCAGCTGGTCAACGCCAGCGTGCAGGCCATGCTCGCTGGTTACCTCGGGCTGCTGCTGTCTTATCACCTGGACACGCCGTCAGGCGCGACCATCATTGGCTGCGCCGGCGCGCTTTACCTCGTCTCGCTGCTCGTCTCGCCGGGCGGATGGTTGCCGCGTCAGTTTGCCCGCGAACACCGCGTTGCCTGATGTCTCGCTGGTCTTCCTGTCGATCGTCTGTTGATTATTTACCAAGGCTCTGCGTTATGAAAACACTGCTTCAAAAATTCAGCCAGCTGCTGATAACCATCGCTTTGTGTGCCACTGCCGTCGGCGCCATCGCGGCTGACAAGTTGCTGGTCATGGCGAGCTTCAGCATTCTGGGTGACCTGGTGCAGGTGGTCGGCGGCGACCGCGTTGCCGTGACTACGCTGGTCGGGGCAGATCAGGATGCGCACGCATTTGAGCCCAAAGCGGCTGACGCCAAAAACCTGCTGCAAACAAAGCTGCTGGTCACCAACGGTCTGGGCTTTGAGCCGTGGGCACAAAAACTGGTGAAGTCTGCCGGGTACAAGGGCCAGAGCGTGGTCGCCAGCCAGGGCGTCAAGGCGCGCGCCATGTCTGATGAAAAAGGCAAAGCCGAGCCCGATCCGCATGCCTGGCAAGACCCGACCAACGTGGTGCTCTACGTGCGCAATATCGCTGCAGCCCTGGGCAAACTTGACCCTCTAGGTGCCAGCACTTACCAGGCCAACAGCAACGCCTACGTGAAAGAACTCGAGGCGCTGGATACCGAGTCAAAAGCGGCATTTGCCGCCATCACGCCAGACAAACGCAAGGTCATCACTTCACACGATGCCTTCGGCTACTTCGGCGCGCGTTACAGCATCCGGTTTCTGGCGCCGCAAGGCATGTCAACCGAGGCAGAACCCAGCGCCAAGGAAGTCGCGAGATTGATCCGGCAGATTCAGAAAGAAAAAATCAAGGCAGTTTTTGTTGAGAACATGAGCAACCCAAAACTGCTGGCGCAACTAAGCAAAGATGCTGGCGTGACCGCAGGCCCTGCGCTGTATGTCGATGCGCTGTCAAAGGCGGGCGGCCCGGCCGACAGCTACCTCCAGCTGATACGCCACAACGTGACGCAACTCGCGCGGGGCATGAAGCAGAACTGATTCATGCTACCGATAATGGATCATGCCCACCTACAGCTACCGCTGCCTGCACTGCGGCCCTTTTGCAGCCATCAGGCGCATGGCCGAATTTGATCTGCCGGCGCCCTGCCCGATCTGCGCCAGCGAATCGCCGCGGACGCTGACCGTGCCCGCCGTGCTGGGCGCGCGACGCGGCAGCAGTGCAACGCAAGCAGAGCAAGGCCATGAAGGTGCTTTGTCCGGTGACGGCAGGCTCAGACATCCGGCAGGCTGCAAGTGCTGTTGAGCGACTCAGCGCGTAGACCACATCTGACCCGCACGAACCTGAACACCGCAGATCGCTATCAATTAAATAGCTGCCCACGCAATATTTACCTGGGCTAGAGCCATTTTTTGTTATCCATCGACCCCTGCAGGGCACCCCAGACAATTAGCGCGTCATCTCTTTACTGCATGAACCAGCCGTGGCTGACCACCAGCGACTGTCCGGTCAGCGCATTCGAGCCGAAGCCGGCGAACAGCAAGGCGACTTCCGCCACGTCCTGCACGGTGGTGAATTCGCCGTCAACCGTTTCCTTCAGCATGACTTTCTTGATCACGTCTTCTTCGCTGATGCCCAGTTTGGCGGCCTGCTCGGGAATCTGTTTTTCGACCAGCGGCGTGCGCACAAAACCCGGGCAGATCACGTTGGCGCGGATGCCGTGCTTGCCGCCTTCCTTGGCCACGGTTTTGCACAGCCCGATCAAGCCATGCTTGGCCGTGACATAGGCCGATTTCAGCACCGACGCTTCCTTCGAATGCACCGAGCCCATGTAGATGATGGCGCCGCCCTTACCCGACTTTTGCATGTGCGGCACGCAGGCCTTGGTGGTGAGGAAGGCGCCATCCAGGTGAATGGCGAGCATCTTTTTCCAGTCGGCAAACGGAAATTCCTCAACCGTGTGCACGATCTGGATGCCGGCATTGCTGACCAGCACATCGACGCCGCCGTAAGCCGCCACCACCTCGGCCACAGCCGCATTGACCTGTTCTTCGCTGGTCACGTCCATCGCCACGGCCATGGCCGTACCGCCGGCCAGAATGATTTCGTCGGCAGTGGCTTGGGCCGCCGCCTTGTTCATGTCGGCAATGACGACCTTGCCACCTTCGCGCGCATAGGTCAGGGCGATTTCCTTGCCAATGCCGCTGGCGGCGCCGGTGACGATGCAGACTTTTTGGTGGAGTTTCATGGTGATGCTTTCGGATGAATGGGGTTGATGGGAGGTTAAAGAGAGGCCAAAAAAGAGCTTAAAGACAAGACGATGGAGCGATGTTAGTGGAGCGGCCGCGCACCCTGCCCGGCTGCACCATCAGGTGCTGCGGGCAGCCGGATTTTTGACAGAAGACGAGGTGCCGTCAGCCAAATCGAACACATGCACGCCGCTGCCGTTGTGTGGACGATGGATCCAGCGCGGGTCATACAGTGTGCGGGCCATGTCGGCGCTGCCGGCGTCCCAGTGCTCCTGCATCGACAGGCGCGAAAACTCGTAGTCTTTCGACTGCGTTTCATAGTGTTTGCTGCGGTAGATCAGGTGCACCACGTCGACCGCGCTTTCGCAGCGCATCTGCGACAGCGCACGCACGTCGGGGTCATTTCTCAAAGCGGGCGGCAGTTTGGCAATCAGGCGCTGCGCCGCCTGCGCCATGACCTGCCGGTCCATCTCGTTGGTGGTGCCCAGCCGGGTCCGGCTCGAAAAGCGAATGTCTTTTTCTCGCTCACTGACCTCGGCCAGCGTCTTGGGCAGCGGCCCGCGCGCTGCAAACAGATCGACCTGAAACACCGTGCGGCGCCGCTTGCCCGGCAGGTCGAGCACATGCTGCAGCGGCGTGTTCGACACCAGACCGCCATCCCAATAGTGTTCACCGTCGATCTCCACCGGTGCAAAGCCCGGCGGCAAGGCGCCACTGGCCATGATGTGGCGCACATCGATGCGCTGTCTGGCCGAATCGAAGTAGGCGAAATTACCGGTGCGCACATTGACGGCACCCACCGACAGACGCACCGCGCCCGAATTGAGCAGGTCAAAGTCCACCATGCGCTCCAGCGTGTGCCGCAGCGGCGCCGTGTCGTAGTAGCTGGTCGCCCCGGGCGAGCCTGGCGGCTGCCAAACCGCCGGCGGGATGCGCGGCGCAAAAAAACCCGGCACGCCAAACAGCGCCACCTGCGCTGCGCTGGCCTCATTCAGGCTTTCCCGCACGCTGGCCGGAGCGCCCAGCACGGCGTGCGCGAGGCCACCCGAGCTGAGCAGCCGCCAGAACTCGCGCAGCCGGGCCACGCGCCGGTCAGGCGGGTTACCAGCAATCAGCGCGGCATTGATGGCGCCGATCGAAATGCCGGCAACCCAGTCGGGCTCGTGATAAGCCGTACAAAGCGTTTCAAAAACACCCGCCTGATACGCACCGAGTGCGCCGCCACCCTGCAGCACGAGGATGCATTCGTCATCAGGCGCGGCAGGTTCTGATCTTTGGCCTTCGGCCCGGGCGCGTACTTTTGGTGGAGTCAAATCGGGAGGATTCATAGTCGAGCCGGTTTGTTGAAAACGTCCCGTCAGACTAACAGGTTCATCGTCATTCGGCAGCCCGATTGCCTCTGACGCGAGGCCAATTCACGTCTCAACCTCGACCGGAAAACCAAGGTATAACCGGATGCATGAACGTCAAGACCATTGCAAACCATCGTGCTGAAGCGCGCCCTAGTTTCCTGCGCACCTTGACATACCACGGCCTGGCGCCCGGCCCGCGCCTGCTGGTGCTGGGGGCGGTGCATGGCAACGAAGTGTGCGGCGCGAAGGCGATTGCAAAACTGATTGAAGAGCTCGACGCCGGCACCCTGGCCATCCAGCGCGGCACCCTCACACTGGTGCCGGTGACCAACCCGCTGGCCTATCAGCTGAAGCAACGTACCGGCGACCGCAACCTGAACCGCAACATGGCACCCAGCGCGATTCCGCAGGATTTCGAGGACAGAGTTGCCAATGTGCTGTGCCCGCTGCTCGACGCGCACGATGCGCTGCTCGACCTGCATTCGTTTCACACCGGCGGCGCGCCGTTCGTGATGATCGGCCCGCAAAACAACAGCGGCGCGCTGGAGCCTTTCGCGCATGCTGGCGCCGAGATGCAACTGGCCCTGCACACCGGGCCGCACCGCATTGTCGAAGGCTGGCTCGACACTTATTCGCGCGGCATTCAGAAGCGCATGGCCAAGTCAGCCAGCGAGAGCAGCCGCGCGCAGACGCTGGTGACCAACCCGAACTACGGCGTCGGCACCACCGAATACATACGCTCACGCGGCGGCTACGGCGTCACGCTCGAATGCGGCCAGCATGATGATCCGCTGGCCGTCGGTGTGGCGCGGCACGCGATTTTGCAGACGCTGGCCCTGCTGGGTCTGGCCGATCTGCCCTTGACCCCGGAGCCGCCCGCGCGAGAGATTCTTCGTTTGGTCGATGTCACCGACCGCGATCACGCAGGCGACAGCTTCAGCCGCGAATGGCGCAGTTTTGATGCGGTGAAAAGCGGCGACGTGATCGGCACGCGCGACAAAGGCGAAGCCATCAAGGCGCCGTCGGATGGCTTTATCGTGTTTCCGAATCCGCGCGCAGAAGTCGGGCAGGAATGGTTTTATTTTGCGCAGAAGCGGCAGTGAGTCGCGAACAGGCGTCGCCGGTCAGTCCATCCAGTCGCTATTTTTTTAATAGCAGCTCGCGCACGTTTTACCTGGTCCAGAAGCCTTTTTCATTCATATTCAAGGCTGGTTGCGGTTACTCGAGTCCATCAGGCTTTCACGCGTGACGCAAACGTCTTGCGAAACTTGTCTACCTTCGGCCCGACCACGAAAGCGCAGTAGCCCTGGTTCGGGTTGTTCTCGAAATAATCCTGGTGATAGGCTTCGGCCGGCCAGTAGTTCGCCAGCGGCAAAACTTCAGTCACGATCGGTTTGCCGAAGGTCTTGTCCTGGCTCGCCTCGCGAATTAAGTCGTCGGCAATCTGTTTTTGTTCAGGCGTTGAGTAATAAATGCCGCTGCGGTACTGCGTGCCGGCATCGTTGCCCTGGCGGTTCAGGCTGGTCGGGTCGTGAATGACAAAAAAGATCTCCAGAATTTCCTTGAGCGTGATTTCCTGCGGGTCATACGTCAGCTTCACGACTTCGTTGCTGCCGGTGCGGCCGCTGCACACTTCTTCGTAACTGGGCCGCGCCGCCTGGCCGTTGCTGTAACCTGATTCCACGTCAAGCACGCCGCGCACTTTGACGTATACGGCTTCGGTGCACCAGAAGCAGCCGCCGCCAAGGGTGATGGTTTGATGTTCGCTCATAAAATTTCAGTCCTTTGAAGGTTGCGAATAGCCGCGTTTTGATCACTTTAGTTTGTTCTGCAGTTCGTTGCAGAACGGCGCAAATTACCCCGATACACCACGATTGATGCGGAACCTCTACACTGTATTGATACGCCCCAACTCCCTGGAGACACCGATGAAAACCAACGTCAAACCCCGCTTCGTTTGGGAAGACCCCTTCATGCTCGCCGAGCAGCTCAGCGACGACGAGCGTGCCATTGTGGAAGCAGCGCACGAGTTCTGCCAGGCCAAGCTGCAAACCCGTGTGCTGATGGCAGCGCGGCACGAAAAGTTCGACCGTGAAATCATGAACGAGGCCGGCGAAATGGGCTTTCTCGGCTCCACCATTGAAGGCTACGGCTGCGCCGGCCTGAGCTATGTCGCCTATGGCCTGATTGCGCGTGAAGTCGAGCGCGTCGACAGCGGCTACCGCAGCGCCATCAGCGTGCAAAGCTCGCTCGTCATGCACCCGATCAACGCCTATGGCAGCGACGCGCAGCGCGAAAAGTACCTGCCCAAACTGGCCACTGGCGAATGGGTCGGCTGCTTTGGCCTGACCGAGCCGAATCATGGCTCGGACCCGGCCAGCATGCTGACGCGGGCCAAGCCAGTGGACGGTGGCTACATCGTCAAGGGCGCCAAGATGTGGATCACCAACAGCCCGATCGCCGACGTGTTCATCGTGTGGGCCAAGCTGGAAGACCCGGACGGCAAAGTCGGCGGCCAGGAAGCGATTCGCGGCTTCATCCTTGAGAAAGGCATGAAGGGCCTGAGCGCGCCGAAGATCGAAGGCAAGATGAGTTTGCGCGCCTCCATCACCGGCGAAATCGTGATGGACGATGTGTTCGTGCCGGAAGCCAATTTGTTGCCAAACGTCAGCGGCCTGAAGGGTCCGTTCGGTTGTCTTAACAAGGCCCGCTACGGCATTGCCTGGGGCGCGCTGGGTGCGGCTGAGGACTGCTGGTTCCGTGCCCGCAACTACACCGTGGACCGGGTGCAGTTTGGCCGGCCGCTGGCGCAAAATCAGTTGATCCAGAAAAAATTGGCCGACATGCAGACCGAAATTGCGCTTGGCCTGCAGGGCTGCCTGCGCGTGGGCCGGCTGATGGACGAAGGCAAGGACGTGCCGGAAATGATCTCGCTGATCAAACGCAACTCATGCGGCAAGTCGCTCGACATTGCCCGCATGGCGCGTGACATGCACGGGGGCAACGGCATTCATGATGAGTACCACGTGATTCGCCACATGATCAACCTCGAAACCGTGAACACCTACGAAGGCACGCACGATGTGCATGCGCTGATCCTGGGCCGCGCGCAGACCGGTTTGCAGGCGTTTTACTAGGTTTTTTCGTGATTTTTAAGTGTTTCAGGCTGCCAGCCCAGGTGATACCTGCGCGAGCAGCTACTATTTTTATAGCGCTTTGAAATAAAAAAAGGCCGGACTGCGATGCAAACTCGCAGCCGGTCTTTTTTTGGCGGCGACATGAGCGCGCCGGCGCGTGCTTCTCATCCAGAAACAACTGCACTTCGCGGAACAGGTTCATGCGGTTCTTTTCCATGATGATGGTGTGCGTGCCCTCACCCAGTTCCACGTAGCGCTTGTACGGCGCGCCGGTCAGTTTAGGCAGCAGCGCCTGCGCCATGTAAGCGGGTGTGTCCTGGTCCCATTCGGCCTTGATGAGCAGCACCGGCACCTTGATGTCTTCGGCCTTCCACGGGATCACGCCGTTGCCCCAGTATTTCAGGCCGTCGGCCACCACGCCGTTGGGCGCGCGCAGCACCGGCGGGGTTTGTCTGGCGCCGACCGGGTCGCTGGCTGAAGTGGCCGCAGCCCAGGCCTCGAACCAGCCGGCAGGAATCAGCTCGGCCTTCTTGGCTTCGGGCACGCCGGTCAACCAGCGCGCCTTGGCCTGCGCCATGCTGACCGAGCGGTAGGCCGGTGTCGGGCCGGGGCCGGTCTGCACCAGCGAAGCGGTCTGGCGAATCCAGATCGGTGCGTACAGCACCAGCTTTTCGACCTGGTGGCTGTTCAGACTGGTGTACCACTGCATGATGGCCGTGCCCCACGACCAGCCGATCAGGTTGACCTTGTTGATACCGCGGCGCTTTTTGACGAATTCAACGACCGCGTCGACATCACGCATGGCTTCCTCGGTGCCGGCGAACGGGGCGCTTTCGGCCGCAGGGCGGTCCATCTGGGCGGGGCGGGTCGATCCGCCGTAACCCCGCACATCAAGCAGGTAAACGTCATAACCCTGGCGGGCGATGTAGTCCATCCATGACATGCCGTCGAGCGGCAGATCAAACGCCGTTTCGGACGGATAGGTGGCGCCGTGCACGTAGATCAGGGTCTTGTCACTTGAGAACTGCTGCATGCCCGCCGGGCGCTTGTTGCGCACATAGACCTGAATGCCGGGGTCGCTGGTGACGCGAAACTCTTCCATCGTGACTGGCGCCGCGTTCGTGCCGGCGGTGGATGCACACCCGACGATGGCTGCCGCACCCGCCAGCACACCGCAAAGCAGTAATAACTTCTTCAACATGGGGGTCTCCTGGTTTGTAATTTTTGAGCCTTCATTATGCGCAAGCGAAGGCCACTCCAAGAAGCGACACATCACCCCACGAACGAAAACACGGCACCGAACAATTGCAGAAAGTAACGCGGCTTTGAACTTGCAAGGCCCGGTGCTAAAACTACAGGCATGTCCCAACACCTCTCATGCCAGCACGGCCAGCACGGCCTGCACTGCATTCTTCCGCCTTACCTGCTGGACTGCCTGAGCCACTGCGCTGACGAACGAAAAGACGACGACCTGATTGTTGCCACGCAACCTGAAAGCTGGATTGATGAGACCCAACAGCAATCAAATGCGCTGCGCCTGCTGCGCATGGGGTTTGACCCGGCGATGGCCTCGGAGTTTCCGGGAATTACCGCAGGCACCGGCAGCGCATCGAAAACGCGCGAAATCCATGATGCACAAAACCAGGGCATCGCCGGCCTGCCCGGGCGACTGGTGCGACGCGAAGGCTCCGGACCGTCGCAGGATGTTTCGGTCAATGAGGCCTATGACCACAGCGGCATCACCCACGATTTTTTCAGCCAGCGCTTCACACGCAATTCGCTCGATGACCGTGGGCTGGTGCTGATTTCAAGCGTGCATGTGGGCCAAAACTTGAACAACGCCTTCTGGACCGGCCAGCAGATGGCTTATGGCGACGGCGACGGCAAGCTCTTCACCCGCTTCACGCGCTCACTCGACGTGGTGGCGCACGAACTGACGCATGGCGTCATCAGCTACACCGCCAATCTGCTCTATGAAAACGAGAGCGGCGCGCTGAACGAGCATTTTGCCGATGTCTTCGGCATCCTGACGCGGCAGTGGTACGAACGCACGGATGCCAAAAGCGCCGACTGGCTGATCGGCAAGGACATCATGGGGCCAGAGGCGAAGGCGCGCGGCCTGCGTACCTTCAAGGCCGAAAAAGCCTATGAGAACGACCCCTGGTTCGGCACCGACCCGCAGCCCAAAAACAGGCGCGACCAGTTTCGCGGCAGCAGCGACAACGGCGGCGTGCACATCAATTCGGGCATTCCCAACCATGCTTTTTACCGCTTTGCCATCGCGCTGGGCGGCAACGCCTGGGAGCGCGCTGGCGGCGTCTGGTACGAATCCTTGTTGAGCCTGCCGGTTGAAGCGCAGTTCACCGACATGGTGCTGGCGACAGAGAAAACAGCAGTCGAGCAGCACGGTGTGAACAGCCCTGTGCACAAGGCGCTGATGCGCGCCTGGTCAGACGTCGGTCTTTAGGATTTTTTGGAATCACTTGCCATGGACCCCACTGTCACCCAGCTGATTTACCTTGAAAGCGGCGGCTTTACTGGCTTGCAGCGGGGGTGCACCGTCGAGCCTTCCGCCTTGCCGGAAGTGCCGCGCACCGAGCTGCAAAGCCTGCTGCAACAAGCGCCGCCGACGCAAGTGGGCGCGTCGTCACCCCCTGTTCCGGCCATGCCCGACATGCAGACCTACACGCTGGAGCTGGTCATGCAGCCGCCCGGTCAGGAGGCCAGCACGCCAGAGGCGGCCCAGCAACACAGGGTGCTGCGTTATCCCGCCAGCGACGTGCCGGCAGATCTGTCCGAGCTGTTCAGTTTTTTACGCACGCAGGCGCGGCCGATAGAACCGCGCTAGGACCCTGCAGCCGTTTTCTTAAACAAAAACAAGCCACAGCCGATATAAAACCTGCGCAGGCAGCTATCATGTTTGTAGCAACTAACTATTACCTGCATGCTCAAGCCCCTGCTTTCCGCCCTGCTCCTGCCGCCCCTTGCACCCTTGCTGCTCGCCCTGATCGGTTTGCTGCTGGCCGTCAAAAGAAAACGGGGCGGCTTCGCGCTGGTGCTGTTCGCGTTGGCGCTGCTCTGGCTGCTGAGCTGCCATGGCGCTGCCGTGTGGCTGTCGCGCAGCATATTGCCGCAGTTTGCGCCGCTCGCCTTAAGCCAGGGCAGCCAGGTCAGCCAGCTCAAAACCGACAAGGTGCAGGCCATCGTCGTCCTGGGCGGCGGCGTGCTGCCGCTGGCGCCTGAATACGGCCAGGCGGAACCACGCGCCGAAACCGCTGCACGCCTGCGCTACGGCCTGTGGCTGGCGCGGCAATCGGGCTTGCCGGTTGCCTTTACTGGCGGGCGGGGCTGGGCGGCCGATGCGGCACAAACAGAATCAGAAGCCGCAGTGGTCAGCCGCATGGCGCAGCAAGACCACGGCGTGACCTTGCGCTGGCTGGAGAGCGACTCACGCGACACGGCCGACAACGCGCGCCTGCTGGCACCTGTACTGCAACGCGACGGCGTGCAGCGGATCGCGCTGGTGACACATGCGTGGCACATGCCCCGATCAGTCGCCGCTTTTGAGAAAACCGGCCTCGTGGTGATACCGGCGCCCATGGGCTTCGTGTTGCCCGATGAAAACCAACTGCTGGAATGGCTGCCGTCGGCGCATGGACTGCTGGCAAGCCGGCAAGTGCTGCGTGAGTGGCTGGGTATTGCCGTGGCGCGCCTCTCCGCTGGTTTCTGATTCGTATGGCGAGCGCACGCCGGGCGCCGAACTCCGTCAAAATCCCCCATCGGCCCACGGGAACTCCCCAAGTTGACGGTCCGAAAGTAAGGCACTACATTACTAACCAGCCAGTCAGTAACAATGTCCATCTCCAACTTTTTTTGTTCCAGCACCCCGTCAGTGGCGGTCAAGCGTGAGCGCCGCAAGGAAGCACGGCCGGGCGAATTGCTAGATGCCGCACTGGACCTGTTTGTTGAGAAAGGCTTCGCCGCCACACGCGCCGAAGAAGTGGCCGCGCGCGCCGGGGTTTCCAAAGGCACGCTGTTTCTCTACTTCCAGAGCAAGGAAGAACTGTTCAAGGCTGTGGTGCGCGAAAACATCTCGGGCCGCTTCACCGAATGGAATGCCGAGTTCGAGGAGTTTGAAGGCGACTCCGCCGCGATGCTGACCTATTGCATGAACGCGTGGTGGGAACGTGTGGGTGCCACCAAGGCATCGGGCATCACCAAGCTGATGATGAGCGAGGCTAAAAACTTTCCCGACCTGGCCGCTTTTTATCAGAGCGAAGTCATCCAGCCCGGGCAAACGCTGATTCGCCGCATTTTGCAGCGTGGCATGGACCGTGGCGAGTTTCGTCCGCTGGATCTTGACTACGCGGTGTACAGCGTGATTGCACCGATGATTTACCTGGTGCTCGCCAAGCATTCGATGAACGTGTGCATGCGGGACGACCAGTTGATCGAACCCGGCAAATACATAGCGTCGCAGCTCGCCACGCTGCTGTATGGCATGAGCCTGTCGCCCACTACTGCCGCCACCGACGCACCGAAAGTCTCCGCATGAAACGATGGGCGAAGTGGACAAATTGGGTGGTGGCGCTCGCGGTCATCGCACTGGTGGCATGGGGCGCCCTGCGCGCGGTGTCGGCGCGCAAGGACCAACAGTTGGCGCTTGCCGCCGCCACTGCAGCGAAAGAGCAGCGCGCGGTCGAGCTGGCCCCTACCGATGTGGTGCGCGTGGAAACCCGCGAAGTGTCGCAGGGCCTGCCGGTCTCAGGGGCGCTCAGGGCCGTCAATTCGGCTGTCATCAAGGCGCGGGTTCCGGGCGAACTGCGTGAACTGACGGTGCGTGAAGGCGACTTCGTCAAGGCCGACCAGGTGATTGCCCGCATCGACGCCAGCGAATACCAGTCGCGCGTGCAGCAGGCCAACGAACAGGCCGCCTCTGCGAAAGCGCAGGTCGAAGTGGTGCAACGCCAGTACGACAACAACAAGGCCCTGGTCGCGCAGGGCTTTATTTCAAAAACTGCGCTGGATACCTCGCAGGCCAATCTGGACGCTGCCCGATCAACCTATAAAGCCGCGCTGGCCGGTGCGGACGTCGCCCGCAAATCGGTCGCCGACACGGTGCTGAGAAGCCCGATTTCCGGCCAGGTTTCGCAGCGGCTGGCGCAGCCTGGCGAGCGCGTCGGTGTTGAGGCGCGCATTGTTGAAATTGTCGACCTGCGCGAGCTTGAACTTGAGGCCACGCTCGGCGCGGCTGAATCCGTCAACGTGCGCGTCGGCCAGACTGCCGAGTTGCAGATTGACGGGATCGGTCAACCCGTCACTGCGCGCGTGGTACGCATCAACCCGAGCGCGCAGGCCGGCAGCCGCAGCGTGCTGGCCTACCTCAGCCTGGTCACCCCGCAAGGCGCGCCTGCCTTGCGCCAGGGCATTTTTGTGCGCGGCAGCCTGGGCACGGCACGGGCGTCCGTGCTCGCGCTGCCAGTCAGCGCCGTGCGCACCGACAAACCCGCGCCGTATGTCCAGGCGATTGAAAACGGGCTCGTCGTGCACAAACCGGTCACCCTGGGGCAGCGCGGGAGCGCGGGCGCAGAACCCGTGGTGGGCATCAACGGCCTGGCCGACAACGCCCTTGTGATACGCGGCAATATCGGTTTACTCCGCGAGGGAACCAGCGTGCGCTTCACGGCCATGGAGGGCCCACCAGCCGGCACGGCGGGCAGTCCGCCCGCCGGCTCCGCAGGCAACGGCGCGTCGCCAGCCAGACCGGCTCCCTGACGCCTGCCTGCCATGTGGTTCACCCAGGTCAGCCTGAAAAATCCGGTGTTCGCCACCATGGTCATGCTGGCCATTGTGGTGCTGGGCCTGTTCTCTTACCAGCGCATGCAGGTCGACCAGTTCCCGAATATTGATTTTCCGGTGGTGGTGGTGACTGCCGAATACCCCGGCGCCTCACCCGAAATTGTCGAAAGCGAAGTCACCAAGAAAATCGAGGAAGGTGTCAATTCGATTGCCGGTATCAATGCGCTGACCTCCCGCAGCTTTGAAGGTCAGTCGGTTGTCATCATCGAGTTTCAGCTGTATATCGACGGGCGCAAGGCCGCTGAAGACGTGCGTGAAAAAATCGCGGCGATACGCCCGATCTTTCGCGACGAGGTGAAAGAGCCGCGCGTGTTGCGGTTTGACCCGGCGAGTCGCGCGATCTGGTCGGTGGCCGTGTTGCCCAATCCAGAAACCGGAACGATGTCAGCAGTCGAGCTGACCAACTGGGCTGATCAGTTTTTGAAGAAGCGGCTGGAGAATGTGCGCGGCGCAGGCTCGGTCACGCTGGTGGGCGGCACCAAGCGCGAGATCAATATCTACCTCAATCCGCAGGCGATGGAATCGCTGGGCATCACGGCCGACCAGGTGGTCAATGCCGTGCGCAGCGAAAACCAGGACTTACCGGTCGGCGCCATCCGCTCGCTGGCACAGGAAAGGGTGGTGAAGATCGACGCCCGCATGAAGCGGCCGGAAGACTTTGGCAAAATCATCGTGGCCCGGAAATCACCAGCAGGACAAACCACCGGAAGCGTTGGCAGCGGCACGCCCATCACCGTCGACCAGGTCGCGCGTATCGCCGACGGCGCGCAGGAAGTCGAAAGCCTGGCGCTGTACAACGGTCAGCGCACGCTGCTGCTGAGCGTGCAGAAAGCACAAGACGAAAACACCATCGGCGTGGTGGACGGGTTGAACAAGGCGATTGCCGACCTCAAGCCGCAACTGCCGACCGGTGCGCGGCTGGAACTCATCCTGGATGGTTCGCGGCCGATTCGCGTGGCGGTCGAAAACGTGCGGCGTACGCTGATCGAAGGTGCGCTGCTCACCGTGCTCATCGTGTTTTTATTTCTCAACTCGTGGCGCTCCACCGTCATCACCGGGCTGACACTACCGATCTCGATCATCGGTACTTTTCTGTTCATGAACCTTTTCGGTTTCACGATCAACATGATCACGCTGATGGCGCTGAGCCTGTGCGTGGGCCTATTGATTGACGATGCGATCGTGGTGCGCGAAAACATCGTACGGCATGTACAGATGGGCAAGGCGCCTTACCGGGCTTCGCTGGATGGCACGCAGGAAATCGGCCTGGCCGTACTGGCCACGACGTTTTCCATCGTCGCGGTGTTTTTGCCGATCGGCTTCATGGGCGGGATCATCGGCAAGTTTTTCCACGAATTCGGCATCACCATCGTGGCAGCCGTGCTGATTTCGATGTTCGTCAGTTTCACGCTCGACCCGATGCTGTCAAGCATCTGGCATGACCCTGCGATCGTGGCGCGCAAGCCCGGGGCGCCACTCAGTTTTTACGACAGAACCATTGGCCGCGTGACCAGCTGGTTCGACCGCGCCACCGGCAAACTCAGCAACACCTACCAGGGCATCCTGCGCTGGTCACTGATGCACAAATTGGCCACGGTGGCTTTGGCCGTGGTTATTTTTATCACCAGCATCTTCATGGTGCCGCTGCTGGGCACCGAGTTTGTGCCGAAGGCCGACTTCTCGGAAACCTCGCTCTCCTTCTACACGCCGGTCGGATCGTCCATCGAAAGCACTGAGGCCAAGGCGCGGCAGGTCGAAACCATTTTGCGTCAGTTCCCCGAAGTGAAATACACACTGGCGACCATCAATACCGGAAGCGCCCAAGGCAAGATTTACGCCAGCGTGTACGTGCGCCTGGTTGACCGCAAGGCGCGCAGCCGCAGCGTGGACCAGCTCTCCGGTGTTCTGCGTGAACGCCTGCGCCAGGTACCGGGCATCACCGTGACCCATGTCGGCCTCGTCGATTCGGTAGGCGGCAACAAGCAGGTCGAGTTTTCCCTGCAGGGGCCCGATCTGAAAGAACTGGAACGCCTGACCACGCTGGTAAACGACAAGATTCGCGGTATTCCCGGGCTGGTCGATCTCGACTCCAGCATCAAGGCCGACAAGCCGGTGATCGAAGTCGATGTGCGGCGCGATGCGGCGTCTGACCTGGGCTTTTCGGTGTCGCAGATCGCGGCCTCCCTGCGCACGCTGGTGGCCGGGCAAACGGTGGGCAACTGGCGCGCGCCCGACGACCAGACCTATGACGTGAACGTGCGGCTGGCGCCCGACGCCCGCAATTCACCCGCAGACCTTGAGCGCCTGCCTTTCATGAGCAGCAGCATGGGCAACAACGCCGACGGATCGTCGCGAATCATCCGTCTGAGTCAGGTGGCCAGCGTCAGGGAATCGACAGGACCCAATCAGATCAACCGGCGTGATCTGGCGCGCGAGGTGTCCATCAACGGCAACGTCGCCAATCGCTCGGCCGGCGAGGTGTCCAACGACGTCAAGGCCGCGCTGGCACAAATCAATTTTCCGCCCGGCTACCGTTATCAGTTCAGTGGTTCGACCAAGAACATGGCGGAATCGTTCGGCTACGCCATTTCGGCGCTGGTCATGGCGATCCTGTTCATCTACATGATTCTGGCCAGCCAGTTTAAGAGCTTTTTGCAGCCCATGGCGCTGATGACCTCGTTGCCGCTGACGCTGATCGGCGTGGTACTGGCGCTGCTGATGTTCGGCTCGACGCTGTCGATGTTTTCCATCATCGGTGTGGTGATGTTGATGGGCCTGGTCACCAAGAATGCGATTTTGCTGGTCGACTTTGCCATCCGCATGCGCGCACCGTGGATAGACGCCGACGGCCAGGAGATGCCCGGCATGGAACGCAGCGATGCCTTGCTCGAAGCCGCGCGGGTCCGCCTGCGGCCGATTTTGATGACCACGCTGGCGATGATTTTTGGCATGGTGCCACTAGCCTTCGCGCTGACCGAAGGCTCCGAGCAACGCGCGCCCATGGGCCAGGCCGTGATCGGCGGCGTGATCACGTCGTCATTGTTGACGCTGGTCGTCGTGCCGGTGACGTATTGCTTCATGGACGACCTCGCGCAGTGGTTCAAACGCAAGTTCCGGCGGCGGGCGCCGGCGGCTTTGCCGAACGTGGCGCCGGCTTCGGTTTCGGTCTCGGTCACGGGGCCACTCTAAAATCAGAGGCTGAGCGAAATTACCGCTTCCGACCCAACACCCCACGCCACAGGCCCCGCCATGAACTACGAACAAGCCCGATTCAACATGATTGAGCAGCAAATCCGCCCCTGGGAAGTGCTCGACAACCAGGTCCTGTCGCTGCTGGCGTTGGTACGGCGCGAGGACTTCGTGCCTCTGGCCCACCGGGCGCTCGCTTTTGTTGACATGGAAATTCCGCTGGATGCCGGCCCCGCATCGCAACGCGAGCCCGGTCAGTGCATGCTGGCACCCAAGGTCGAGGCCCGGATACTGCAGGATCTGGCCGTGCAAAAGCACGAAAAGGTTCTGGAAATAGGCACAGGTTCGGGCTACATGGCGGCGCTGCTGGCGCACCGCGGGCAGCAGGTGGTCACGCTTGAGATCAATGCCGAACTGGCTGCGTTTGCGCGCAAGAACCTGCAACGGGCCGGCATCTACAACGCCGAAGTGCTGCATCGCGATGGCGCGGGCAAGCTTGGGCCCGTCGAAGGCAACAAAGGCGCCGAAGACGACGCGCTGAACGGCCAGTTCGATGTCATCGTTCTAAGCGGCTCGGTGGCCGAGGTGCCGGCATCGCTGCTGTCGCTGCTGAAGATCGGCGGGCGCCTGAGTGCGATCGTCGGATTCGAGCCCGTCATGCGCGCCACGCTCATCACGCGGGTGGGAGACAAGGCGTGGCGCACCACCCAGGCCTGGGACACGGTAGCCCCTCGCCTGCTCAATTTTGCCGAACCCTCAACCTTCACATTCTGATGATTTCCCAACTCAATCCTGTAGATTTTCTGGCCTGGCGCGATGGTGCGGCGGCGGGTGATTCCTTGCCCGTGGTGCTCGATGTGCGGGAGCCGTGGGAACTGCAAACTGCCTCTGTACGCGCCGACGGCTTCACGCTGCTGCACATCCCGATGCGCGACATTCCGGCGCAACTGGCCGAATTGCAGCAAGCCCACGGCCCGGACCAGCCGATCGCCTGTCTATGCCACCACGGCATGCGCAGCCTGCAGGTAGCCACCTACCTGGCAGAAAACGGTTTTACGCAGGTAGTCAACCTGGACGGCGGCATTGATGCCTGGTCACAGCAGGTGGACCCATCGGTTCCTGCTTACTGATTTCGGCTATCACTGCTCCTATTACCGCCAGCGCCGCGCGATCTTTTTTTCAGGATATCTATGACAAAGCCCGGTTGGTTTCTGCTGCCCTCAAAACCTGCCGTAAGGAACCCTATGTCATCCCTCTCGCTCGCTTTGCTATATGCGCTGGCCGCTATGGCCCCTTCTGCGCAAGCGCAAAGCCTGGTGGAGTTGTATGAATCAGCACGCGCTTTTGATGCCACCTACCAGTCGGCGCGGCTGCAGTACGACGCCAACCTGGCGCGTGCCGATCAGGGCAAAGCAGGCATTTTGCCCAATGCAGGGCTGGCGGCTGGCGCGTCGCGCACGGCCTTTGAGAACACCAACCCGCAGATTGACCGCAGCTTCAACACCCAGAACGCGACGGTGTCGGCCGCGCAGCCCCTGTACCGCCCGGCCAACGTGGCCACCTACCAGCAGGGATTGCGCCAGGTTGATCTGGCCAAGGCGCAGCTGGAAGCCTCGGAACAGGATTTGATCGTGCGCACCAGCCAGGCTTACTTCGACGTGCTGGCTGCACAGGACACGCTGACTTTTGTCACCGCGCAAAAAGCCGCGGTGGCCGAGCAACTGGCGTCTGCCAAACGCAATTTTGAAGTTGGCACATCGACCATCACTGACACGCGTGAAGCGCAAGCGCGCTACGACCTGGTGCTGGCGCAGGAAATTGCCGCTGAAAATGATTTGCGCGTCAAGAAAATTGCGCTGGACCAGCTGGTAGGCAAGACCGAATCACAGCCCAGAGGACTGGCCCAGCCGCCGACGCTGCCGCCCGTGCTGCCCGACGACGTGAACGCGTGGGTACAGCAGTCCGAATCCTTGCACCCCAGCATTCGCCAGGCGCAAAGCAATGTCGATATCGCCGAGCTGGAAGTCAAAAAAGCCGAAGCCGGCCACAAGCCGACGCTGGACGCGGTGGCCAGCTACAACGTCACGCGCAATCCGTCGGGAACTGCCACCAGCCCCTTCGGCACCCGCGCCAACACGGGCAGCGTCGGGCTGCAATTGAATGTGCCGCTGTTTGCCGGCTTTTCCACGCAGAACCGCATCCGCGAAACGCTGTCACTGCGCGACAAGGCCAGCACTGATCTCGAAGGCGCCCGCCGGGCCGTCGCGCAAAGCACGCGCACGGCTTTTTTCGGCGTGGTTTCCGGTCAGGGGCAAGTGCGGGCGCTGGAAGCTGCAGAGCTGTCAAGCCAGAGCGCGCTGGACGCCAACCGCCTGGGCTACCAGGTCGGCGTGCGCATCAACATCGACGTGCTCAATTCGCAAAGCCAGCTGTTCCAGACCAAGCGCGACCTGGCGCAGGCCCGCTACAACGTGTTACTGGGCGGGCTTCGCTTGCGGCAGGCCAATGGAACGCTGAGCCCGGCGGATTTACTGCAGATCAATTCGTTGCTGACCCGGTAAAACCGCTTCCCGCCCGGTTCTGGCGACGCATGCCCGGCAGTGCCCGTAGTGTCTCTTCTCTGTCTCTCAATAGCCCTTTGACGTAGCGCCTGCAATCATTGAAATCGTCTTCGGCATCGCCTGTGCGGACACCCGGCTTGGGATCTCGCCTGCGCTTATGCCATGTGCCTGTGCGGGCGCAGCGACCGGGGCTGCCACGGCATGGGTCAACGCGGGTTCTACATTAGCACGCAAGTCGGTCGGCTGGGCTACCGTCAACTCATACGCTGCGAAAAAGGTCAAACCTGCAGCAACCAGCGCCAGCGGTCCGGCCAACAGATCCGTGGCCCTGGCAAGCGTTGATGGGCCAGCCGTGTCCAGAACTGACGGAAGACCCCGAAAATCATTGGTATTGCTACTGCTATTGCATGAAGCCATGACATTTCTCCTTCAACATTGACACTCAGCAGGCGCGTTTTGACGCCTGATGCCGGCTCCATCAGGTAACCCAGGAAGACTGAACACACTTCAGCGGCCGGAGGGCCTGGCGTCAATCCTTCTGGGCGCCTTGAGAGCAATATTAAAAAACATTTACAAACAAAAAAACCCTGTTCACAGCTTCGCGTTGCTGTGAATTTCAGTGTCTATGGGAGTCTTCGCCCGGGCAATACCGGGGAAAATAGCCAGGTGGATAGCTTCGTTCGACTAAAAATTGAGATAAGTTTGCGTTCACTGTCTTCTTATGGCCCATAGAAATTCAATCTTTGACAACTCATTCAATTTTGACGCCAATGGAATGACATAATTTCAATTGTATTTATTTGTATCTTTTGTGACATTTGTTTGATACATAAAGTGCATTTCGACACGACTGCCGAACTCCTGCGATTGGTGCACCAAGCGCGAAGTACAGACTACAGGCAGGGGAAGAGCCTTTGCAATCCTTCAGCACCATACCCGCAGCAAACTATTTTGCTATATTTTCAATAGCAATCTAGCAGGCATTACCTGGGCTAGAGGTACTTTCACCTTGAAAGCAGACCTCCGGACCCTGCCGGGAGCTCACAGGCCTGCGAGGGCCACAAGCAGGTTTCAGCGCGCCGGGTTCAGCCTCGGATGCGTCTCTTCTCCCAGCCACCACAGCAGGCCACCCGACGCGAACATGGACAGCGCCACGAACCAGAACGCAGACTCCATCTGGCCAGTGCTGTGGGCCACGATGCCGAGTCCGAGGCCGCCGATGCCGTAGCCCAGATCGCGCCAGAAGCGGTAGATGCCGATGGCCGAGCCGCGCCAGTCGGGGTGTGAAATGTCGGCCACCGCCGCAGACAGGTTGGGATACAGCAGCGCCATGCCCAGGCCCGACACGCCGGCCGACAGCATCCACCAGGGCACGCCCTGCCCCACCAGCATCATGGCCACGCCGGCACCGCAAATCCACATACCCCACACGTTCGGGCGGTGGCGGCCGATGCGGTCTGACAGCTTGCCGGTGACGAGTTGCAAGGCACCCCACACAAAACCATAGACGCCGATGATCCAGCCGATGTTGGGCAGGCTGATGCCTTGCTGGTACAAAAACACCGGGTAGAACACCCAGACCAGCGCATCGACAAATTTCTCGACGAGCCCGGCCTGGCACAGCGCGGCCATGCGGCGGTCGCGCCAGCTCATGAGCGTGAACATTCCCCAGGTCGTCGGATGGGCGGACACACCGGCCGGGTAACGCGGCACTGGCCCGGTCGCCTCGCCTGCCGCGTGGCGCGCGCCTTCGGCCTTTGCCCAGGGCAGCGTTTCTTTCACAAAAAACTGCGTCAAAACCAGCGCCGACACGATCACGACCAGGCCAAACATCAGCAAGCCCTGGCGCGCACCGAAGGCCGTGGCCATGTAGGCCGTCACGATGCCGGCAATAGCCACGCCGACATAGCCGGCAAATTCATTGAGGCCAATCGTCAGGCCGCGCTGGTCGGGCCGGGTAATGTCGAGCTGGGAGGTTTGCGTCATTGACCACGCAAAGCCCTGGTTCACACCAAGCAGCACGGTGGCGGCAACGATCCAGCCCCAGCTGGGCGCGAACAGGATCATGAAGGGAATCGGCAGCGCAAACAGCCAGCCGATCAGCAACACCCGCTTGCGCCCGATCTTCTCTGACAGGCGGCCAGCCACGAAATTGAGCGTGCCTTTGACGAAGCCGAAGGCCACGACAAACGCAATCAACAGCATGAACGAGCCTTTCGGTACGCCGAACTCAGAACTTGCCAATGCGGGCACCACCGTACGCATCATGCCCAACGTCAGTCCGACCATCAGTACCTGCAGCAGCTGGTAAATAAACTGTGCCTGGTTGTGGCGAATGCCGTGCAGGTAGTCCTGGTACTCGTGCCGGACTGTTGAAAATTCGTTCATGCTTTTTCGCTACGCTCGTGGTTCGCTGTTTTCATACTTGCCCTCCCGCGATCACATGATCAAATGGCTACGCGGGCAGACTGACGGTCGAAGATGACTTGCCGATTGCTACGGATGGATGGATTGAACGGGAGCCGGCGCCCTGCATTCATCACGGCCCGGAGGATAGGCTTTTCTTTGTTCTGGCCTCGGCACGCCGACGACCAGCACCCTTCAGATCATCAATGATTTCCAGAGCGCTTCGAAGTCACGAAGATATCCGCAGGCCCTGATGGGACCAACAGCCTTTTGCCGGAAGGCCTCTTCAAGCGCCAGCGCACCTTCAGATCTGCTGCTGCGCAACGGCATCAGCTTCACCCAGAGGTGGTCAACCGCACGATTACTCGCAATCTATCGCTATCAAAAAAAATAGCTGCTCGCGCAGGTATTTCCTGGGCTACAGCCACTTTTTATCTGAATATGTCCGCCCGGCGGCCTTCAGGCACGCGGGCAAGTCCCACAAGATCCTCTCCCCTCAAAGCCGCCAGCCATCTCGGCAAGCCAGGCGCCAACATCGCTCCGGCCAGTGGGCTGCCGCGCAAATAGCTGGCCAAAATGAAATCGATGGATTTCGCTAGGGGGGCAAGACGCAGCAAAGCCCACCAAGTGGGTCTTTTCTTGATCCTCAGGCGCGCTGCAAACTGCCAATCACCCGGATCGATTTGGACGCCTGCGACACCACATTGCCCACCATGTCAGCCGTGATCGCGGACAGCGTCCAGCCCAAGTGGCCGTGGCCGGTGTTGTAGAACACGTTGGCAGCACGACCACGGCCTACACGCGGCATCATGTTGGGCATCATGGGGCGCAGGCCCGCCCAAGGCACCACAGAGCGCGTGTTGATTTTGGGGAAGCACTGCGCAACCCACGCAATCAAAGGCTGGATTCGGTCAGCGCGAATGTCGTGGTCTACACCGTTGAACTCGGCGGTGCCGGCCACGCGGAAGCGGCTGAGCCCCAGACGGCTGGTGACCAACTTGGTTTCGTCGTCCAGCAAACTCACGTTGGGCGCACCCGCCTGGCTTTGCTCGTCGTTCAGGTTGACGGTGATGGAATAGCCCTTGACCGGGTAAATGTTCACACGGTCGCCCAGTTGTGCGGCAAAGGCGCGGCTGGCTACACCGGCACAAACGACAATGCCGTCGAAGCTTTGAACGTTGTCAGGCTCGCTGCCAAGCGTACCTTCCTGCGGGGCCGTGGTGACCACAGCTTTTTCGCCATCGCTCTGCACCGATGTGACGTCCTGGCCATACAAGGTGCGCACGCCCAGGCGCTCGGCCGCTGCAGCCAAACCGTTGGTGAACTTGTGAATGTCGCCGGTCGAGTCGCTTTCGGTGAAGTAGCCGCCGTAGTAGTTGCCCGCCAGGGCGGGCTCAATGGCTTTCATTTCTTGCGGCGTCACAGCCTGGCGCGGCAAACCGCCTTTTGCCAACAACTGAGACACACGGCCTGCGTGGTCAAAGCCTTTTTTGTCGCGGTAGATGTGCAGGATGCCTTCCTTCTTGAGGTCAAAGTCAATGCCCTCTTCCTGCGCCCAAGCAAACAAGTGCTGGCGAGCGGCCACCGCCAGGCGTGCGCTCTCGACTGTGTTTCGCTCGTATTGGGGCATGGCGGCGACG
This sequence comes from Polaromonas sp., assembly GCA_031396485.1. Classification (GTDB taxonomy): domain Bacteria; phylum Pseudomonadota; class Gammaproteobacteria; order Burkholderiales; family Burkholderiaceae_C; genus Polaromonas. Next base: position 13,433 of record JANNKV010000406.1, on the reverse strand, counting down.
AATTCGGCAAACCACGACAACTTGTGCCAAGTCGGCAGCGGGTTGACCAACAGCGGCGCGTTGCTCTTGAGCATCCACTTCAACCCTTTGAGGATGGTGGACCAGTGGGTCCACACCTCGGCGTTAGAGGCCGAGAGCTGCCCGCCGTTGGCGAACGAGGTCTCCATCGCGGCGTAGCGATGGCGCTCAAACAAGGTGACGGCAAAGCCGCGTTTGGCCAGGGCGTAAGCGGTGGTCACGCCGGTGATGCCGCCACCAATGACTGCAATGGTTTTCATGGAAGATAAGCTTTCAGAACGTCAGGGGTTGGAGCTCCGCCATGCAAGTCGCATGACTGAAGCGCCCCCTCTGTTCTGGACCTGAGAGATTCACGGGCATGCATTGCGCGCGCCGCTTGCTCCTTCGGTGCTCTGGCAGACGATAAATGCCAGCAGCTCTTCAGAGTGGTTGCAGGTGACCGGTCCTTTTGCCTGAGAGTTTCCGGGGCGGTTGCTCCTTCGGCGCTGCCTGCGTGCGATTTACCTGTTTACTGGTAAACGCACTGGCAGTCTCTCCCGATCACCTGTCGACACGAGGTCGAATGCGGTGATTGTATTTTATGTAGCGAAGAACTGCTGAATCAGTGCCACCCAATAGGAGGCGCCGGTGGCGATGTTGTCGTCATTGAAATCGTAGCCGGGGTTGTGCACCATGCTCGCGCCCGCCGAGTCGCCGTCGCCATTGCCGATGAGCAGGTAGCTGCCGGGTATTTTTTCAAGCATGAAGGCAAAGTCTTCACTGCCGGTCAGCGCAGGGCCGTTCAAGGTGACGCGCTCAGGCCCAACCAGCTTGAGCGCAACACCACGCGCAAAGTCGGTTTCACGGGCCGAATTCACCAGCACGCAATAACCTTTTCGCCAATCGATATCCGCCGTAACACTAAAGCTGGTCGCCTGCGCAGCCACCAGCGCCTTGATGCGTTGCTCCAGCAGCAGTCGCACCAGGGGGTCGAGCGCACGCACGCTCAGCTCCAGGGTTGCCAGCGCGGGAATGACGTTGTTTGCATTGCCGGCGTGCAGGGCGCCCACCGTCACCACCGCGGTGTGCAAGGGATCGACGTTGCGCGAGACGATCGTTTGCAGCGCCATCACGATCGCAGCGGCGGCCACCAGGGGATCGGCCGAACGATGCGGCATGGCGCCGTGGCCACCAGTACCATGGACACGGATCGTGGCGTAGTCGCTCGACGCCATGGCCGCGCCATCGCGAAACACAAAGTGGCCTGCGGGCGTGCCAGGCATGTTGTGCATGGCAAACACGGCGTCGCAAGGATGTTGGTCAAACAAACCGTCATCCATCATGCGAACCGCGCCGCCACCGCCTTCTTCGGCAGGTTGAAAAATCAGATTCAGCGTGCCGTCAAACGAGGCATCTTGCGAGTCGTTTTGCGCAATGGCTTTGGCTGCGGCCAGCAACATGGCGGTGTGGCCATCGTGGCCGCAGGCGTGCATGAGGCCCGGCTTGCTGCTGGCCCACGCAAGGCCGGTGCTCTCTTGAATCGGCAAGGCATCCATATCGGCACGAATTCCGAGGCTGCGACTGCTTTGTCCACGTCTTAACGTCCCCACCACGCCGGTGCCGCCCAGGCCGCGATGCACGGCATAGCCCCAGCTCTCTAATTTGGCGGCCACCAGGTCAGAAGTTCGGTGCTCTTCAAACGCCAGCTCGGGGTGGCGATGGATGTCGCGCCTGAGCTGGATGAACTCACCGACGCGCTCTGTAAGTACATCACCCAAATAACTCATGCTTATTGCGGCTGCAAATCGATGGCCTTGGCAATGGCGCGGAACTGCGCCGTGCCGTCCACATAGGCTTTGTCAACCGCTTGCAGTGACAGGGGCTTGGCCACCAGCTGGCTGTTGGCCTCCAACCCGGCACGCACCGCGGGGTCGGTCAGGGAATCGGTGATGGCTTTGTAGATGACTTGAACGACAGGTTCAGGCGTGTCTTTTTTGACAAAGTAGCCCGTCCAGATGTTGAAAGCAAAGGTTTTGAGCGACTTGCTTTCGCTGATGGCTGGGTAATCTTTGAACGACTCGATGCGCTCGCTATTGAGCATCGCCAGCACCTTGAGCTTGCCCTGCTTTTGCAGCTCGACATTCGCTTTGCCCATCGGCGCCAGAAAAATGTCGACCTGGCCGCCGAGCACATCCTGAATAGCGGGGGCGATACCTTTGTACGGCACATGCGTCATCGGGATTCCGGTGGTTTTCGACAAATGCTCGCCCAGCAAGTGATAGAACGAACCCGGGCCCACGCTGGCGTAAGTGATGGGGCGGCCTTCCTTGGCTTCTTTGCGGGCGTAGTCCAGGAACTCATCGACGTTGCTGACGGGCAAGTCCTTGCGCGCCAGGAATCCAATTTGCGCGGTCGCAATCATTTGCACCAGACGGAAGTCTTCGCTCTTGTACTTGACGGCAGAAATAGCCAGCGGCGCCAGAATCAATTCGTTGGGTGAACCCTGAAAAATCATCTGTCCATCAGAGGGGGCGTTCAATACTTTTTGCGCCCCGATCGAGCCACTGGCACCGCCCAGGTTTTCAACCAGGACTGGCTGGCCAAAGTTCTTCGACAGCGTGTTGTTCACGGTGCGGGCAATCACATCAGACAAGCCACCGGCTGGATACGGCACCATCAAGACGACGGGTTTGCTGGGATAGGTCTGCGCGTACGCAGCACCCGTCAAGAACAAGCCGCCAAAGAAAGCGGCCCATCGATTGCATTTGTTTGACATGGCTCGACTTCCAGGGGAGTTACGGTGACTGCATCGTAATAAGCCGTTTTTATAATGTCTAATGCATTCTTGCGTCATAGAGCATGAGTTTCATGCATAGACTGGAGCGGTCATGACTTTGGTTCAACTCCGGCATTTGATTGAACTGGCCGCCAACGGCTCGTTCAGCCAATCGGCCATCAAACTTCACCTGACGCAACCGGCCTTGAGCCGAAGCATCAAAGCGCTGGAGGGCGAGTTGGGCCAACCTTTGTTCGATCGCATCGGCCGAAAAAACGAACTCACCGCTTTTGGCTCGCATATCGTTAAGCGCGCACGCGTATTGGTCGACGAAGCCAACGAGCTGCGCCAAACCAGCGTGCAACTGCAAAAGGGTGAAATTGGCCAATTTCGCATCGGCATGGGCTCGGGGCCAGGCGCCATGCTGATGACACCCTTGCTGATGCTGATGGCGACCGACTACCCGCGGGCCCACATTGATATTTCTCGCGGCAACACGGTGCTGTTGGTACAAGCCTTGCGCGAGCGCTTTCTGGATGCGCTGATCCTGGACATTCGTTCTCTGCAACCGTCGGTTGATTTGAAGGTTGAAGCCATCCATGAAATGGCCGGTGCTTTCATGTGTCGCCCAGGTCACCCGCTGGCCAAAAAAAGCAGCGTGCCATTTGCGATGCTGCGAGACTATCCTGTTGCATCCACCCCTTTGAGCGATGAAGTGGCGCGGGTTTTAGTGGAACGATATGGCCCGCAGGCGCATCCCGATCAGCTGGTTAACCTGCGTTCCGAAGAAATTTCCAGCTTGCTGGATGTGGTGCGCACGAGCGACGCCGTGGTGTTGGCCATTCGAGCCTCGGCCCCGGATTTGGTGGAACTGCCCATGTCCCCCGCCTTGAATGCCAAAGCGCGTTTTGGCCTGGTCACTATTGCCTCCCGCGCCGAACCGCCACTGCTGGACAAGGTGCGCAGACTGATGCAGGGCATATTGAGAGACTCGACTTCAACGCCACAGAAACCGAAACGCAAGCGATAGATGGCGCCCGGCCTGATGACCCCCACGCCTCACAGATAGCTCCGCAGCGCCTCCAGCGTCCTCTCCGTCGCCCCCCGATTTCGCGCAGCAAATGCCAACCCGGCATCCGCCGCTTTTGCCAGCGCACGCGGCTCATTGACCAGCCCGATGGCGGATTGCACAGCTTCGCCCATGTCAACCACGCGAATGGCGGCACCCTCGGCTTCGGCCAGTTCGGCTGCTTCCGTGAAGTTGAAGGTGTGCGGGCCCATCACGACCGGGCAACCGCAGGCGGCGGCTTCGATCAAATTCTGACCGCCCAGAGGCGCGAAGCTGCCGCCCAGCAAGGCCACGTCGCTGAGCGCGTAATACAGCGCCATCTCGCCGAGCGAGTCGCCGAGCCAGATATCAGCTTGCAGGGCTTCCATGCATACAAAGGGGCCGTCTGCAGGCCAGCTGGAACGGCGCGAGACCCGCAAGCCCTGCTGGCGCGCCAGCGCTTCCACCTCGTCGAAACGCTGCGGATGGCGCGGCACGATGAGCGGCTTGAAGCGTTGTGGTGTCGCTTTTCCGGCAGAATGAGGCGCTATCAAATCAGTAGCTTCTCGCGCATGTATTACCTGGGCTAGAGGCACTATTTGTCTTAAAAACTCGTTTTCCTCGCCTTCGCGGGAGCTGGCGAACATCACCACCGGCATGCCGGCAGCGTGTCGCCATGCCTTGCCGCGCACCTGCTGGCCGGCATCGGGCGCAGCGTCGAACTTGAGGTTGCCGAACACGCCTTTCACGGCTGCGCCCAAGACCCGAAAGCGCTGCGCATCTTCTTCGGTCTGGGCGTAGACCGCCGACAGCGCGCCGAATGCAGGCAGGGCGATAGGCGCCACACGCAAGGCCTGCTTGACTGATTTTTCAGACAACCTTGCATTGACCAGCACCAGCGGCACGCCACGCGTGCGCGCAGCGGCCACCTTGCAGGGCCAGACTTCGGTTTCCATCAGCAGACCCAGGCGGGGTTTGAAGTGATCGAAAAACCGGGCGACGGCTGCCGGGCTGTCCCAGGCCTGCAAACAGCGTCGCACACCGGTTCGGTTGCGCGCTACGCAGGCGGCGGTAAAGGCGAAGACGCTGCTCCAAAACTGGACGATTGGCGAAATTTGCCAGATACTATTTTCGACGTTGGCTTCTACTCACCAAGATGCTTGCTCGCATGAATCACAAATCAACCAACTTGACTCTGCCTTCAACAATTGCGGCTCTGACGTTGTGGGTAGATGTTGGGGGCCTGACATGAGTGAGCTGGTTCAGGCCAGGCGGCGATCAGACGCCATAAAGGATTGGGCAACTACTCTGCTGGTTGCTGCCGCGATGGCTGTTGTCGTCGCACTGGCAGTTGAGCTCGTCTTGCTTGCTGTAGGTTTTCTGATCGGCGACTTGTATTGGCACCGTGAGAAGATCAACCTCCTGTCCATCAACATCGTGGAGTGGCTGACGGCTATACCCATTCTGGGCTGGCTTATCGCCGTCCTTGGTGGATTGACCTACTGGCCCACTGAAACTGGCTTCAAACAAGACCTTCTCGCCTTTACTATCGCGGCCTATTTCGTTGCACTGGCGCCCGCCAAGCGCGTGGGTCCGGCACTAATTGCCCGATACGACGATGAAACGCTGGTCCAGGTGTTGAACGGTGAATTCGGGCTGCGATGGGCGGGAGCGCTAGGTACGCACCAGCAGCAGACGTGGGAGCTGCTTAAAACTTGGTGCTTTGAGGATGCAGGCAGTGGCGCCAGCCCCCTATGGCGGCCTTGGGTCATGCCCGAAGTCGAAAAGCGGTTCTCGATCGCGATCCTGACGGGCTCCAACGGTGTGGGGAAATCCCACTTGGCCGAAGCGTTGTGTCAACACTTGGATGGCAAGCTGCAACTCGATGACTGTAGTATGCGTGCTGCGGGGGTTCGCCTACGCTTTCGCTGGAAACTACGCAGCTGTATGTGGTGGCGAGAACGCCAACCAAGTGATCCCTGGGACAGTGGGTATCTCGTCGAGGACGGCGCCCGCCGAAAACGTCTTGCGCATTTCTCGCCGCGCCGTGCAACACTCTTGGTAGCAGACGAATTGCAACCTGATTCATTGCTCGAATGCTTAGCCGATCTCAACGCGCGGCGCGTCGACTATCGCCACCCAGTTCGTCTGCTCATCATCGATTCAACATTGCCATCGACACTCAATCTGCGATGGAACTCGAATCACGCCCAATGGACCACCGAAGTACAGGAGTTGGGACCGGTCACCACGACAGATCTCTCTGATGCCTGCTTCGAGGTTCCGCAGTTTCGTGCGCTGGTGGGTGCGCAACGCGTCGAGGCAACCGGCGAACGCTTACAACTGCTCGGCAAAGATGCCGAATGGATGCCCTTCGTTGAGGCGTTAGACCGACAACCGATTCTGTTGGCGGAAGCCATTCGGTTTGCTAAGGTCCCGTCCGCATCCAGCCTCAATTCCCTGCAGCGCGAGGCCGGAGTGCAGGAACTACTCACAACACTTAACACCCTACGCGATACGCCCAAGCTGGCGCCTGACGATTACGGAGTGCGGCGCGAAGTCACGCGCGAGCGAGTGCTCGCTAGCCGCGTCGACCGCCGCGAAAGCGCCATTCGAGCGGCCCTCGGCTCGACCGTTGGCCACAACGAGATCTACCATTCGTTGCTGCTAGCAAGTCTGGCGGGTGGCGTGTCTGCATCCCGGTTGCGGCAATTGATGGGCTGGAACATTGAGAAATTGGGTAAGGATCTGCTTACACGCGTGTTCGCCAATCCACAAGTGCAGGATTGGGTACCCCCAATCAAGCCCGCTGTGGTGGTTGATGAAATGCTGCGGCGGCACTTCCAGGCACCGTCTGGAGCTATTTTGTTACCCGATAGCCGCGATGACATTTGCACCTTCGTGCGCATGGCGTGGCTGTGCAATCCCAGCGGAACCCTGCGCACCGTATCGCGGTGGACCGCGCTTCGCAAGCGCGACGAATTTGCCGCGCTGCTAATCCAGTTGCCAACATTGCAGGATTTGCGGGCCGGGAGCAATTTGCCGGCTGAAACTCGCGTCAACGTGGCGCTGGCGTTTTATGAACTGGCGGTGTGCCATGGCGGCGAGGTGGATATTGCCGAACAGGCGCTGAACGCCTTGGCTGACTCGGAGCTGGCAGCATTTGAAAAGTCAGTCTTAGCACTGCTTACGCGCCCCAATGTGAAAGGCCTGCCAGCGTTAGTACTCTGGCTGAACTTGGTGCATCGGCGCCTACCTGCCCATGAGCACGACTCGACCGAGGGTCAGGCGGCCTATCTGATTGGCTTGATGAACCAAGCTGAATTGCTGGTGCGGCAAGCCACGCTTGTTTACGCGCCGGCTGAGCACTTAGCTGAAGCTTTGGAGGATGCGGTGAGCCAGATTCTGCCGCGATTTTCCGCTCTCGCTGCCCCGCATACCTCTCTCGATTTATTTCTCGATGCCGCAGCGAGACTGAATCGGCGGCTTCGAACAAACACTGGGCCGCCCGCACAGATTCGAATAGCTATTTATAGGTCGCTTGCCGTTAGGCTCGCATCGGACGCGTCTTGCATTTCCGGCGACCCCGTGGATTGGGCCGATGCTCTGATTGAACGGCTGAAGTTCGCGGATGTGCGGTGCGCTGCCTTTCCGGATCTTGCGCAATGGGCTACCCGTGAGGCCGAAAACAACCAAAGACAGTCAAGTCAGGCGCTTGCATGGGGCAAGGCGCGGTCGCTGGCTTTGATGGCGCTGGCCCTATCGTATCGGGCGGCTTCCGACACCGAAGCTGTCGTCCAGCACGTGGAAGCGATCGCCAGCAACTTTCCGACCCACAAGGGCATTCAGTACGAAAGTGCGAGAGCCTGGTCCTGCCTCGCCTCGGCGCACAAGAACAGCGATCCGGTGGCTACCGAGACCGCCGCACGGCGCGTGGCAGCGATCGCGGAGAACTTTCTTACCCACGAGGCCATTCAGCACGAAAGTGCGCAGGCCTGGTGCTCCCTGGCCTGGGCGAAACAGGACAGCGATCCGGCGGCTACGGAGGACGCCGCCGGGTGCGTGGCGAAGATCGCGGATAACTTTCCGACCCACGAGTGCATTCAGCACGAAAGTGCGCAGGCCTGGCGCTTTTTGGCCTGGGCGCACTGGAACAGAAATCCGGCAGTTACTGAGGCCGCCGCCCGGCACGTGGCAGCGATAGCGGAGAACTTCGTCACCCACGAGGCCATTCAGCACGAAAGTGCGCAGGCATGGTGCTTTATGGCCATGGCGCACAGTTACGGAAATCCGGCGACTACTGAGGTCGCCGCGGGGCACGTGGCGAAGATCGCGGAAAGCTTTCCGACTTACGAGCGCATTCAGTACGCAAGTGCTGCGGCTTGGCGCTACCTGGCTTGGGCTCACCGGAACAGCGACCCGGTGGCCACCGAGGCCGCCGCCCAGCGCGCGGCGAAGATCGCAGAGAACTTTCTGATCCACGAGGGCATTCAGCGCGAAAGTGCGGAGGCCTGGTGCGCCCTGGCCTGGGCGCACAGAAACAGCGATCCGGCGACCACCGATGCCGCCGCCCGGCGCGTGGCGAAGATCGCGGATAACTTCCCGACCCACGAGAGCATTCAGCATCAAAGTGCACAGGCCTGGTACTACCTCGCCTGGGCGCACAGGAACAGCGATCCAGTGGCTACCGAGGCCGCCACACGGCGCGTGGCAGCGATCGCGGAGAACTTCCTTACCTACGAGGCCATTCAGCACGAAAGTGCGCAGGCTTGGTGCGCCTTGGCCTGGGCGCACAGGAACATCGATCCGGTGGCCACCGAGGCCGCAGCCCATCGCGTTGCGAAGATCGCGGAGAACTTCCTCACCCACGAGCGCCTTCAGTACGAAAGTGCTGCAGCCTGGTGCTTCCTGGCCTGGGCGCACAAGGACAGCGATGCGGTGGCCACCGAGGCCGCCGCCGGGCGCGTGGCGAAGATCGCGGATAAATTTCACACCCGCGAGGGCATTCAGCACCAAAGTGCCTTGGCTTGGCGCTTTGCAGTTGAGGCTGCGGTAAAGTTCAACGATGCGGCGGCGGTTACCAGGGCGTGGACGGGGCTAGACAAGCTGGCCGGCTTATCCCGCGCCTACGATGGCAAGCTGAAATTAACGCAAGACAAAGCCTTCCCAAGTGTGCATAAAGAGCGCGCAGACGCCTATGCGACTGTTCGATGTTGGAAGCTTGTCAAAGGTGCTGCCCAAGGCGAGGAGGGAGATGCCTGAAAAGTGCGCACCTTACAAATACGCCCGCAACGCATTTAGCGTTTTTTCCGTAGCCCCCCGATTTCGCGCAGCAAAAGTCAGTCTGGAATCGACCGCTCTTGCTTGGGCGATTGAATCGGTAGCTAACCGAAAAGCTGACCGCACGCCCTCACCCATGTCAGCCACGCGAATCGCCGCGCCCTCGGCTTCGGCCAGCTCGGCCGCCTCGGTGAAATTGAAGGTGTGCGGCCCCATCACCATCGGGCAACCGCAGGCGGCGGCTTCGATGAGGTTTTGACCGCCCAGTGGTGCGAAACTGCCGCCAAGCAAGGCCACGTCGCTGAGCGCGTAGTACAGCGCCATCTCGCCCAGCGAGTCGCCGAGCCAGACGTCGGCCTGCAGCGCTTCAGCGCTCTGGGCGGGGCCGGCAGCAGGCCAGGTTGAGCGGCGGGAAACTATCAAGCCGTACGACTCGATCAGCGCCTGCACTTCGTCAAAACGCTGCGGATGGCGCGGCACGATGAGCGGCTTGAAGCGTTGTGGTGTGGCTTTTCCGGCAGAATCAGGCGCTATCAAATCAGTAGCTGCTCGCGCAGGTATTACCTGGGCTAGAGGCACTATTTGTCTTAAAAACTCGTTTTCCTCGCCTTCGCGGGAGCTGGCGAACATCACCACCGGCATACCGGCAGCGTGTCGCCACGCCTTGCCCTGCGCCAGCTGCGACGCGTCGGGGGTGGCGTCGAACTTGAGGTTGCCGAACACACCTTTGACGGCCGCACCCAGCGTACGAAAACGCTTGGCATCTTCCTCGGCTTGCGCATACACCGCGGACAGCGCACCGAATGCGGGCAATGAGATGGAGGCCACACGCAAGGCCTGCTTCAACGATTTTTCAGACAACCTTGCATTGACCAGCACCAGCGGCACGCCACGCGTACGCGCAGCGGCCACCTTGCAGGGCCAGACTTCCGTTTCCATCAGCAGACCCAGGCGGGGTTTGAAGTGATCGAAAAACCGGGCGACGGCTGCCGGGCTGTCCCACGGCTGCCAGACCTGCACGTCGCCAGCGCGCAGCAGGCCCGCGCCTTCTGCACGACCAGTGGCGGTGCCATGGGTGAGCAAGATGCGCAAGCCCGGATGCTGCGCGCGCAGGGCGCCCAGCAACACAGCTGCGGTGCGCGTTTCGCCGAGCGACACGGCATGCACCCAGACCAGTTCAGACGCTTTTTCTGCCGGCTGGGTGTAAGTGCCAAACCGCTCTCCCACGGCCTCGGCGTAACCGGGTTCCTGCCGCGCGCGGCGCGCCAGCTTGCGGCGCAACAAAGGCGGCAGCAATCCCATCAGCCGTCCATAGGCCCACAGAGCGACCGAACTCATGGAGCGGTGGGTTCGGTATCGGGAAAGTCGGAGCCTGAAAGCCTGGCGGCTGAGAGCGCTGCGGGTACAAAAGCGGCGGGCGGGTCGACCTGGAAATCCGCATCGCCATCTCCGTCCACGCCCGAATCCACGCCGGCTTCCACGCCGCAGGCCAGCCACGCTTGCCAGACGGCATCGACCTCGGGGAAAGGATGCGCAAACACACTGAACTGCCGCAGAGCCCGCGCGGCGGCGTCGGTCGCATCGCGGCCGATCTCAGGCGGGCCGGTGCGCCACGCGGTGTCGAAGTTGTAGATCTGGACATGCGGCAAGCCCAGCGCCACGGCGATGTGGCTGATGCCGCTGTCGACCCCGATCACACCCGCGCAGCCTGCGAGTTCGCGTGTCAGCGCATCGAGTGACAGCACGGGCAACACCCGCGCCCCGGGCGTCGCCTCGTCGGAATGGTTCAGCGGCCGGGCAATGGCGTGGGCATCTGAATACTCGCTGACCGAGCCATGCGGCAACACCACTTCAAAGCCGACCGCGTTCAGGCGCCTGCCCAGCTCGATCCAGTACTCCAGCGGCCACTCCTTGTCGGCGCGCGACGTGCCATGCACCAGGGCCACACGGCTCGGGCGCCACTCTTCTTCTGCTATGTTTTCAGGAGCTGTATGCGCCCATTCCACGTGGACTGGAGGCGTAATCAATCCAAAATCTGGCGCCACTGCGAAGGTATAGCCCAACGCCTGAGCGGCCAGTTCGCGACCGCGCTGCACCGCGTGGCTGTGCGGCTCCATGCAAATCGCCACACCCGCTACCCAGCGGGTAGGCGCCTCGAAGCTCGAACCATCGGTCTGGTTGGCCATGGCGTAGCGCTTGCCACCAGGCGCCAGCCGCGCCAGCCGCGCGACCAGCGCCGATTTCGTCAGGCCCTGAAGATCAATCACCGCGTCGTAGGCATCGACCTGCAGTTCCGATTTGAAGCTGCCCCACTGCCCGCGCAACACCGCTGACATAGGCGCCTTGCGCCAGCGTCGCAATTCGCAGGCAATGACCCGGCGCAGACCCCCGCCGGGCAGCAACAGCGGTTGCAGCAGCGGCGCAAACGATTTTTCAACCACCCAGTCGATTTTTGCCTCAGGCAGCGCCGCGATGATGTCCTGCACCACCGGCAGGGTGTGCACGATGTCACCGAGCGATGACAGCTTGACTAAAAGTATCTTCATCGAACCCCGGACTGCCGTGGCCAGTACTGCAACACGGAAGTAGCGAAACACCATGAAAGTGAAGGATTCGTGCCCAGGGCAAGGCGCAAGCCGTAGCGAAGGCTGTATGCCTTCGCAAGGGTTGCAACGCCGCCATGGGTGCGAAGACGAGCTTTCATGTTTTGATACTTTCGGGTTGCGGTACTACGGGTCAGTGCGCCGCAAGCGCAATCTGCGCATCCGGCTTCACGCTGCGCATCAGCGCCAGCATGTCGGCTTCGATGCGCTCCATCGCGGCCTGCGTGTGGCCCTCGAAACGCAGCACCAGTACCGGCGTGGTGTTCGACGCGCGAATCAAACCAAAACCATCAGGCCAATCGACACGTACACCGTCGATCGTGGATAACTTGGCCCCCACGCTTATCGCTTCGCGTATTACGCTGCCCCCCGAGGGGGCTGCGCTTGCTTGGGGCGGCCCGGCGCTACGCGATGCTCCGGCCCCCACGTTCGTCACTGCGTGTATGTCACTGCCCCCCGAGGGGGCTGCGCTTGCTTGGGGCGGCCCGGCGCTGCGCGCGGCCTCTTCTGCCATCTCAATAAGTTTTGTGACAACCATGTGCTGTTCGCCTTCCTTGCAGGCTACATTCAGCTCGGGCGTGCTGAAGCTCGTCGGCAAGCCGTTGAGCACTACGCCCGCATCGGGTGCACGGCTCAAAATCTCCAGCAGGCGCGCGCCCGCATAGGTGCCGTCGTCAAAGCCGTACCAGCGTTCCTTGAAGAAGATGTGGCCGCTCATCTCGCCGCCTAGCGGTGAATTGACTTCCTTCATCTTCGCCTTGATCAGCGAATGGCCTGTCTTGTACATCAGCGGCACGCCGCCGGCGGCTTGGATCTCGGGCGCCAGGCGCTGTGAACATTTCACGTCGAACAAGATCGTGCCGCCTGGCACGCGTGAGAGCACATCGCGCGCGAACAGCATCATCTGCCTGTCAGGGTAGATGTTCTGGCCGTCTTTGGTGACAATGCCGAGCCGGTCGCCGTCGCCGTCGAACGCCAGGCCCAGTTCGGCATCGCCGGTCTGCAATGCCTTGATCAAATCGCGCAGGTTTTCGGGCTTGCTTGGGTCAGGATGGTGGTTCGGGAAATTGCCATCGACCTCGCTGAACAATTCGGTCACCTCGCAGCCCAGCGCGCGAAAAATTTCTGGCGCTGACGCACCCGCAATACCGTTACCGGAATCAATCACGATCTTCATCTTGCGCTCCAGCTTGATACCGGAAACTATGCGGTCGCGGTAGTCTTTTTCGACATCGACCCGCTTGATCGGCGCGGGCTGAGCGGGCAGCTTCCAGCTCTCCGTAGTCATTATGTTTTTTAGCGCCTGAATGTCGTCGCCATAAATAGCGCGGCCAGCCATCACCATCTTGAAGCCGTTGTAGTCTTTTGGGTTGTGGCTACCCGTGACCTGTATGCCCGATGTGGCCAACGTGCTGGCCGCAAAATAAAGCATGGGCGTGGTGACCATGCCGACATCGATCACATTCACGCCCGCCGCCGCAAGGCCGCGCATCAAGGCAGAGGCCAATGACGGCCCGCTCAGGCGACCGTCTCGCCCAACCGCCACTGTTTTTTCACCCAGCGCCAGCGCCGTGGTGCCAAACGCTTTGCCCAGCCCTTCGGCCACCTCTTCGTTGACGGTGGACGGCACAATGCCGCGAATGTCGTAGGCCTTGAAGATGGATGCTGCGATTTGCATGAATGGATACTCTTTTGAAGTGTCCCTGACAAGGCATTGCCGGGGAATGTG
>JANNKV010000396.1:0-7974 GCA_031396485.1 Polaromonas sp. | reverse complement strand
CGCCTTTACCGTGCTGGAAAACGCCATGTCGGTGGTGTTTTTGCACCGGGTGGCGATTCGCCGGCGGCATTTTCTGGTGTCGGCGGTGCTGCCGTACTGCTACATCCTGTCGCTGGGCGTCGGGCTGCTGCTGGTCACGCTGGTGTCGGGCAGCTTCGCGGCGCTGGGCGAAAAAAGTGTCGAATTTCTGGGCTATAGCTGGTCACTCAGCGGCTTCTCGGGCGTGCTGCTGTATTTGCTGGGGCTGGCGGGCGAGATTTTCTTGCTGACCTCGGTCTACCTCGTCATGCCGGTCGGAAAGCTGTCGCTGCGCCACGCACTGATCGGTGGCGTGACGGCCGCCCTGCTGTGGGAAATCACGCGCCATGTGCTGCTGTGGTACTTCGGTACGCTGTCGCAGGTCGGCGTGGTGTACGGATCGCTGACGACCGCGATAGTCGTGCTGCTGAGCCTGGAGATCGCCGCCACCTTGCTGCTGCTGGGCGCACAGGTGATTTCCGAATACGAACGCATCGGCACACCGGCGCAGGGCAGCCCGGCGAAACCGATGCGGACGGATTAGTGCATCAGCAGGCCGCTATAAAAAAAGTAGCTGCTCGCGCAGGTTTTGTATGGGCTAGAGGCCGATTCGACCCTCAATCCCCGCGCACCAGCCCCTCGCGACGCGGATCAGCGCCGCCGAAGTAACCGGTCGGCGTTTTCTGGATCGCCTGCAGGCCGCTGGTCATGTTCTGCTCGCGCACTTCGGCGCCGCGCGCTCGCAGCGCTTCCACCGTCGCCGGTGAAAAGCGTTTTTCTTCCAGCAGGCTGGGGCCGTTCAGTGACGCAAAGTTCGGCAGGTCAATCGCCTGCTGGGTGTTCAGCCCCCAGTTCAGCACGCCGTAGAGCGTCTTGGCCGTGAAATGAATGATCAGCGCGCCGCCGGGGCTGCCGGCGCTCATCACGAGCTGGTTGGTGGCCCGGTCGAACACCAGCGTCGGCGCCATCGACGAGCGCGGGCGCTTGCCCGCCTGCACGCGGTTGGCCACCGGTTTGCCTTCGGCGTCCGTCGGTGCAAAGCTGAAATCCGTCAGTTCGTTGTTCAGCAAGAAGCCGCCCGGCTTGCCGGTGCCGCCGTCGGTCATCAGGCGCGAGCCGAACTGGTCTTCGATCGTCGTGGTCATCGCAATCGCGTTGCCGAAGCCGTCGATGATACTGATGTGCGAGGTGCCGTATTCGGGCTGTTCGGGCATCGGCGCGTAGGCCGCCCTGACCGCGCCCGGCACGCCGGGTTTTGCGGTTTTCATGCTCTGCGCGCCTGGCTGGTACTGGATCAGTTTGGCGCGCTCGGCCAGGTAAGCGGGTGCCAGCAGGCTCATCCAGCTGCCGCCGGGTGGCTGCACGAAGTCGGGGTCGCCGAGGTACTGGCCTCGGTCGGCAAAGGCCAGCCGGGCTGCCTCGGTGTACAGGTGCAGCCAGTCGGCCGACGGCGTGGGTGCCGCTGCGCCATCGCCGCCCGTGCCGGTGACCAGACCCAGCGTGGCTGCGGGCGTGTTGTTCAAAATCCCCAGAATTTGGCCAACCGCAATGGCGCCTGAACTCGGTGGCGGCATGCCGCACAGCACATAGGCCTTGCTGCGAGCGCTGTAGTCCACACAGATCGGGTCGCGCTTTTTGGCCTGGTAGCCGGCCAGGTCGCTGGCGGCCAGCTTGCCGGGGTTGGTCGGGTGGCGCTGTACCTTGGTGACGATGGCTTGCCCGACTTTGCCGGTTAGCAGGGCGTTGGCGCCGCTGCTGGCGATCTGCCGCAGCACGTCGGCCAGCGCGGGGTTCTTGAGCGTGGTGCCGACATCGACCGGTATGCCGTCAGGCTCGTAGAAATAGGCGGCGGCCGTCGGGTCAGCCTTCAGGAATTTTTCGTCTTTCAGCAGCGTGGCCAGCCGTGGGCTGACCTTGAAGCCGTTGTCAGCCAGTGCAATGGCCGGCGCAAACAGCTGGCCCCACGGCAGCTTGCCGTGCTGGCGATGCGCCATTTCCAGCATTTTCACGGTGCCGGGCGTGCCGACGGAACGGCCGCCGACGACCGCTTCATAGAACGGAATCGGTTTGCCGTCGGCGCCCAGGAAAAGCTTTTCATCGACCGCTGCGGGCGCGGTTTCCCGGCCGTCGAAGGCTTCTACCCGGTTGCCGGCCGCATGCAGCAAAAACGCGCCACCGCCGATACCGCTCGATTGCGGCTCGACCAGCGTGAGCACCATCTGCACCGCTATCGCTGCGTCAACGGCAGAGCCACCGGCTTTCAGGATCTGGTAGCCCGCGTCGGTGGCCAGCGGGTTGGCGGCAGCCACGGCGAACCTGGTGGTGGCCCAGCCGGGTTTGGGCGTGTAGCCGGATGCGCCTTCGGGCTGCGCCGGAAGCGGGGTGCTGACAGGATTGGGCGTGCCGCAAGCGGCTAGCAATGCAGCCAATGACACCGCAGGCAAGAAGCATTTCATGTCGTCCTCCTTGAGTGAATACAAGGTGACATGTTACGCTGGGCGCCCCCAGCTATGTTTATGAACGCTATAGCACTGCAGCCCAGGTAAAACCTGCGCTGGCAGCTATCAAAAACATAGTATCCGGCTCAGCGCGGCGCCAGCCGGATCGCGCCGTCAAGGCGAATCACCTCGCCGTTAAGCATGTCGTTTTCAAAAATGTGTTTGGCCAGTTTGGCGTAGTCCGCCGGCGTGCCCAAACGCGAAGGGAAGGGCACCGACGCGGCCAGCGAATCCTGCACTTCCTGCGGCATGCCGAACATCATCGGCGTGCCGAAAATGCCGGGCGCGATCGTCATGTTGCGGATGCCGTTGCGCGCCAGGTCGCGGGCGATTGGCAGCGTCATACCGACCACGCCGCCTTTGGACGCGCTGTAGGCCGCCTGGCCCATTTGGCCGTCGTAGGCGGCAACGGATGCGGTCGAGATCAGCACACCGCGCTCGCCGGTGGCTTCGGGCTCGTTCTTGCTCATCGCTTCGGCCGCCAGGCGAATCATGTTGAAGCTGCCGATCAGGTTGACGGTGATGGTCTTGCTGAAAACGGCCAGTGAATGCGCGCCGTTTTTACCGACGGTTTTTTCTGCTGGCGCAATGCCTGCGCAGTTGACCAGGCCCATCAGCTTGCCCATGCTGACCGCCTTGGTGACGACCGCCTGGCCGTCAGCTTCCTGGCTCACGTCGCAGCGCACGAAAGCTGCCTTGTCTGCGCCGAGTTCGGCGGCAATCGCCTCGCCCTTGTCGGCCTGCATATCGGCAATGACAACCTTGCCGCCGTTGGCCACCAGCATGCGCGCCGTGCCTTCACCCAGGCCCGATGCGCCGCCGGTGACGATGAATACCTTGCCTGCGATGTCCATGGGATTTCCTTCAATGTTGGGGAGTTGACGTTGACGTTAACGTAAAGGTCAATTATGGCGTACGTGAAAAAGCCCGGTCACCGTGTGATGACCGGGCTTTACCAAAGACTCTGCGGCAGCTTCCTATTTGTAGCCGACGCGATCCAGCATTTGCTGCACCTTGATCTGGTTGCTGCCCAGGACACTGACGGGCACGTTGTCTGCCTTGAAGCTGCCCCCCGTCATCGTTTTCAGGGCCGGGTTGTCCACTTTGACGCTGGCGACCGCTGGCCATTCGTTGTTGCCGTTGGCAAAGTAGTTTTGCGCCGACGCGCCCGCCATGTATTCCATGAACCGAACAGCGTTGGCCGCGTTCTTGGCATTCTTGGCGACGGCTGCACCGGCGATGTTCACATGCGTGCCCCAAGTTTCCTGGTTCGGGAAGACGACGCCAATCTTGTCGGCAATGGCTTTGTCTTCGGGTGTGGTCGAGCGCATGATGCGGGCCAGGTAGTAGGTGTTCGTCAGCGCCACGCCGCATTCGCCGCTGGCCACGCCCTTGATCTGGTCGGTGTCGCCGCCTTTGGGCGCGCGGGCCATGTTGGCGACCAAGCCCGTCATCCACTGCTCGGCCTTGACCGGGCCGAGATGCTCGGTGACGGCGCTGAAGAGCGACAGGTTGTAGGGGTGCGAACCTGAGCGGGTGCACAGCAGGCCCTTGTTTTTGGGGTCTGCCAGTTCTTCGTAGGTGTCTACGTCGGCTTTTTTGACCTTAACTTTGTCATAGACGACCACGCGGGCGCGGGTCGAAAAGCCGAACCAGGTCGTGCCTTCCGGTGTGGCCCGGGCGCGCAGCTTTTCGGGAATGGCGGCTTCCAGGGTTTTGGACTTGATCGGTTTGAACAGGCCGTCGATGTCACCGCGCCAGAGGCGGGCCGCATCGACCAGCAAAATCACGTCGGCCGGGGAGGAGGCGCCCTCGGCTTTCAGGCGCGCCAGAATGCCGGCGTCGTCGGCATCGACGCGATTGACCTTGATGCCGGTGGCTTTGGTGAAGTCGGCGTAAAGCGCCTCGTCGGTCTGGTAGTGGCGGGCAGAATACAGGTTCACGACCTGTTCCTGGGCTTGGGCTGCGTTGGCGCCGAAGAGACCTAAAACCGCGGATGCAGCAAGCGACAGGACGCTGAACTGAAGCGGTGAAAACACTTTTTTGAGCATGGTGAAAAGATTCCGTGAGCTTGTGATTTTTTATTCTAATACAAATGCGAACCATTCTCAATAACATCCACGATGCAAGGTTTTTGCCCACAGTTTGGAAGATGTGGCGGGGCCGATTGAACGCAACACGCTTGAATCAGGCGGTTCCCTGGCGGTTCCTGCTTGCTGGAGCGGCTGTGTTGCTGGCCAGCTGCGCGAGTCAGGCGCCCCGACCCGTTCCTGTCACTGCGCCACCTGCCGCAGCCGTTGCAACGCCAAAACCTTTGAAAATTGGTCTGGCGCTGGGCGGTGGCGCCGCGCGCGGCTTCGCGCATGTCGGCGTCATCGCCGTGCTGGAAGAGGCCGGGCTGAAACCCCAGATCGTCGTCGGTACGTCGGCCGGCAGCCTGGTCGCGGCGCTGTATGCCAGCGGAAAAACCAGCGCGCAGCTGCAGCAAACTGCGCTCAACATGGAAGAGGTGGCGCTGACCGACTGGATGCTGCCTATCATCGGGCGCGGCATGTTCCGTGGCGAAGCGCTGGGGCGCTATGTCAATGAGCTGGTGGCGGGGCGTTTGATCGAAAACATGGCGATTCCGCTGGGCATCGTCGCCACCGACCTGAGCAGCGGCGAAGCGCTGCTGTTCCAGCGCGGCGACACGGGCACGGCTGTGCGCGCATCAAGCGCGGTTCCGGCGGTTTTTCTGCCGGTGAAGATCAATGGGCGTGAATATGTCGATGGCGGGCTGGTGTCGCCGGTGCCGGTGCGTTTTGCACGGCGCATGGGCGCGGACGTGGTGGTGGCGGTCGACATCTCCAGCCCGCCCGAAAACAATCCGTCAGACGGTACGCTGCAGATTTTTTTGCAGACCTTTGCCATTATGGGCAAAAGCATCAACCAGTACGAACTGAAAGACGCCGACGTGGTGGTGCGGCCGGCCCTTAGCGGGCTGAAGGGCGCTGATTTTTCTTCACGGCAGCGTGCGATTGATGCCGGGCGTGCGGCCATGCTGGCTGCGCTGCCAGCTTTGAGGGCCAAACTGCAGGCGCGGGCGGCGCCTTGAGCGCTGGATAGGCGCTATGATTTTAGTAGCTGCTTGCGCAGACTTTACCTGGGCTAGAGGCCGATTCGGCATAAAAAAAGGGCCTGATCTCGCGATCAGGCCCTTTTTGAGAGACTTGCATCATGCCGCACGCCGTGCGGCAATCAATCAGCGCTTTTTAGCAACCGATTTCGAAGCGTTCACAGCAGACGTAGCCACCGTGTTGAAATTGGCTTCGGCCATGTCGGTGGCTTGCTTGACAGCCTTTTGCATCGATTCGAACGCGTTGTTGGCAGCAGCCACGGCGCTTTTCATCACGGCCACGGTGGTCTCGGAACCAGCCGGTGCGTTCTTGGCGGCGCTGTCCATCATGCCGGCGAGTTTCTTTTGGGCTTCAGCGGCCTGACCTTCGAAGGTCTTGCCCAGATCAGCACCAGCGGCCGATGCGATGTCATACAGGTGACGGCTGTAAGCGGCGGTTTTCTCAGCCAGGGGCTGAACCATGCCGGCTTGCAGGGCCATGAATTCCTGTGCGTCTTTGGCGCCCATCACGGCTTGTGCGTGGTTGGCGGTTTCGGCCAAAGCGGCCTTGGTGGCTTGCATGTTCAGTTCGACCAGTTTTTCAACGCCTTCGAAGGCTTTGTGGGTCAGACCAAACAGGGTTTCGATGTTTGCTTTGTGGGATGCCATGATTTGTTCAGCGGTCAACATAATTAATATCTCCAGAAGGGTTGTAATAACAAAAAAGAACTGCCGGGAAAGTAGTTGCTGGTGGCGCTGCGATCAATTGCTGCACTGCAACATAAAACGAAGTATAGGCCGGGCGCCGGAAATAGCAAGTAATATTTTGTTGCAGCGCACCATTTTAGAGCGTGGGCTCTAGCTTTGGTTGAGAAATGGCCTTTTTCTGGCGCAGCGGGTGCTTGTCTCCCTGGTGTTTTTCCAGTGACGTGAAAGACGGGTCTCGTTACCCTCTCAGACCTTCTGCAGACCCTCTGCAGACCTTTTGCGGGTCGTCCACGGGTCTATTCCCGGCGTCTGACATCCTACTCCGGCGCGTGCTACAAATCCACTGCATGCGTCGCATCGGCGTTTGTTTGCCTGCCTTTTTATCGCCCAACTTATCCCCAACCCGGTCCATGACGTGCAAGCTTTCTACGCCGACAATTTTGTACTGCCGCTGCCGACCGGCCACCGCTTCCCGATGGCCAAGTACCGCCTGCTTCGGGACCGCGTCGTGCGTGATCTGCCTGGCGTTCACATGGCACCGGCGCCGGCCGCGACCGACGGAGAACTGGCGCTGGTGCACACGCCTGACTACATCGCCGCGATCACGCAGGGCAGCATTGCCGCCGCCGCGCAGCGCGAGATCGGTTTCCCGTGGAGCATCGCCATGGCCGAGCGCGCCCGACGCTCAGCGGGCGCCACCGTGGCGGCAGCGCGCGTGGCGCTGGGGCTCAACGGCGCCATGCCCGGCGAGGGCGTGGCCGGCAACATGGCCGGTGGCACGCACCACGCCTACGCGCACAAGGGCAGCGGCTTTTGTGTTTTCAACGACGTGGCCGTGGCGGCGCGACTGATGCAGGCCGAGTGGTCGCGCCAGCGTCAGCAGCTGCGTGCGCCGCTGAAGGTGGCCATCATCGATCTGGACGTGCACCAGGGCAACGGCACCGCCAGCGTCTTTGCGCGCGACCCGAGTGTGTTCACGCTGTCGCTGCATGGTGAGAAAAACTTTCCCTTCCGCAAGGAGGCGAGCGACCTGGATGTGGAGCTGCCGGACGGCTGCCTTGATGCGCCGTACCTGCAGGCGCTGGAACAGGCGCTCGATGAGCTGGGCCGGCGTTTCGAGCCCGGGCTGGTGCTGTACCTGGCCGGCGCCGACCCGCATGAAGGGGACAGGCTGGGTCGGCTGGCTTTGAGTTTTGACGGGCTGGAGGCTCGTGACCGGCGCGTTTTCGACTGGGCCTATCGAAGGCGTATTCCGCTGGCCTTCGTGATGGCCGGCGGCTACGGCGTGAACATCGACGACACCGTGCAGGTGCAGGTCAACACGTATCGCGTAGCCTTTGAATACTGGCTTCGCTGGCATTAGATGTGGCCCCCACGGTCGCGCACTGCGTGTCGCTTCCTGCCCCCCGAGGGGGCCGCTACGCCTGTGGCCCGGCAAAGCCGGCTCCACGGCCCCTGCTTGCATGTGACCCCGACAGTCGCTCGCGCGCGTGCCTTCCTGCCCGCTGAGGGGGCCGCTGCGAGTGCAGCTCGGCAAAGCCGGCTCTGCGGCCCCTGCTTGCATGTGAAGCCGCTAAGGTCGCGCACTGCGTGTCGCTTCCTGCCCCCCGAGGGGGCCGCTACGCCTGTGGCCCGGCAAAGCCGGCTCCACGGCCC
>JANNKV010000375.1:0-1505 GCA_031396485.1 Polaromonas sp. | reverse complement strand
GATACTCATGACTTCAAACTCACTGACTGAAACGAGGCGAGGCGCCAGAGGCCGGTCCCGAATCGGACTGGCACTGGCAGGCGGTGGCCCGCTGGGCGCGGTCTATGAAATTGGCGCCTTGTGCGCACTCGAAGAAGCCCTGGAAGGCCTGTCGTTAACCCGGCTGGATCACTACATTGGCGTTTCAGCGGGCGGTTTCATCGCCGCGGGCCTGGCCAACCGCATGTCGCCGCATGAGATGTGCGCCGCCTTTATTGATGGGGACGACAACGCTTCCGAGGTCTTCGACCCCGCCTGGTTGATGGTTCCCGCTTACGGAGAGTTTCTGCGGCGCAGCATCATGCTGCCCGGCGTTGCCGTGTCTGCCCTGTGGCGCGCCACCGTGGGCGGAAAATCATGGCTTAATGCGCTGGAAGCCCTGGGGCCAGCCCTGCCAACCGGTGTGTTTTCCAACGCGCAAGTGGACGTGCAGCTCGCCCGGCTTTTTTCCGCGCCGGGTCGCACCAATGACTTTCGCCAGCTACACACGCGCCTGACGCTGGTCGCTGCCAACCTTGACAGCGGCGAAGCCGCGCCGTTCGGCCAGCCGGGCTGGGACCATGTTCCCATCTCGAAAGCCGTACAGGCCAGCGCAGCCCTGCCGGGGCTGTTTCCGCCGGTGGAAATAGACAACCAGTATTTTGTCGACGGGGCGCTGAAAAAAACCATGCACGCCAGCGTCGCCATGGACGAAGGCATCGACCTGATGTTCTGCATCAACCCGCTGGTGCCTTTCGACGCCACCCGCACGCCGCGCCCGGCCGCGCAACCGCGTGTGATGCGCCGTGGCCTGCCTTTAGAGAAGCGATTCATACCTCGCATCGTCGATGGCGGCCTGCCCGCAGTGATGAGCCAGACCTTTCGCGCCATGATCCACTCACGGCTCGAGCTCGGCATGAAGCACTACGCGCAGGCCTATCCGAACACCGACATCGTGCTGATCGAGCCTGACCAGCGCGACGCCGAGATGTATCTCGCCAACACCTTCAGCTACGGGCAACGCCGGCAGATGGCCGAGCACGCCTACCAGCAGACCCGGCAGATGCTGCGGTCCCGGCAGACCACCCTGTCGGCCAAACTCGCGCCCCACGGCTTGTCGATCAACAGGGCTGTGCTCGACGACCCGACGCGTCATCTGGTGGCAGCGAGGCCGCCCGCTACGCGACTGGGCCGGGCGTTTGCCTCGCTGGAAGACCTGATCGACGATTTAAGCCGGGTGGCGCGACCGCCTCCTCCGCGCGATTGAGACGTGAGTGATGCACACACAAGCGCTGCGCTGCTGGACTTCCCTAGTGTCGCGGCCGCTGCCACCGGGTTAGAGTACGTCACAACCAACGGCACCACCAACGGCATAACCACGGCATAACCACGGCATAACCAAGGGTCGATCACATGGCGAAAAAAGCGCCTCGCCGTACGGCTGAACGTATCTTAGAAGTCACGCTGGAGCTGTTCAACCGCTTTGG
>JANNKV010000340.1:0-10497 GCA_031396485.1 Polaromonas sp. | reverse complement strand
CTGGGCATTTTGCAGGGCACGCTGACTGAAGAGGTGCAAAAGGGCGGCAAGACGTTCACCCGCGGCCTCAATCCCGACCGCGAATACACCAGCCCTACGGGCGGCAAGCTTACGCTGCATGGGCGCTCGCTCATGTTCCTGCGCAATGTCGGCCACCTGATGACCAACCCCGCCATCCTGTACGGTCCCGAAGGCGGAACTCTCAAGGAAATCCCGGAAGGCATCCTCGACGCGGTGGTGACCACGGCGATTGCCATGCACGACCTCAAGCGCAAGGACCAGCCGGGCATCAAGAACTCGCGCAAGGGCTCGGTCTACATCGTCAAACCCAAGATGCATGGCCCGGCCGAAGTGGCCTTCGCGTCCGAGCTTTTCGGTCGCGTCGAATCGCTGCTGGGCCTGCCAGAAAACACCGTCAAGCTCGGCATCATGGACGAGGAGCGCCGCACCAGCGTCAACCTCAAAGCCTGCATCGCCGAATCGGCTGCGCGCGTGGCTTTCATCAACACCGGCTTCCTCGACCGCACCGGCGACGAAATCCACACCGCCATGCATTCGGGCGCGATGATGCGCAAGCCGCTGATGAAAAACACCAACTGGCTGCGTGCCTACGAGATGAGCAACGTGCAGATTGGCCTGGCCTGCGGGCTGCGCGGCCGGGCCCAGATCGGCAAGGGCATGTGGGCCATGCCTGACCTGATGGCCGAGATGATGAAGCAGAAGATCGCGCATCCGCAGGCGGGCGCCAACACCGCATGGGTGCCGTCGCCCACCGCGGCAACGCTGCACGCGCTGCACTACCACCAGGTCGATGTGGCAGCGCTGCAAAAGAGCATGGAGATTTTTGTCAACGAGAGAAAATCGCTGGCGATGGAAGAGAACCTGCTCGACGCCATCCTGCAGATCCCGACCGCGTTGGTGCCGTTCTGGACCGAAGCCGAAACCCAAGCGGAACTCGACAACAACGCCCAGGGCATCCTCGGCTACGTCGTGCGCTGGATTGATCAGGGCGTAGGCTGCAGCAAGGTGCCCGATATCCACAACGTCGGCCTGATGGAAGACCGCGCCACGCTGCGCATCAGCAGCCAGCACATCGCCAACTGGCTGCTGCACGGCGTGGTGACCGAGCGCCAAGTGAAAGAAACCTTCGAACGCATGGCCGCCGTCGTCGATGGTCAGAATGCCGGCGATCCGCTGTACCAGCCGATGGCAGGGCACTTTGATACGTCAATGGCGTACAAGGCGGCGTGCGATCTGGTGTTCAAGGGCCTGGAGCAGCCGAGCGGCTATACCGAGCCGCTGCTGCATGCCTGGCGGCTGCAAAAGAAGGCGAGCACCAGCCAGATATCGCTATCAAACTAATAGCTGCTGGCGCATGTATTAATTGGGCGATAGGGCTATTTGATGCAAAAAAGGCACCTGCGGGTGCCTTTTTTAATGCAGTTTCAATGGCCCTTGGCCAAGGGTCGCCAGAATCCTGTTTTTCAAACGCGCCTGCGCTTCTTCAAGCCCGTCTGGTTTCCAGAAAATGCAGTTGTACTGCCTGATGTCAAAGTGAAGGTCGTCGCCGTCGCGGCACATGAAGATCACGGGTAAACCGAGTCCGTGTGCGAAGCCAGCTTCGTAGTAAACACCGCCGCGGTTGCCTGTGAAGTCAGCTATGACGAAACGCGAGCCACGGATTGACGCCATGATCTCGTCATCAATCTTTCCGTTGTGCTGCTTGCCATCGATGCGCAGCGGTTCGTAGCCGGCCAGGCGAGTCGCAGGTTCAATTACTGAAGTCCAAAGCTGTGCGACTTCTTCGCTGAACCACATGGCGCAGAAGCCAGCGGCGGTAACGGTCGTTCGGCGACCCTCCAAGTGAAGTAGTCCTCTTGGAGTGACTCGGCATACGCCGTCGCCGAGCGTCTCTATGAAGCTGAGCTCAGTTTCAAGAACCCGCTCAAAAAGATATCGCGCGTCACCACCGTGTCTATTCCAGCCGATGCCTATCAATTTCGCGTACTCATCTGACGCTGAGAAGTTATTTCCACCTGGATGCCGATTGTTGAGCGCAGCAAGCATTCGGTCTGCCCGATGCAGCAGCCCAGGTACTTTTGCGGCAAGCGCTTGCTCAATGTCTTCCCATTTCAGCAGCTGCGGCGAATACTCGCAAATCCACGCAGAAATACGCCAACGATCGGCATTGTTAAGACCTTTCGCACCCTCAATCGTCTCTTGCGAAATGCCAAAAATTCCGCATCGTACGCAGACGATCTTCCGTGCTGGAAGCAGAGCGTCGTGAAGGCCGTTTGTCGCGTCCTCATCCAAACAAATCGGACAAACCATCTCAAGCCGCCTTCTTCAACTTCATCTCCACCCGCATGCCCGCCGACGCCAGCATCTGTACCAGGGTATCAATGGAAAACAGTTCAATCTTCCCCCGCACCAGATCAGACACGCGCGGCTGCGTGACGCCGAACAGCTTGGCAGCAGCAGCTTGCGTCAATCCGTTTTTCGCGATGTGCCCGGAAATCGCGATCATCAATTCGCTGCGGGCTTTCATGTGCGCTGCTTCGCCAGGGGTGTCTTCAATGGCATCCCAGACGCTGGAAAATTGCTGAACGATTGCCTTTTGCTTGGTCATTTCAATCTCCTGGTTTTTGAGGCTGTCAATTCGCCTAACCGGGCGCGGGCTAAATCAATATCTGACTTCAATGTCTTCTGTGTCTTCTTCTGAAAACAGTGCAGGACGTACACGGCCTCAGCCAGTTTGGCAATATAAATGGCGCGCCAGGCGCCCGACTGATCGCGAACTCTGATCTCTCGTACGCCAGCGCCCGAGCCCGTCATGGGTTTCCAGTCTTCGGGTTCAAGGCCATGCTGCAATCGATCCAGCTGGTAACCCAACTCGCGGCGAGCGGAGACTGGAAAGGTTCGTAGATCGTCCAGCGAACCGCCCACAAATTCGATGGGTTTCATTTGTCAATAATACAATATTTTGTATATTAACGGCGTGCGATGTGAAGACACGCAGGGATGTAGTGGAGTTGACGCCGAATGAAGGCGCTATGAAAAAAGTAGCTGCTGACACAGGTTTTGCCTGGGCTGGAGGGCTGTTTGATGCATAAAAGGCATCTGCGTGTGTCTTTTTTCGATTTGGGCAAGACTCATGGCGTCTTGCCGAGGTCGACTGGCGCCTGCGGCTGCCTGTTGTCGAGTGGGGGTTAAAACCCGCTCTCCCGAACCAGCACCGCCGCCATGCGCGAAAACACCGACGGCAGCCAGGCGCGTGATTCGCCGGAGATGGTGACGCTGGCCAGCATCATCTGCTGGTTGATTTGCTGGGCGAAGGGTGCTTCGTCAAGCGTGATGCGAACGCGGTAGAGGGCGTCTTTGGGTACGCGCTCGCGGCGATCGTCTGCATTCGGGGCCAGCGTGACGATGGGCCCGCCGGTTTTGGCGTCGAGCAGGGTGTGCGGCAGGATGGCGGTGCGCGCGGTATCGATCTCTTGCACTTTGCCATCAAAGGCACGCAGCGATCGCAGGCCCATGAAGGCGCGCACCTTGTCGCCGACGCGAATCCGCGCCACATCAACCTCGGGAACGTAGGCCTCGATGGTCCAGCTGGACGGATCAATCACCACACCCAGTGGCTGCCGGGGTTGCACCCACACGCCGGGGGCCAGTTGCGGGTCGAGGTCGCGCAGCTGACCTGCAAAAGGGGCGGCGACCTGCAGCCGCAGCTGCTCGCCCTGGTAGAGGCGGGCCTCGGCCAAAAACTTGTTTTGCTGCATCTGGAGCTGCGCGCGCTGCTCTTCGCCGCTGGGCAGTCCGCTCAGGCCCAGCAGTTCTCTGGCGCGGGCGCCCGCCAGGTCGGTGGCTTTTTGGGCACCCAGGCGCAACTCGGGCGACTCAAGAGCGAACAGCACCTCGCCCTTTTCCACCGTGTCAATCTCTTCGGCCAGGGAAGGCAGCGAAATGAGCTTGCCCGCCAGTGGCGAGTAAATGATCTGCTGCCGCTCGGGGTGAACCCAGCCGGTGCCGTGAATGCTGGTCTGCCACGGCACCAGGCCCAGCAGCAGAAAAACGCCGAACAGGGTCCAGGCGATGCGTTTGCGGCTGGTTCTGATGTCTGCTTTTCGGCTGTGCCACACGCGCAGCTCCGTCCACACCGGCCTGCCGATGAACCACACCAGCTCTACCAGCATCAGAAAAATGCCGAGCAGCTTGAAGAAGAAGTAATACACCAGCAGCGCAATACCGAGAAACAGCGTCAGGCGATAGAGCCAGGTGCACAGTGCAAAGATGATCAGGAAAGTGTTGCCCTTGCCCGGGGTGCGTTCGTTGTAAGGCTCCTCGAAACCCAGGAGGGTGCGCCGCAACCAGGTGCGGGCGAGGGCGCCGCTGCGTTCGTGAAGATTCGGAAAATCAAGCAGGTCGGTGAGGATGAAATAACCATCGAAGCGCATGAAGGGGCTGAGGTTGAGCAGCACCGTCAATACCCAGCTGGTGGTGGCCAGAAAAAACAGGGCATTTTTCAGCGCGCCATCAGATGTCAGGCTCCAGGCCAGCGTGGCCAGCCCGGCAATGGCCAGCTCGGTGATGATGCCGGCGCTGGCAATAGCCAGGCGCTGGCGTGGGTTGGTCAGCTTCCAGCTTTCGCTGGTGTCGGTGTACAGCATGGGAAACATCACCAGCATGGCGACGCCCATGTGCGCCACGCGCACGCCGTAGCGGGTAGCGGTGATCGCATGCCCGACTTCATGCAGTGTCTTGGCGAAAACAAGCGCGACGGCGTAGCCCAAAAAACCGGATAACGACAGATGCTCGACCACCGTGCTGACAAAAGTTTCCCACTGCCGGGTCGCCAGAAAAATGCCGGTGACGGTGAGCACCACAAGCGCTACACCCGTGGCCGGTTTGAACAGCCAGTTCAAAAACGGCATGATCGCGGCCAGCCACACCTGCGGACGGATCAATGGCACGCGAAAGAACAGGTAGTTGTGCAGCAACCACTCGTAAGGGTTTTTCTTCAGCTGCGCAGACCGTTGCCGCAAGCGGTTAACGGCTGCGACGGAGTTGGCCTGAAGCAGGTTGTGCTGCTCCAGAAAATGCAGCAGGGCACCGACGTCCGCTTCGTCAATGCTCAACGTGGTTTCTTCACTGACCGACCTGGCAATCGCCTGCGGGCTGCCGTGCGTCCAGCGCAGCAGCATCTCGAAATCAAGCCAGCCGACCCTGAAAAACCGGTTGTTGATGGGGTCATGGACCATCCAGGCGGGTGAGCCGTCATGGTTGGCGGCCGCAGGCAGCAGGCGCAATTCTTCCCGCAGCGGCGGCAAGGCGACTTTCGCACTTGCTTGAGCGGTCGCCAGAATATCCGCCAGGCTGGCGGTCTTGACTACAGTCCCGTCCATTCGCGCAACGCGGCAATCGGCCGCCGAAACAGGTAGTAGCCCAGAATCGCCCAGTCACCGGAAACCCGTGCAGTGCCCCGCAACCCGATGCGGGCGCTGTCAGCACCGGCATCGAACTGACCGCGCAGCCGGTAAGCCGAAACACCTTCGGGGCTTAAAACCGCCTGGTAGCTGGTTTGCAGCAACGTGGCCGGGAGGGGGTCCAGCGGCTTGGTGTGCAGGAAAAGCCGTATCGGTGCACCCGGCTCCAAGTTGAGCGCGTCGCCCACGGGCAGCCAGACCAGCACACCGGCATCACGCGGGTCGGCCAGCTGCATCACGCGTTCGCCGGTCTGAACCGGTTTGCCGAGCCAGTCGTTCGGGTCGCCGTAGACGGCAATGCCATCGCGTTCAGCCTTGACAATCACGCGGTCGAGCGAGCTTTCGACCAGTGAGAGTTCGGCCTCTTTTTCATCCACCCGACCTGTCGCCGAGGCCAGTTCGCCTTTGCTTTTCAGGTCGTCGAAGGCGCGTTGCTGGGCGACTAGCAGGTCGGCCCGTGCCACCGACACCCCGCGGCGTGCCACTTCGCGCTTGCTCGCCAGCGCGCTGTCATCGAGCGAAAAAAGCTTGTCACCGGTTTTGACCGGTGCATTCGGTTGAACAAAAAATGCGCTGACCACGCCGTCTTGCGGTGACGCAACGGCCATGGCGGAAAGTGCAATGACCTCGGCTGGCGCCAGCGCTGACAGACGCACGGGAATAAACAGGGCCAGTGCCACGGCGAACGCCAGCCATTTGGCGCGCCGGCCGTGAAAGACAGAAAACATCGCGCTACCGAATCGCCTGGGCACCCGATTCAACGCACTCAGGCAGTAGCCATAAGCCAGGTGAACGCGGGCTAGCGCTTCCAGCTCGCTGTCTGTCCACGGCGTTTCGCGGGCATACAGCATCAGGCCGACATCAGCGCCTGACGGATCAAAAAGCGAAGCCAGCAGCAAATGTTCGGGCAGCCACTCTTCCCAGCCATCGACGAATTCCGCCGGCGCATCGGAAAAGTCGAAGCGCCGGCAGCCTTTGGCCGAAGCAAAGCTGTGGGCAAATTTGCCCAGCCAGATCGCATAAGGCGAATCTTCGGCCACGCTGACCAAACCCGATGCGGTTGTCAGCTTGAGCTTGCCGGAAAGCGTGCGCGTGAAGAAGGCAGCCTGGCGGTAAGACACCAGTGCGAGGGCTTCGTTGACGACGGTGAAGCCGAGCGCTGACGGCGAGTCTGCTTCAAACGCGCGTTGCTCCAGGTGAAGCAGGGCGTCGAGGGCGGTCATGGAGAGGTTTTCTGGCGTAGCACTCATGGCTGGATGGAGACAGGCCCGGTCGGCGAGTTCTCCGGGCGATCAATTGACCGGCGGTTTCATCACCGCCGGCAGTAGCCTCAATTAAAGGATTTCAGCAGGGCCACGCCGCTCATGCCCGGCAACAACTCTTCGTAATTCTTCGCGATGGCCGATTCGATTTCAATCGTCTGGCTGACGGGATCAACCCGGCTGTTCACGGCCAGTACCCGAGCCTGGTACGACTTTCCGGTTTCGTCGATGGCCACGTCAAACAGGGTGCCGACCTTGATTTTCGAAAGCAGCCGCGAGGGCGCGTTGAGCTTCAGGCGCAAGGGGCCACTTTTCACCAGATCGACCATGGGCAAACCGGGCGTCACGCTCATGTACGAGCGCACGTGGACTTTGGCGACCCGACCGGCCCACGGGGCTTTCATCGAGCATTGTCCGACCTGGGCGTTTTGAAGTGCAACCTGCGCCCGGGCCTTGGCGGCCGCGCTGGCAGCCAGTGCCACCTCAACGTCGCTGGCCTGCTCCAGGCCCTGCATGCGGATCTTTGCTTCATGCGTTTCCACCGCGCCTGCCAATTCCGCTTTTGCCATACCCAGCCGCGCCACGGGTTCTTCGCAGTCGAAGCTCACCAAGGTCTGCCCGGCGCCAAAAGGCATGCCGATGGACACGTGAAGCATCTTGATTCTGGCCGTGACGGGGCTGGATAGCGTCGTCTCACGGTCAGCAATCAGCAGTACGCGAACAGTGTCGCCTGCCGGAGGAGTTGCGTCATTTCTGGCTGCCGCTGCGGTCGCCGGGCGCGGTGCCGGCGCGGATGAAGGGGCAGGCACAGCCGTTGCAGGCGATTGGGCCTGAGCCGCTGGCTGCGCGGCGAAAACAAATACGGTCAGGAAAAACGGAATCGAACGGGACAGGATCATTGTTTCGTCTCTTGGGCCAGCGCGGATAGCCAGCCACGCATTTGGGGTAGTTTGGAAGTCACCGCTGCCACCAGCGAAGCTTCGTAAGCAGAATTGCGCGCGTTTTCAGGCATGGTACTCGTTTGATGGGCATTGCCTTTCTGGCTGCCCTTGGCGTCTTCGAGCACGATAGACCAATTGGCTTTCTCCAGCCCGTCTTTACGCTCGCGTTGTAGGGAAAATGTCATGGGAATGCCGTTGGACGTATCGATGTCCACCTGATTTCGGGTGAGCAGCTCGTTGATCTGCGCCTTCATGCGAACGTTCATCACCGGATCATCCACGCCGACCAACCGCACTGAAACTGCTGGCGCATAGCCGAAGAGGTTGGACGTCATGCGTAGTGAGTCTTCCTCGGTTGCCTTCAGGTGAACGCGTACGCGCTCGGTGAGTTGAGGCAGGGCATTGCTCTCGAAATCGTCTGGCAAAGGGTCAAACCCCAGCGTGTTGTAGAGGCGTCCGAACGCGATCTGGGCTGTGGCGTAGGTGTTGGCGCGCTGATAGTTGCCGAGCACGGCGCGGGCCTGCGTACGAATCGCCTCGAGCTCGCTTTCGAGCTTGGCGGTCACCGACGCGCGGGTGTAGTCGGCCAGTCGTTTGTCAACCTGGGCTGCGGTGTCAGCCAGCTTGAAGTCTTCGACTGCCAGGCGGTAGCGTTCCACGCCGACACGCAGCTGCGTCATGATCGCCATCGACAAGGCCATGCGGCGCGCCTGATCGGTCCTGACCTGCTGTTCCTGGGTTGATTTGAGCGTTGGCAATGCCAGCAGACGCAGCAGGTTCCAGGAGATGCGAACACCGCCCTGCGACCAGCTGTTGCTGTTGAGCAAGTTGTTGGAGTCGTATTGCACGCCAGCATCGAGGCTGATGCCCGGCAACATGCCCAGAATCTGGCGACGCGCTTCATCGGCGGTGATACGTTTCTTGAAGTCTTCTTCCCGAAGTTCAGGCCGCTGCAGCAGCGCCATGTCTTCGAGCTTGCGCACATCGTTGGGTGGCGCTGGCAGTTTGGCTTCGACCGCTTCGGCAACGACGAAGTTGATGCCGGGCTCGACGTTCATGAGCGCGGCGAGCTCCCTGTTGGCAAACTCCAGGTCCAGACGGCGCTGGTTCAAAAACGAAATGGCATCCAGCAAGGCGCGCTGATAGTTGAGCGCCTGGGCTGGGGAAATCACGCGTTGGGTTTCAGCCTCACGCGACCTTGCAAGCGCCAGGTTTGCGCGCTCGAGGATGTCTTTGGTTTGCGCAGCCAGGCGCTGGGCGCCTAGTGCGCGCCAGTAAGCCGCGCGAACGTCCTGCACCAGGTTTTGTACGACTTTGCGCCGCCGCTCCTCAGCAACCAGATACTGGTTGGCCTGTTGTCGGGCCCGGTAGTAGGAAACCCCGAAATCAAGCACGTTCCAGGAAAACTCTGTCCCCGCCAGAGTGTGGCTCTTTTCTTCCGAGGTGGAGGGACGCAGTGACTCAACGCCATCGAGAATGCCAATGCTTGTGCCACCGGAGAAGTTGCTGCGTGTCCGGTAACCGGCTGTGGCCAGCAGATTAGGCAGCATGTCATAACTGGCGTAATCTGCGAGGCCCAGCGACAGCGCCGACTCCATCTTCTTCAGGCGATAGTCCAGGTTGTATTTCAGGCTTCGCGCAACGGCCTCTTCCATGGTTACCGGGCCGTTAATGGGAGCCTGATTGACGTACATCAGGGCTGTGTCGGCCTTGACCCTGTCGCGCACTTCTTCCTGGGTGGCCAGCTTGGGCGTTACCGTGCAGCCCGCCAAAACCACAGCCGCTGCCAGAACTACGAGCTTTGGCAGCGTTGATGTTGCTGAACCGGCACATTTTTTTGTCATTGTGGTCATGGGTGATTCTTTTGAGGTCGAGAGGAAGGTGCTGTAGCGCATACAAGAGTCCTGTAATGGTTATCGCGTGACGCGGGTCGGTTCTTTTACCGGTGTCTCTGGACGAACAGCGCTGGTCCGGAACGTCGAAGCGTTTCGACGCAGCTGCGTTGCAAAACCATCAGCAGCGGTGCGCTTTACCTGACGAACCGAGAGATCGTTTGAAGTTTTGTCGAGACGCCCAGAGTCGGCAGTTGCGATCTCTTTCGCAGTCGGAGTGCCCGGTGGATTTTCAATGCTTGACGTCGACGTGGATGGACGCTCGGGGCGCACGACTTCGCTGGCTGGAGTTGCCGGGGGAGCGCCAATTGCGAACGGGTCCAGCAAGGTACCCACGCCCGGGATCGCGGAGTTGAAATTGTCAACACGGATATTGCGGGCCAGCGATTCGAACTGTGATGCGCGAACCGAATTCTGGACAAAAAGACCAGCTTCGGAAACCAGTGCTTCGTGGCGAACGGCGTGCTGAACGAACAGCGCATTCTGCATTCCGATGCCATTTCCGCGCAGGTGGCTGTCATCCAGGCCGTCAAATCCTCGTGGAGCCGTGAGCGTGTCTATCAGCAGCGCCTGCTCTGAAGACAATTCAGCCAGGGTTGCGCTGTCTGTCTGGAAGATACCCAAACCTGCGCGCAAGCCCGTGTCGACCCGTACATCATTCACGCTGTACAGCACATGCAGTGCCGGGTCAGTCGTGATGATGGGTGGTGGCACGTAAAAAGGTGGAGTGCCGATATACGGATAGATCTGCGGTGCCTGCGGAACTTCAGGTACCACCGTCACGTTGACGGTGGTCGTCGAGGTGCCGCCATTGCCGTCGCTGATGGTGTAGGTAAAGCTCGCCGGGCCGTTGTAGTTCGGTGTCGGGGTGAAGACCACGTTGCCTGCGACCAGGCTGACGGTGCCGCCCACCGGGGCC
>JANNKV010000300.1:0-4766 GCA_031396485.1 Polaromonas sp. | reverse complement strand
CAGCTTGACGGGCGTGCCGGGCATCTGTTTGGCGATCTCCACCGACTGGCGCACCCAGTCGTGCACCGCGCCGCGCCGGCCAAAGCCGCCGCCCAGGTGAATTTTGTAGACCTCGCACTTTGCAGCCGGCAGGCCCGATGCCTCGGCAGCAGCAGCCAGCGCGGCTTCGCCGTTTTGCGTCGGCGTCCAGACCTCGCAGCGCTCGGGCGTCCACCGGGTGGTCGCGTTCATGGTTTCCATCGTCGCGTGGTTCTGGAACGGGTAGGAATACACCGCCTCGACCTTGCGGGCGCTTGAGGCGATCGCGGCACGCGCATCGCCGTTCTCGTTACCCATGATGGCCTCAGGTGCGTCCAGTCCGGCTTTCAGCATCGCGGCGATGGTGTCGCTCGACACTTTTTCGTTCGGGCCGTTGTCCCAGACAATGGGCAGCACGTCGAGCGCGCTTTTCGCCCGCCACCAGGTGTCGGCCACCACCGCAACGGCGCTGTCGCCGACCCGCACGACCTTCTTGACGCCGGGCCGTTTTTCGATGGCTGCAGCGTCAAAACTCTTGAGCTTGCCGCCAAAGACCGGACAGTCCTTGATGGCGGCGTTGAGCAGGCCAGGCATCGTCAAATCGCTGCCGTAGATCTGCTTGCCCGACACCTTCTCGACCGTGTCCAGCCGCGCCAGGCGTTTGCCGGTCAGCTTCCAGTCTTTCGGGTCTTTCAGCGCCACGCTGGCGGCGGCCGGCGGTGTGACCTTGGCGGCCGCGTTGGCGACCTTGCCGTAAGTGGTGGTGCGGCCTGAAGGCGTGTGCGTGATGACGCTGTTCGCCGCCTTGCATTCAGCGGCGGGCACCTTCCATTCGTCGGCTGCCGCCTGCACCAGCATCATCTTTGCGGTGGCGCCGCCCTTGCGTACGTCTTCATGCGACTCGCGGATGCCGCGGCTGCCGCCGGAGCTGAAGTTGCCCCAAACGCGTGCGCGTGCGAGGTTCTGGCCCGGCGTCGGGTATTCGGTCGTGACTTTGGCCCAGTCGCATTCCAGTTCCTCGGCCACCAACTGGGCCAGCCCGGTCAGCGTGCCCTGGCCCATTTCCGAGCGGGCGATGCGGATGACCACCGTGTCGTCGGGTTTGACCACCACCCAGGCGTTGACCTCTGGGGAGATCGGCACGGTCGTTTGCGCGACCGCGCTACCTGCAAACGGCACATGAAAGGCAACGACCAGCCCGGCGGAGGCCGAGGCGCCGAGAAAACCACGGCGGCTCACGTGAAGAGGGGGAAGGGTGGCGCTCATGTCGTGCTCCCGTCAGCGTGAAGAATAGAGAGTGCAGCGCTTTTCGTGTCGCCGCCTTTCGCCACCACCTTGATCGCCGCGCGCACCCGGTTGTAGGTGCCGCAGCGGCAGATATTGGTCATGGCTTCGTCGATGTCTGCGTCGGTCGGATTCGGCTTCGTTTTGAGCAGGGCCGTAGCCGCCATGATCATGCCGCTCTGGCAATAACCGCATTGCGGCACATCAAGTGCAGCCCAGGCTTTTTGCACCGGGTGCGAGCCGACGGCCGACAGTCCTTCGATGGTCACGATTTTTGCCGCCGCATCGACGCTGGACAGAGGCCGCACGCAACTGCGCGTCGGCACGCCATCGATATGCACCGTACAGGCGCCACAGGCGGCCACGCCACAGCCGTATTTGGTGCCGGTCAGCCCGAGTTGTTCGCGGATCACCCACAACAGCGGGGTATCAGCCTCAGCCTCGAACTCCCGCGCCGTACCGTTGACGTTCAGTTTTGCCATATAGCGCTCCTGGATTGGATGGGAAAAGCAGACGGGATATCAGGCCGGATGGTAGCGGCGGCCCGGCTCTGACGCATCGAGGGTTTTCATATCCGACTAATCCGCTGTTATACGGTAGTGATCGTGCGATCAATAGCCGCCGGCGAGCGCTTGACTGGTGGGGTATCGGCTGAAAAAGTGAAGATGGCCCGCAAAAAGCGGGCCGCGGGGCAGTCGCGTGACGCGACACTGACCTGGCGGCCGGTTTAGTTGCGCAGGTAGTCCGGGCCCTGGAACGGGCTTGCGCTTGGAGTCTGCGAGGTAACCGTCGGTGCCGGTGTGCTGGCAGTCCAGTTTGTCGGCTGAAGCACGGCTTGCTGCGCTGCGGCATTACCGGCGCTGCCGGCATTCCCGCCGCCAGAGGCCACCCGGCGTGCGCCGTCGAAACGGCTTTGCCAGTAGTTCACGCCCATGTTCTCAACCCGGACCTGCGCGCCGGGTTTGGGGGAGTGAATGAATTTACCGTCGCCGACATAGATGCCGACATGGCTGAAAGCGCGTTGCAGGGTGTTGAAAAACACCAGATCGCCGGGCTGTAGTTCGGTTTTGTCGATGCGCTGGGTGGCTGCGGCCTGCTGCTCAGCGCGGCGGGGCAGCAGAAGGCCGACGCTTTGTTCATAAATGGCGCGGACGAAGCCGCTGCAGTCAAAACCGGTTTCTGCCGTATTGCCGCCGCGTTTGTAAGGCACGCCCAGAAAACCCATGGCGTTGACGACCAGTTCGGACGCCTTCAGGCGCACCGTTTTGCCCACCTGGTCGATCTGGGTCATCAGACCTTTGTCGGCCAGCAGTTTGTCCATGTCATCGCCAGAATTGCCGGGTGCTGCGTGCGCGTGGTTGGCCACCAGGGCAGCCAAGGCAATGAGGGCAGTGGGGACAATGCGACGCATGGGCTGCAGGATACTTGAAGGTCTGGTCCTACGTCAAGCTCATGCGGTTTCTGGATTACCCGCATAAGCTATTGATTCTCATGAATTTCGTCACATTTTTCTGTTGCAAATGGTGCGCTGCGGCAGCGCGTATCAGCGTGTCATGTAAGGAACTGACGGCTACTGCGGGTATCTCAGTGGCTGATCACCTGCTTCGCCCATCTCACAACCTGCAGCCTCGCGCGGGTTATGTGGTCCGGGTTTGCCTTACTTTTATCTACCAACCTACCGCACATGAAACAGTATTACCACCCCTCTGCAGGCCTCATTTATGCATCAAAAATGCTTCTAGCCCAGGTATTGCCTGCGCGAGCAGCTATCAGTTTAATAGCGCTTGTAATGTGGTGCATGGCACTCGCCGGGCCTGCGCGCGCGCAGGCAGGGCGTCCGGAAACTGTAGCAAACGGGCTGCAAAGCCCGTGGGCGCTTGCTTTTCTGCCCGAAGGCCGTTTTCTGGTGACCGAGAAAGGCGGCAGCATGCGCGTGGTCCAGCCCGACGGCAAAGTCGGCGCGCCAATTTCCGGTGTGCCCGAAGTGGTCGCGCGGGGCCAGGGCGGGTTGCTCGATGTGTTGCTCGATGGGGACTTTGCCCGCAACCGCACGCTGTACTTCTGCTTTTCAGAGCCCGGCTCCGGCGGCACCAACAGCACGGCATTGGCGCGGGCCAACCTGAGCTTTGACAACGCCAGGCTGGAAAACGTCAAAGTCATCTTCAGCCAGAAGCCGAAATTTTCCAGCTCGGCTCATTTCGGTTGCCGCATCGTCGAAAGCCGCGGCGCGGGCGCGAACAGCCCGCCTGACGGCAAACTGTTTCTGACGCTTGGTGACCGCTTTTCGCGCAGGGACGACGCGCAGACGCTGGGTAACCACCACGGCAAGATCGTGCGCATCAACAAGGACGGCTCGGTGCCCGCCGATAACCCCTTTGCCGGGACGTCTGGCAAGGCGGGCGCGCTGCCCGAGATCTGGAGCATCGGCCACCGCAACCTGCAGGGCGCCACGCTGGCGCCCGACGGCGCCTTGTGGGTGCACGAGCACGGGCCGCAGGGCGGCGACGAGATCAATCTGCCCAAAGCCGGAGCGAACTACGGCTGGCCGGTCATCGGCTACGGCGAGAACTATGGTGGCGGTGCCATCAACGACGGCTTGACCAGCCAAGCCGGGCTTGAGCAACCGCTGCATTACTGGGTGCCGTCGATTGCGCCATCGGGCATGGCGTTTTTGACCAGCGACAAATACGGCAAGGCCTGGCAGGGCAATCTGTTTGTCGGGTCGCTGAAATTCGGCTATCTGGCCCGGCTGGAGCTGGCCGAACCATTCAGCGGCAAGGTGCGCAGGGAAACCAGGTTGCTCGACGGCATCGGACGCGTCCGTGATGTGCGGCAGGGCCCCGATGGGCTGCTTTATGTGTTGACCGACAGCAGCAACGGCAAGCTGATTCGTTTGCTGCCCGGTTGACGGGGTGGGCCGCGCTGCCTGCTGGGACAAAAATCGGGTTACGGATAATGCGGGTTCGAATCAGCGCTGGCGTCCAGGTCCCCCCCCTGCAGCGCATTTGCCGAAAAAATTGTCCGAAGAACAACCATGAACACTTCCTTTAGAGATCAATTGCTGGAAGCCGCAGAGCAGGCAGCGTATCCGGCCGAGCCTGTGCTGGACGAAGCCACCGGCGTAGCGGCGCTCGACGCCGACAGTGCCGCCGTCGTGGCGCGCGTATTCGATCTGTTCGGCGTCACGGCGCTGCAGGCCGGCGACGCGGACATCGACCGGGTGCTCAATACCGCGTGCACCCTGTCAGCCGAAGTGGCCGTGCATGTGCACAGCCTGACAGAAGTGAACGGCGACCTGGCCGCGCTGCCCGAATCGGAAAACTGGCACGAAGACTACCGGGCCTACATCAGCGCGCTGTGGCAGGGAGACCGGGAAGGCATCGCGCGGCAGGCCGCGGCGCTCGGCCTGCCCGGCGGCATACCGAACGGGTCTTTGCCGCTGCAGGACGGCCCACTGGCTTAGC
>JANNKV010000280.1:0-4743 GCA_031396485.1 Polaromonas sp. | reverse complement strand
GTGATTCGCGCGGTGGCGCGGCGCTCAGCGTGCGGCAAATCACTGGGGCGCCGATCAAGTTTTCAGGCACCAGCGAAAAGATCGACGGCCTGGAGGTGTTCGATGCCGAGCGGCACGCCGGCCGGATTCTGGGCATGGGCGACATCGTGGCGCTGGTCGAGCAGGTGGCTGCCGGTGTGGACGTGGCCGCGGCGCAAAAGCTGGCCGCCAAGATCAAGTCGGGCAGCGGCTTTGACCTGGAAGATTTTCTGGGCCAATTGCAGCAGATGAAGAATATGGGCGGTCTGTCGAGTCTGCTCG
Organism: Polaromonas sp.; assembly: GCA_031396485.1. Classification (GTDB taxonomy): domain Bacteria; phylum Pseudomonadota; class Gammaproteobacteria; order Burkholderiales; family Burkholderiaceae_C; genus Polaromonas. The sequence goes on along the minus strand of JANNKV010000280.1, from coordinate 4,443 downwards.
ACAAGCTGCCGGCGCAGATGGCCGCGAAGGCGGGCCAGGTCGACATGAATAAGGCCGAAAAAGACATCAAGCGCAAGGAAGGCATCATCCAGAGCATGACGCCACTGGAGCGCCGCAAGCCCGAACTGATCAAGGCCACCCGCAAGCGCCGCATCGCCGCGGGCTCGGGCGTGCACGTTCAGGAAGTCAACCGCCTGCTCAATGAGTTCGAGCAGATGCAGGGCATGATGAAAAAGATGAAGGGCAGCGGCATGATGAAGATGATGAAAAAGATGGGCGGCATGAAGGGCATGCCGAAGTTTTAAAGGCGCTCCTTTTCGGGTCCAGCACTTGCTTTTCTGACAGAAATTAACCGCTAGCCTGGTAAAACATGCGTGAGCAGCTATGAAAAACGTAGCGATCGACATGTAAAACGCCGCACCTCCGCGATGCAGGTTGCGCACAACAAAAAGGCCACCTGGAAGCTACCCAAATGGCCTTTTTTTCAATCAAATCGGCTTCTAGACCAGGTATTGCCTGCGCGGGAAGCTATCTAAATAATAGCAAGCTATTTCTCTCATGCTGCTTTCAGGCGTGGGCGGCTGAGCTGGCTGGCGTGCTGCCAGGCGCGGCGCAGCACCGCAGGCGACTTCGTTTCTTCCGGGATCAGCAGATAGTTGTGCGTCCGCATCGCCGTGCCCACGCCGACCTTGCTGGTGAGCACTGTCATCGGGATCGACAGCAGCAGCGGCAAGCCGACCGGCAGCAACCACGCCAGTGCGCCGGCGTCGATCATCGCGATGCCGACGGCCAGCAGCGCAATCACCAGACTCATCGGGGCCAGCTGACGCAGGGCGTGACCCCAGGGCACGGCAGCCGCTTCACGTGGAGGCGACTTCCATTCAAGCTTCAGGCCGGTCAGCGCCACGATGACGAAGAGCGAGTGCGCCCGCATGCGGATCGGCGCCTGTAGCAGGGCGATCAGGGTTTCGAGTACCGCGCTGCGCAGCAGGCTGGCCGTACCACCGTAAGAAGCTTGCTGGCGATTGATCAGCACGGCCGCCAGGCCCAGCAGGCGCGGCAAAAACAGCATGCACAGCGTCCATGCCCACAGTGCAACCAGTTCGCCAGGCAGCAGCGTCCAGTCGGCAATCATGGGTGAGCCCGACAGCCACAGGGCGGTGCCCAGCGTCAAAAAGCACAGCCACAGCGGCGCCGACAGATAAGCCATGGCGCCCGTGCCAAACATCGAGCGGTGCACCGGGTGAATGCCGGGCTCGGCGATCAGACGCGAGTTTCGCAGGTTGCCCTGGCACCAGCGGCGATCTCGGTGCAGCTCGGCCAGCAGTTCAGGCGGCTGCTGCTCGTAGCTGCCGATCAAGTCAGCCACCAGCCACACGTGGTAGCCGGCGCGGCGCATGAGCGCCGCTTCAACGAAGTCATGAGACATGATGCTGCCCGCCATGCCGCCCGTGCCGGCAATGTGTGCCAGCGCGCAGTGCTGCATGAAGGGCTCAATGCGGATGATGGCGTTATGGCCCCAATAGTGCGACTCGCCCATCTGCCAGTACTGCATGCCCAGCGTGAACAGCCGGCCCGTGACGCGGGACGCAAACTGCTGCGCGCGCGCGTGCAGGGTCACGTGGCCGATGGCCTGGGTTGCGGTCTGAATGATGCCGGCCTTCGGGTTGGCTTCCATCAATTTCACCATCGACACCAGGCAGTCGCCGCTCATCACGCTGTCGGCGTCCAGCACCACCATGTATTTGTAGTCCTTGCCCCAGCGGCGACAAAAGTCGGCCACGTTGCCAGCCTTGCGGTCGGTGCGACGCGTGCGCAGGCGGTAGTAGACCTCGATCTGCGGCTGGTCAGGCTGCGTGGCGAGCTGCGCCCGCAGGTCTTCCCAGGCGGCGCGCTCGGCCTTGATGATGGTCGGATCGTTGCTGTCAGACAGCACGAACACGTCAAAGGCGCGCACATGCCCGGCAATCGCCACCGATTCACAGGTCGCGCGCAAGCCGGCAAATACCGTTCGCACGTCTTCGTTGCAGATCGGCATGATGATCGCGGTGCGCGTGGCCGCATCCAGCGTGTGGTGCTGCACTTTTTTCGCCGACAGGCTGTGCGGGTCGCCACGCAAGGTGACGTAAAAACCCATCATCGCGGTCATGAAGCCGGTCACCACCCAGCCCGACAGCAGCGCGAACAAAACGATTTGTCCGTACTCCAGCCAGGCGTTGTCGTATTCGGGCTGCATGTCTGCAAACAGGCCCGTTGCCAGCGCGGTGCTGAGGAGCGTCAGCAGCACGAAGACAGCCCGGCGCCGTTTGGCGGCGTGCTGCCACGGCTCCAGAATCTCAATGTTGCTGCTCGGCGAACCGCCGGTTTTAACGAACGGCATCAAGGCGGCTGTACCCATGCTGTTCCAGAAACCGCGCCAGGGCCGCGGTGTCATCGAGCCGCGATTGACCGGCGGCGCGGTGACGGCGTTAGGGTGGCGTTCTTCGCGCAGCGCGCTGCGGGTCACGGGTGTGGAAATAGGTGGGGTCATGGTGTGATCAGGTTGGTCCATGTTTCGCTCACGGCGTTGCCGTTCAATTGCAAAAAGGCCCGCAGTTCAACGGGTTTGGCCGGCTGGGCCGGGTCTGCGCGCTGCAGGCGCAAGGTCATGCGCCAATGTCCGGTCGCGGGATTTTTGTAAGCCAGGCTTTCGACGATGCGGCCGTTGGCGTCAGCCGTCGCAACGGCTTTCACCGGCGCGTCTTCAGGCAGGTTGTCCAGCGCAGGTCCGCCGAAATCGATCGTGAACTGGGTCGGCTGGTTAGGTGGCAGCGAGCCGTCCTTGTTGGCCTGGATAAAGCCATTGCCGCGTCGCGATTGCGTGACGTAGCCGTTGGGCGGCAACTGCTGGTTCTTGCCCTGCCACGACACCTGGTAGGCGATGTCCATGGCCTGGCCGGCGGCCGGGATTTTTTCGGGCACCCAGTACGCCACCACGTTGTCGTGCGACTCGTCGGGAATCGGAAACTGGAACAGCTCCACGCGCCCGGCACCCCAGTCGCCAATCGGCGTGACCCATGCGCTGGGCCGCATTTCGTAGCGCGCCTCGGTGTCTTCATAACTCGCATAATTGCGGTCGCGCTGCATCAGGCCGAAGCCTTTCGGGCTTTTCATGCTGAACGATGTCGTCAGCGCCGCACCCGGGTTTTGCAGCGGGCGCCACAGCCATTCGCCGTCACCGTTGGCCATCATCAGGCCGTCCGAGTCGTGCACTTCGGGGCGAAAGTCGCCCGGGCGCGGCTGGTTTTCACCGAAGAAAAACATGCTGGTGAGCGGCGCGATGCCCAGCGTCTTGACGGGGCTTGCGCCCGGCCGCATGAAAATTTTGGCGCGTACTTCTGTCGTCGTGCGCTCGCCCGGCGTGATGTCGAAACGGTAGGCGCCCGTCATGCGCTCTGAATCCATCAGCGCGTAAACAGTCACGATCTTCGAATCGGCAGCGGGGCGCTCAAGCCAGAATTCGGTGAAGCGCGGAAATTCTTCCTTGGGGCCGGTGGTATCGACCGCAAGGCCCCGTGCCGACAAGCCGTAGCGCTGGCCGGCACCCAGGCCGCGGAAATAGCTGGCGCCCTGGAACACTGCGACTTCGTCTTTCACGTCAGGCGCGTTAAGGTTGCTGAACAGGCGCAGGCCGCCGTGACCCAGGTCGCCCCAGCCTTGGGGGTTCAACTTGTTCTTGCCGAAATTGAAGTCAGCCGGGTTGTAGCGCATCGGCTTGGCCACGCCGCCGACGATTTCGTTCATTCGCACGGAAACCACGTCACGCCCTACATGAAAGAAGTTCGCCTCGAATGGCAATTTGCTGGCTCGCCAGACCGGCGCGTCGCGGTTGAAGCGGATGTCGCGATATCCGTCGTAATCCAGATTGGCGAGTTCTGCGGGCAGTGCCTTGGGCGTGCCTTGAAACGGTGCTTTTGCGCGCTTGTCAGCCAGGGTGGCCACGTCCTCGAGGCCCCAGGCATGGGCGCTTGCGGCGGTCAGGCTCAAAACAGCCAGGCAGGAGAAGGCACAAATATGGGCCCGGAGACGGGCTGGAAATGCGGTGGAAACAGGAGAACCAAATGATTGCATCGGGTTGATAGGGCAAACCCTGTGCCAGGACTAAAAAGCCCATACAAATCAAGCACTTGGAAAGAGATTCCCCTGACGACCCGGAAAAATGGTCAGCCAGCGAGGGCGAAACCTCCGATTTGTCGGTTTTTTGTCGCCTGTCAGCGACAAGGGGTCGGAAGCTTTAAGAAAAACCGTTATAAATCAACGGTTTGAAGCTGTCGCTGCGCAGCGACTCAGTTGTCGGGCGAGGCTGGAGAAGGCGACAAAGCCGGCGCGCTATCGGCCTTGAAATGACCGGGCGTCAGGCCATGTTTTTGCATCAGGCGGTAAAACTCGGTGCGGTTGCGGTCG
>JANNKV010000271.1:0-3062 GCA_031396485.1 Polaromonas sp. | reverse complement strand
GTCATGTGGCCGCTGGCGACGCACCCGTTCAACAAAAACGAAGTGCTGGCATGGGATCTGGCGCACGACCCCAGCGAGTTGTCCCAACTTGACGTCGCCACGCTGCGCCTGCGCCTCTTCACCAAATCCGCCGACCTGCCCGAAGGCATGCAGCGCCTGCCACTCAAATCGGTTCACCTGAACAAATCGCCGATGGTTGTCGGCAAGCTGCAAACGCTGAGTGCCGACATGGCCGCGCGCTGGGGCATCGACATCGACGCCGCGCTCGCCAATGCCGAAAAAGCCGCGGCGCTGCCGGACATGAGCGCCATCTGGCCCGACGTGTTCAAGCGCCCCAAAGAGGCCACGCCCGACGTGGACGCAGACCTTTATGGCGGCTTCATCAACAACGCCGACCGGCGGCGGCTGAACCAGCTGCGGGCGTTGCCTGCAGCCGAACTCGCACACAGCCGCACCGGCTTTGACGACGAGCGGCTGGGCGAGTTGCTGTTTCGCTACCGCGCCCGCAACTTCGCCGATACCTTGAGCGCGGGCGAAGCCGAACGCTGGGAAGCGCACCGCGCGGCGCGCCTGCTCGAAGGCGCGGGCGGCGCGCGCAATGTCGATGCGCTGTTTGCGCAAATCGACACGCTGGCCGAGACGGTGGACGAGAAAGGCGAGGCGATTCTGGGCGCGCTGTACGACTACGCCGAGACGATCACGCCGGAAGTGCAGTAGCCGCGTTTTTTACGGGCCGCGCTGCGGGCGTCATGCAGGCGCCGGACAACCACCGCCCGGCATCGTGCGCAGTAGCGTCATCGGCATCACGCGGCTATGCCTGGGCTTCCGGCACCGTCGACGCATCGAGGGTGAAGGAGAAGGTCGCTCCGAGGCCCAGCGCTGATTGCCCCCACACCCTGCCGCCATGCCGGGCGATGATGCGCTGCACCGTGGCCAGGCCAATGCCGGTGCCTGAAAAATCGGCATCGGAGTGCAGCCGCTGGAAGGCTGAAAACAGCTTGTCAGCGTAGGCCATGTCAAAGCCGGCACCGTGGTCTCGAACGGCGTAAACCGTTTCTCCTTCGGCGTTGATCTGCCGCTGGAACTCAATCCGGACCTGGTCCTGTTTGCCGCTGAACTTCCAGGCATTCCCCAGCAGATTCTCAAGAACCTGGCGCAGCAGTTGAGGGTCGCCGATCGCCAGCATGCCCGGCTGGACAAGCCACTGCAGCTTCCGGCCAGGCTCCCGCTCCTGATACCCGTCGATGACCTGTTGCGCCAGGGCACTCAGATCAACGCTCGTCAGACTGAGTTGGGTCCGCGACAGCTGGGCCAGCCGCAGCAGGGCCTCGATCAGCCCGCTCATGTGTGCCACCCCGCTGTCGATGCGCGCAAGAAAGTGATTAACCCGCTCTTTGATTTCGCCCTTGCGCAGCTCTTTGCCCAGCAGGTTGCTGAATCCGCCAATGGTCGTCAGCGGCGCCCGCAGATCGTGTGACACGGAAAACGAGAATGCCTCCAGCTCTTCAATGGCCGCCTGCATCTGTTCGGTGCGCTGCTCCACCCGCTGCTCCAGGCTGGCATTGAGTTGAATCAATTCATCCCGGGCCTGCTTGCGTTCGCTGATATCGCGCACGCTGGCCAGAAACCGTCGCTCGCCGTCCAGGTCAAACTCGGTCATGCGCAATTCGAGCGGGAAACGGCACCCGTCACGGTGCTGCGCCACCAGCTCTTGTTCTTTGCCAATTCCGTCTGCGTTGACTTTCAGCAGATGGCGCGCCACGTCGCCGCCGCGTTCGCTGCCGTCCAACGCCCATATCAGCGCGATCACGTTTTTCCCCAACATGTCGTCAGATTCGTAGCCAAATATCTTCCGGGCCGCCGGGTTGGACGACAGCAGGGTACCGTGCGTGTCCATGGTGATCACACCGTCGCCTATGGAGTTCAGCGTCCGTTCTGCGTGCTTCTTCTCGCCGGCCAGGGTTTCCAGCGCGCGCTTCAGCGCCCGCAGCGGGTAGACCAGCAAAAGCACCAGCACCAGGCCGCCGAGGAGCAGGCCAAACAGGCCCATCAGGGCGCTCTCCAGCAGCAGGGGGGCCAGCGATCGGGTCACTTCGAAGCGCCCCACCACCTTGCCGGAATCCAGCAGATCGGCTGAACGAACAACCACAGGCATGGCCAGCTGATCAGCGATCTCAAAAATGACGGCGCCTTTCAGGTCGAGCAGCCGCCGTACTTCTGGAAGCCCTTCATCTTCGTGATCCCGCAAAAGGGATTCCAGGCGCTGATCTTCAAATTTCCAGAACTCCGGATTTTTATTGATCAGATCCGACACCTCGATCGCGCCAAATCGGGCTTCAACGGCCATCGATGCAATATGAGCCTTGTATTCAACAGCAAAAAATACCGCAGGAAAAGCCAATGCGATGACGCCGGCCAGCGTGGTCGCCATGGCGCTGAGGAGGCGCGTCGTCTCAAAAGTGATTGACCGCACGTCGCTGCAACTATTTTGACGGTCCGAACCCATGACCATTTTTCTGCAGGAGCTCCCGACCCGTGGGAGATTGCAGAAAGACCGCAAACTGCCGGGCCAGAGGGTTGCTGCCGGGGCCAGTGACCACGAAAAAGGCTCTGTAATAGGGGTACTTGCCTTCTGCCAGGGTCTTGAGGCTGGGCATCACGCCATTCAGGGCCAGTGGCTGGAGCTCACGTTTTTCCGAAATGATCTGCGCCAGCGTGGTGGTACCGATAGCGCCGGGTGTCGTTTCGATACTGTCTGCGCTGGCCTTGTCTGTGACCGCGACGATCATGCCTTCCCGCGCAAGTGCGGCATCGACCGCCTGGCTCATTTCCGGCGACAGGCTTTTGGTGATCTCCGTGTCGGAGTCCATTTTCGGACGAAGTACCAGGCGAAGCGGGCGGCCACTAGGCCAGGTGGTTTGTTCGCTCTTGTAGATGCGTATCAGCTCGGTTGTGGTGATGCCGGGGTCGAGCCTGCCGCCCCGCAACGAACCGGAGGCAATCATGAACGACAAGCTCAACAACGCCCTGGACACCGTGCTCGCGCACACGGTGGCCGCTGC
>JANNKV010000269.1:0-2190 GCA_031396485.1 Polaromonas sp. | reverse complement strand
CGACCGCACCCGTGACCGCCCACGGCAGGCGGCGACTGCGCAAAGCCGACAAGGCCAGCAAAAAACCCAGTGGCGCATAGCCCACCACGTTCGCCGCCACGTCAAAACCGGTCCAGTATTGCGGCAGTGGAGCGCTGAGATACCTAAAAGGCGAAATGCCCTGGTCACGCCACTCGGTAAAGGGATACAGGCTGGCGTAAACGATCAGGCAAATGGCGGTGAGGGCGAGGGGCCAGGCGGTGGTCCGTTGAACACCCCATGAATCGGGCTCACCCCTGACATCCTCACTTCGCTGCGCTACGTGTAGTTCTGCCTCCCCTTGCAGGGGACGACGCCTGGCGCCCGGCAAAGCCGGTTCGCCTGCGTCTGCTTGCGAATTCGGGGAGTCTGGCGAATTCGGGGAATTCACTCGGGGTGGCACTGTGACTGCTTAAAACGGCTTGACGACGACCAGCACCACGGCAGCGACCAGCAGCAGTACCGGGGCTTCGTTGAACCAGCGCCAGTAGATGTGGCTGCGGGTGTTTTGGCCGCGCGTGAACTTGCCGAGCATGCGCGCGCAAACGTGGTTGTAGCCGATGGCGAGCACCACCACCGCCAGCTTGGCGTGCATCCACCCGTTGCCGGGCCCGCGGCCGATGCCGTAGCCCAGCCAGAGCCACAGTCCCAACGCCAGCGCCGGAACCGCCAGAATCGTCGTGAAGCGCAGCAGCTTGCGCGCCATCACCAGCAACCGTTCGCGCTCGGCCACGCTTTCAGGCGGCACCATCGCCAGGTTCACAAAAATGCGCGGTAAATAGAACAGGCCTGCGAACCAGCTGGCGACGAAAACGATGTGAAAGGCTTTGATCCAGAGCATGAAAGCAGTGTAGCCCCCACGTTCGCCCACTACGTGTGGCTCTCTGCCCCCCGAGGGGGCCGCTGCGCCTGCGGCCCGGCAAAGCCGGTTCCGCGGCCCCTGCTTGCGAAGAGGGCTTGCTGCCAGGACTGGGCCATGAGGAAAGCGCCACCACGGAACACCTGCACCCGATCCATTCAAGCGGAGCCGTGGAACCGGCTTCGCCGGGCCACAGGCGGGCGGCCCCCTCGCGGGGCAGGGCGCTACGCGAAGCGAGCAACCGTGGGGGCCACATCCTCGAAAAAAACCCGGCTGGCCAAACGGCCAGCCGGGTGTAAAGCCTTTTTGCTGTCACACGCCAAGGCCCCGCTCAGGGAGGAAAAGCGGGATGCTGTTACCGTTAGATATCAGCACACCTTTATTTTAGTGTTGCTTGGCAAGAGCAGTTTTCTGAAATTAATGTAGTCCGGGGAAATTTTTAGCACTAAAGTTCTTGCCATTAAGGGTATGCACCAAACCACCAAATTGACCCGGATCAAGATTTGGCACAATTTAATAATGTCCTCCAATACCTCCCATTTCGCACCTTTCCCTTCGGGCCGTCCGCGGCGTCTGCGCCGGGACGCCTTCACGCGCAACCTGGTGCGTGAAAACGCCCTGACGGCGCATGACCTGATCTACCCGGTATTCGTGCTCGACGGCAGTCAGCGCCGCGAGGCGGTGGCCTCGATGCCGGGCGTCGAGCGGCTCAGCCTGGACCTGCTGCTGCCGGTGGCGGAAGAGTGCGTGAAGCTCGGCATTCCGGTGATGGCGCTGTTTCCGGTGATTGACGCGTCACTCAAGACCTTTGATGGCCGCGAGGCTTTCAACCCGGACGGCCTGGTGCCGCGGGTGGTCAGCGAGCTGAAAAAACGCTTCCCTGATCTTGGCGTGATGACCGACGTCGCGCTGGACCCGTTTACCACGCACGGCCAGGACGGCCTGCCGGATGACAAGGGCTACATCCTGAACGACGAGACCATCGACGTGCTGGTCAAACAGGCGCTGTGCCAGGCCGACGCGGGTGTCGACATCGTCGCGCCCAGCGACATGATGGACGGCCGCATTGGCGCGATTCGTGACGCGCTGGAAAGCAAAAAGCACATCCACACCCGCATCATGGCCTACAGTGCCAAGTACGCCAGCGCGTTTTATGGGCCCTTCCGCGACGCCGTCGGATCCAGCGGCAACCTGGGCAAGGCCGATAAAAAGGTCTACCAGATGGACCCGGGCAACACGGACGAAGCGCTGCGCGAAGTGGCGCTCGACATTGCCGAAGGCGCCGACATGGTGATGGTCAAACCCGGCATGCC
>JANNKV010000266.1:0-5940 GCA_031396485.1 Polaromonas sp. | reverse complement strand
AGCCCCTTCAGTTGCGGCCGCAACCCGGCAGCCAGGTGGTGGATCTTGAAATCGAGCCCGGCACTTCGGCCGCCGGGGTGGCTTCGGCGGTGGTGGCCAGCGGGGTGGACACGCCGGCGGTGCTGCTGCAGACCTGGTTTCGCGTGTCGGGACAGGCGCGTCTGATCAAGGCCGGCAGTTATGAAGTCACCCCCGGCACCACGCCGCGCAAGCTGCTCAGCATGCTGGTACGTGGCGAGGAAACGCTGAAAAGCGTCACGCTGGTCGAAGGCTGGAACTTCCGTCAGGTGCGCGCGGCGCTACAAAAATCAGAGCTGCTCACGCCCGATTCTGCTGGGCTCAGCCCCGAAATCATCATGGAAAAGCTGGGCCGGCCGGGGGTTCACCCGGAAGGGCGCTTCTACCCCGACACCTACAGTTATTCGAAGGGCAGCAGCGACCTGGCGGTGCTCAAGCGCGCCGCTCGCGCAATGGACAAACGGCTGGAGGCCGCCTGGGCGCAGCGCAACCCGGACACGCCTTTGAAGACGCCCGAGCAAGCCTTGATTCTGGCCAGCATCGTTGAAAAAGAAACCGGCAAGCCCGCCGACCGCCCGCAGATCGGCGGCGTGTTCAGCAACCGGCTCAAGAACGGCATGCTGCTGCAAACTGACCCGACGGTGATCTACGGCCTGGGCGAAAAATTCGACGGCAACCTGCGCAAGCGCGATTTGCTGGCCGACACGCTGTACAACACCTACACCCGCGCCGGCCTGCCGCCGACGCCCATCGCGATGCCCGGCAAGGCCGCGCTGCTGGCCGCGGTGCAGCCGGCACCGACGAAGGCGCTGTATTTTGTGTCGCGCGGCGACGGCAGCAGCGAGTTCAGCGACAGCCTGGAAGCCCACAATCGGGCGGTGAATAAATACATCCGAGGGAAGTGATGCCCCCACGTTCGCGCACTCCGCGTCGCTCTCTTCCTCCCGAGGGGGCTGCATGCCGCGGCTCCAAGCCTGCAAATGCAGGCTTGGACGGCATGCAGAGGGGCTGCGTCTCGCAGCCCGGCGGCCTGCAAGGCCTGCGCCTGCGGCCCGGCGAAGCCGGTTCCGCGGCCCCTGCTGGTGAAGAGGGTGCGGATCAGCGCTACAAAAATAATAGCTGCCCGCGCACGTATTACCTCGGCTAGAGGCCGATTTCACTCTTATTTGAGGCCTTGAATCCAGTTTTCAGACTCACAACACGCCAAAACATGCCCCGCCATTCCCACCACCCCATGCACGGGCTTTTCATCAGTTTTGAAGGCATCGACGGCGCGGGCAAATCGACCCACATCGCGGCGCTGGCCGATGCGTTCCGGGCGCAGGGCAGGGCCGTCACCCTGAGCCGCGAACCGGGTGGCACGCCGCTGGCTGAAAAGCTGCGCGCGCTGGTGCTGAACGACGCCATGGATGCGATGACCGAATCGCTGTTGATTTTTGCCGCCCGGCGTGACCACCTGGTGCGCGTGATTGCGCCGGCGCTGCTGCGCGGAGACGTGGTGCTGTGCGACCGGTTCACCGACGCGACGTTTGCCTACCAGGGCGCTGGGCGCGGGTTTGACCTGAACTTGCTGTCGACGCTGGAGAAATGGGTGCAATCGGACGAAGGCTTGCTCGGCGACCCGGCCGGCAATTCGCCGATGAAACCGGAAGTCGAAACCGTCATCGAGCCGCACTTGACGGTCTGGTTCGACCTGCCGGCCGAAGAAGCGGCGCTGCGGCTGCAGGGCGCGCGCGTGCCCGACAAATTCGAAGCCCAGCCGGTCGAGTTTTTCCGCCGCGTGGCGCAAGGCTATGCTGATCGCCAGCAAAATCACCCGGAGCGTTTCGCCCGCATCGACGCGTCGCAAAGCCGCGAATTGGTGTGGCAAGCGGTGCAGCAGGCATTTGTGGCGAAAGGCTGGCTGACATGAGCGCCAATCCTGACGCCCTGCCGGTCCGCCAATCGCTGGCGCCCTGGCTGCAGACCCAGCTGGAAAGCCTCTTGAAGCAGCGCGGCCATGCGTGGATTCTGGGCGGCCCGTCGGGCCTCGGCCAATTCGAGCTGGCACTGGCCACCGCCCGGGCCTGGCTATGCGAGCAACCGACGCCGCAGGGCGCCTGCAACGATTGCACGAGTTGCCACGCAGTCGACGTGCATACCCACGCGGACTTGTGCGTGTTGATGCCTGAAACCCTGTCGCTCGAACTCGGCTGGCCGCTCGACGAAAAAACGCAGCGCGATCTGGATGAGAAAAAGCGCAAGCCCAGCAAGGAGATCAAGGTCGACGCTGCCCGTGAAGTCGTGTCGTTCACGCAGTTCACGCGTTCCCGCGGCACGACCAAGGTGGTGCTGGTCTTTCCGGCCGAGCGCATGAACCACATCACGGCCAATACGCTGCTGAAAACACTGGAAGAGCCGCCCGGCGCCGTCAAATTCATCCTGGCCACCGAAGCTGCCCATCAGTTGCTGCCGACCATTCGCAGCCGCTGCATCAGCCACACGATGGTTTGGCCGCCTTTTGACGAGGCGCTGGCCTGGCTGCAGGCGCAAACCGCTGCACAACCGGCAAGCGATGCGCCCGGGAAAACCGCCCGCCCGGCGAAAGCACCGGACGCGGCCGATCTGCAAACCCTGCTCACCGCTGCTGGCGGGCGGCCCGCCGACGCGCTGGCTTGGGTTCAAAGCGCTCCGCCCCTGGATGCGGCAAAGCACTGGCGGTCGCTGCCCGTTGCCATGGCACGTGGCGACGTCAGTGCGCTCTCTGGCTTTGCGCCCGGCGAAGCGGTGGTCGCGCTGCAAAAGCTTTGCCACGACGCGATGGCACTGAAGATGGGTGCCGTGCCGCGGTTTTTCAGCGCCAAAGACATTTCGGCGGCGACGGCGAACCGGCCCGGTCCATCGGCTAAAGAAAATATCTCGGCCACTGCCAGTGTGCAGGCGCTGTCGCAGTGGGCCAAAGAGCTGGCCACCACCGCCCGCACCGTGGAGCACCCGTACAACCCGGGCTTGATGCTCGAATTCCTGGTCAGCCGCGCCGCGCTGGCCCTGAACGTGAAATGATGACGGTTTGAACGAAGCTTCGTACAGGCTTTGACTGCCTCCTGCTGACAGATCGACCCGCAACCGATAAACTAAAGTCCATGAGCAATACGCTACCCGCCAGACTGTCCTCCGCCAACGCCGTCGCCCGGCCCAGTGTGGTTCAACTGGCGATCAAGGAAAAAGCAGCGCTGTACGCCGCCTACATTCCCTTGTTCAGCGAAGGTGGCATGTTCATCCCGACCGCGCGTGACTACAAGCTCGGCGACGACGTTTATGTGCTGCTCACGCTGCCAGAAGACACCCAGCGCTACCCGGTGGCCGGCAAGGTCGCCTGGATCACCCCGCCGAAAGCGGCAGGTAACCGCACGCAGGGCGTCGGCGTGCGTTTTCCGTCGGACGAGAAGTCACGGCTGCTGAAAATCAAGATCGAAGAAATCCTGGGCGCGCACCTGGCTTCTGACCGGCCGACTCAGACGATCTAGCGCGGCAGGGCTTGCCCAAGTCGTGGCTGGCTTGATTATTCAATACCCATCGCGCCCTAACTCGCTATTCTTTTTATAGCTGCTCGCGCAAGATTTACCTGGGCTAGCGGCACTTTTTACTTCTATTTGCAGCCTGATAGGCTTCAATGTCAACTCCAGCAGCCTCCCCGCAATTCCCCCATGTTCACCGACTCGCATTGCCATTTGAGCTTTCCCGAACTGCAGGCGCAGATGCCGCAAATCCGCGAGGCGATGCAGGCGGCGCAAGTCGAGCGCGCCTTGTGCATTTGCACCACGCTGGAAGAGTTCGAGACCGTGCACGCGCTGGCCACGAGCTACGACAACTTCTGGTCAACAGTCGGCGTGCACCCCGACAACGAAGATGTGCGTGAGCCCAGTGTCGATGACCTGCTGCAGCGTGCGGCATTGCCCAAAGTCGTCGGCATCGGTGAAACGGGGCTCGACTACTACCGGCTGGGCGAGCGAACCGTCGCCGACATGGAGTGGCAGCGGGAACGTTTTCGCGTGCACATTCGCGCGGCCAGGCAGTGCCAGAAACCGCTTGTCATTCATACCCGCAGCGCCTCTGCTGACACGCTGGCGATTTTGAGGGAAGAGGGCGAGGGCAGTGGTCATTTTGCGGCTGCGGGCGCCCCGGCCGGCGGCGTGTTCCACTGTTTTACCGAAACCCGCGAGGTCGCCCGGGCCGCGCTGGACCTGGGCTTCTACATCTCGTTTTCAGGTATTTTGACCTTCAAAAACGCCGCCGACCTGCGTGAAATCGCAGCGTTTGTTCCGCTGGACCGGCTGCTGATCGAAACCGATAGTCCGTATCTGGCGCCGGTTCCCTACCGCGGCAAGACGAATAATCCGTCATATGTGCCCTTCGTCGCCCGGCAAATTGCCGAACTGCGGGCTGAGCCGGTCGAAGTGATCGCCAAGGCCACCAGCCAGAACTTTGAGCACCTTTTCAAAGGAGTAACAGCTTGAAAACATACTTAATTAATCACTTTAAAAAGCTTGTATACCTGCTTGTTTTTGCTGGATTTACAACCGTCCATGCGGGATCATATGAAGACTATTTCAGGTCTATCGAAAGTGACGAGGCCGTTGTTGTCAAGCGCCTGCTGGGACGCGGTTTCGATCCGAATACGCTGGACCCGAAGGGTCAGCACGGGCTCTACATTGCACTTCGCGAATCTTCACTCAAGGTGGCGCAACTGTTGGTGGACTGGCCGAAAACAGACGTCAACAAGCTCAATGTCAAGGACGAAAGCGCGCTGATGCTGGCGGCGCTGAAAGGCCATCAGAAGATTGCCGAGGCACTGATCAGGCGAGGTGCCGACGTCAATAAAACCGGCTGGGCGCCACTGCATTACGCCGCCAGCAGCGCAAACCTGCCGATCATCGCGCTGTTGATCGAAAACAGCGCCTACATCGACGCCGAGTCGCCCAACGGCACTACGCCGCTGATGATGGCGGCCATGTATGGCACGCCTGAAGCCGTCAAACTCCTGATCGACGAAGGCGCCGATGTGCAAATCAAAAACGCCCAGGGCCTGTCCGCACTTCAATTTGCACAGCGCGCCGAGCGGGCCAATTCAGTTGAGTTGATCGTCACAGCACTGAAACGCAAGCAGCCGGCCGGTAGCTGGTAGCTGGATGATTGCGGCCTGAAAGTGTGAGCTGAGGGGCCGAATTTAAGGCCTGCTACAGCGCGTGTTTAACATTCCACGATGTATAGGTCATTTGCTGCTCCGATATTGATGCAGATTCTTCATGAATGGGGTAAAAAAATTCAGGCTTTTTAAGGGCGCGACGGCGACCGGGGGGAGGCGGACGGCAGCGGCCACGTCCAAGCAGCCGAGATGACGGGCAGGCCAGCTAAAGGCGGGTTCAGCGCCGCTTCGCTCTCTGGTGGCTGCGCCCCCACCCTCCGCTGCGCTCCGGCCCCAGCGGATCATGACCACCTCCAATAGGCCACGCGGACCAGCAAGCCGCAGCAGGTGCAGGGCAGCAGCCGGAGCCGGTACGGTAGCCAGGACGGGCAGGCGAAGAAGAACCGGGCGGACGCCGTGCACAGGCCGCACAGCAAGGCTTTCCCCGCGCTCACAGGGCCACCCCGCGAGGCTCAGGGCTTGGGGTGCGCCCGGTACCAGTCGGCCAGCCGGGACCGGTCTGCTTTGCTAGGCTTGGGTCCAAGAACCGGCTTTGGCTCAGTGGCAGCGAAAGGACTTTCCCCGGCACTTCGGAGGTTAGGGGAAGGGCGTCGGGATTTGAGAGGGTTTGCCGGTTCAGGTCTGACGATGAACTGCTCAGGCTGTGGGGCAGGCGCGACAGATTCGGCCTTGGGGAGGCTTTCAGGACCTCGCAGATAGGCGTCAAGGGCCACCGATATAAGCCCGTTGAGGCTGAT
>JANNKV010000255.1:0-1575 GCA_031396485.1 Polaromonas sp. | reverse complement strand
ACACCCTGCGGCGACGGCTCGATGGTCTGGCACGTCTGGCAGCCCGAATCGCCCGGAAAGGCGCACCCACCGGTCGTGCTGCTGCACGGCGGAAGCGGCAGCTGGACGCACTGGCTGCGCAACATCGAGCCGCTGCTGCAGTCCGGGCGCAGCGTGTACGCGGCTGACCTGCCCGGCTTTGGCGACTCGGCCGCACCCGCCAGTGGCACCGACGCCGACGCGCTGCTAGAGCCCGTCGAGCGCGGCCTGCAGCAGTTGCTGGGCGCTGCCTCCTGCGACCTGGTGGCGTTTTCTTTCGGCGGCATGGTCGCCGGTTTCATCGCAGCCCAGTTTCCCGCCCGCGCCCATCGACTGGTGCTGGTGGGCGCGCCCGGGCTGGGCGTGGCGTCGAGAAACACCATCACGCTGACGGCCTGGCGGCACTTGAGCGATGCGGCTGAACGTGAAGCCGTGCACCGCAAAAATCTGGCGGCGCTGATGCTCCACAAACCCGAAGCCATCACGCCGCTGGCGCTGCGGCTGCACACCGACAACACGCTGCGCGACCGCATGAAAGGGCGCAGGCTGGCGTACAGCGAAGCGCTGGCCCACGCGCTGGTGAACGTTCGCTGCCCGGTCCACGCCATCTACGGCCGTGAAGACGCGCTTTACCGCCAGCGGCAGGGCGCGCTGCTGCAGGCCCTGCATGCGGCGCCGCACTTCCAGGGACTGCAGTGGATTGAAGGCTCCGGGCACTGGGTGCAGTTTGAGCAGCCGGAGGCTTTTGATGCGGTGCTGCTGGCGATTCTGGATGGCGACGAAAGCTAAATGCTATTAAATTAGGGGCTTAGGAAGCAAAGTCCGTTATAGGGGATTGGTTCTCAGTAAGGATAGCAGCGCTTTGTAGAGACTTGAGTGACGGTGATTGAAGCGAAACTCGGTTTCTTTCAAGTGCAGGTAGAACGTGTGCCTGGGCACGCCGTTGAACTGCACCATCCGCCTCTTGGCATAGCTCCAGAAACTCTCAATGCCATTGACATGAACCGAGCCTCGGGCAAATTCGTTGCTGCCATGGTTGACCCGCAAGTGTTTGTCAAAGCCCACATCGACCAGGCCATCGTAGCCACGCCAGCGGTCCGTATGGATGATGCTGGCAATGTCAGCCTTGCCCCGAATAATGGCCTGCAGCGTGCGCTTGGTCGCATCTGGCACGATCTCCGTGTAAACACTTTGCCCCCGCTTGAGCAAGCCAAACACCACCGTCTTGCGTCCCGCCCCTCGTCCGCGCAATCCTCGCACCCGGCGAGGGCCGAAGTAAGACTCGTCGGCTTCGAGTTCACCGCCCAAGGGCGAGACCTTCTCGCACTGCTCGGCCATGCGTTTTCGCAGAGGCGCAGGTAGATGGTATTGACGGAGCGTACTGAAACACCGCTGAGTTCAGCGCAGTCAGTGGCCGTCAGATCCATCGCAAAATAACGCAGGATCTGACGCAGTTTTGCTTCACTGAGTTTTGAACGCCTGAAATATCGGTTTTTCTGAATCACGACAGGAACTTAGCTCATCTGGTGATGAACTTTGCTTCCTAAGCCCCTAAAT
>JANNKV010000232.1:0-6011 GCA_031396485.1 Polaromonas sp. | reverse complement strand
GACTACGCCAAAAACCGTCCGCAGGGCCGGCCTATTGGCGTTGGAGGCAAAGACGTTGCCCAGCCGCAGATCCGCATCATCGAACACGCCGACGTCAAGCGCATGCTGCTGGCGCAAAAATCTTATTGCGAAGGCGCGCTGGCGCTTGAACTGTATTGCGCCCGGCTGGTCGATGAGCACCACACCGGCGACGCGCAAACCGCCGACGACGCACGGCTGCTACTGGAAGTGCTGACGCCGATTGCCAAAAGCTGGCCAAGCGAATGGTGCCTGGAGGCCAATTCATTGGCCATCCAAGTCCACGGCGGCTACGGCTACACACGCGATTTTCCGGTCGAGCAATACTGGCGCGACAACCGCCTGAACATGATTCATGAAGGCACGCACGGCATTCAGGCGCTCGATTTGTTGGGTCGCAAGGTGTTGATGGAAGGGGGCAGGGGGCTGGAACTGCTAGCCGCGCGGATGCAGGCCACCATCGTGCAAGCCGCGGCCGTGCCAGAACTGGCAGCGCATGCCGGGGCGCTGGGCCAGGCGCTGCAGCACGTCGCCAGCGCCACCCAAGCCGCGTGGTCGACCGGCAACCCCACCGAAGCTCTGGCCAACGCCGTCCCGTATATGCAGGCCTTCGGTCACACCGTGCTGGCCTGGATCTGGCTTGACGTGTCTCTGGCCGCCTTGAAAATAGATGCTACTAAATCGATAGCTGCTACCGCAGGAAAGACCTGGGCTACGCAGTATTTTTATCATTATGAGCTGCCTAAAGTCGCTGCCTGGCTGCAGGTGGTCGAGGCGCGTGACCTGACCTGCGCGGATTTTCCTGAAGAGGCGTTCTGATGGGCTTCTTCAAGCCGTCCACTGGAGGCACGTCGAACAAATCCATCGCGCGGCTGCAGGCGCTGATCTGGATTTTGATCTATGCCGGCCTGCTCACGCTGGTGCTGGGCCTGTCGGCGGCGCGCATCGACCATGCCGTCGGCTGGTCGCTCGTTCTGGCCGGTGGCATCGTGGCTGCCGTGGGCTTTTTTCTGATCTGGGTGAGGTCGCGCATGGATGTCAAAAAATGATCCGGCACATCGTCATGTGGAAGCTGAAAGATCCGGCCGACGCGCCGCGATTCAAGGCGCAGCTCGACACTTGCATTGGTCTGGTTCCTGGCATGCATCGATTTGAAGTCGCCACCAGGACACCCGGGTTCGACGCCAACTGCGATGTCGTGCTTTACTCTGAATTTGACGATACGGCTGCACTGACCGCTTATCAGAATCACCCGCATCACCAGAAAATCAGCGTTGACCTGGGCGCATTGCGAGACACCCGCAGTGTGTTCGACTGCGAAATTCAATCCTAAATTCGAGGAGATAAATCATGACCCGTACCATCCAGCAATTGTTTGATCTCAGCGGTAAAACCGCGCTCGTCACCGGCGGTTCCCGCGGACTGGGCCTGCAACTGGCGCAGGCGCTGGGCGAGGCCGGCGCCAAAGTGATGCTGAGTTCGCGCAAGGCCGAAGACCTGGTCGAAGCGGCTGCCGAACTCAAATCCGCCGGCATCGACGTCGACTGGATCGCCGCCGACTGCTCGAAAGAAGCCGACATTCGCGCGCTCGCCGATGAAACGATCAAGCGATTCGGCCATGTCGATATTCTGGTCAACAACGCAGGTGCCGCCTGGGGCGCACCGGCCGAAGACCACCCGGTCGAGGCCTGGGACAAGGTGATGAACCTCAATATTCGCGGTTACTTCATCCTGAGCCAGCACATCGCGAAACACAGCATGATCCCGCGCAAATCGGGCCGCATCATCAACGTGGCTTCGATCGCCGGCCTTGGCGGCAATCCCCGTGAAATGACGACCATCGCCTACAACACGTCCAAGGGCGCGGTCATCAATTTCACGCGCGCCCTGGGTTGCGAATGGGGCGCATACAACATCACCGTCAACGCGATTTGCCCGGGCTTTTTCCCCAGCAAGATGACGATGGGCACGCTCAAAGCGCTGGGCGAAGAAAAGCTGGCTGCGCACGCGCCGCTGGGGCGCCTGGGTGACGATGAGGATTTGAAGGGCTTGTGCGTGCTGTATGCATCCGATGCCGGCAAGCACATCACGGGGCAATATATGGCGGTGGATGGCGGCGTATCGGTCGTCGCAGGTGGCTAGAAGTGATGCCCCCACGTTCGTTCGCTTCGCGTAACTCTCTGCCCCCCGAGGGGGCCGCTGCGCCTGCGGTCTGGCAAAGCCAGTCCCGCGGCCCCTGCTTGCGTGAAGAGGACGCCCAGCGCCGAGGTCGTTGCCCTTACGTTCGCTCGCTTCGCGTAGCTCTCTGCCTCTTGGGGGCCGCTGCGCCTGCGGTCTGGCAAAGCCAGTCCCGCGGCCCCTGCTTGCATGAAGACGCCTGCAGCCTCTGCTTTCGCAGGAATGACGGGTTGAATACTTGATTCAAGATCTGAAAGCTTCCATGAACTTCGGCGCAGAAATTCCGTTCGTCACGCACCTCGGCTTTGCGCTCGAAGCATTTGAAGGCGGCGCATCGGCCATTGGCTACACACCGCTGCCCGAACACCTCAATTCTTTTTCGGTCACACACGGCGGGGCGATCATGACCTTGCTCGACGTGACGATGGCGACGGCGGCCCGCAGTGTTCAAAAAGACATGGGCGTGGTCACCATCGAGATGAAAACCAGCTTCATGCAGCCTGCGCCCGGTGACGGCAGCCGCCTGACGGCCAAAGGGCGACTGATGCACCGCACCGCCACGCTGGCCTTCACCGAAGCCACGCTGTTCGACGTGCACGGCAAGGCTTGCGCACATGCGACGGGAACGTTCAAATACGTCAAGCGCCTGCCGACCGGCGCCAAGAGCTCCAACGCGTTGAACGCGCCTGCAGGCCCGATTTCAACAGACTAGGGCCGCGCAGAGCCTGATTTCCGGTTTTCAAGCATCAAATAGCCCTCTAGCCCAGGTATTTATTGCGCAAGCAGCTATCAAAATAATAGCGAATACCGCAGAACGATTTCACGGCAAACCCGCCAAACCCGGACGATTTTCGAAAGACTTCCATGCCACTCAACCAGCAATTTTTACTCGACAACCGCCCCACCGGTGAAGCATCCGTCAGCAACTTCAAACTCGTCAGCAGCGACACGCCGCCGCTGAAAGACGGCGAAGTTTTGGTGCATCACCACTACCTCAGCCTCGACCCGTACATGCGCGGCCGCATGAACGAGAGCAAAAGTTACGCGGTGCCGCAGCCACTGGGCCAGGTCATGCAGGGCGGCACGGCAGGTGTTGTGGTCGAAAGCCAGTCGCCAAAATTCAAGGTCGGCGACAAGGTCGTCGGCATGGGCGGCTGGCAGCAGTACAGCGTGGTCAATGCCGAACAGCCGGGCGCGCTGCGCAAGGTCGATACGACCCATGTACCGCTGTCGCATTACCTCGGCGCGGTCGGCATGCCGGGTGTGACTGCCTGGTACGGACTGAACAAGATCATCGCGCCGAAAACTGGTGACACCGTCGTCGTCAGTGCGGCTACCGGCGCTGTGGGCAGTGCCTTCGCCGCGTTGGCCAAGGCACGTGGCTGCCGTGCGGTCGGCATCGCCGGCGGCCCCGAAAAATGCAAATACGCCGTCGACGAACTCGGCTTCGATGCCTGCATTGATTACAAGCTGCACAAGGATGCGGCGTCGCTTTCCAAAGCGCTGAAGGAAGTCTGCCCGGACGGCATTGAAGGCCATTTTGAAAACGTCGGCGGCATGGTGCTGGACGCGGTGCTGCCGCTGATGAATGCCTTCGGCCGTATCGCGCTGTGCGGCATGATTGCCGGCTACGACGGCAAGCCGGTACCGATGAGCTACCCGGCGCTGATCTTGATGAGCCGCCTGAAGATTCAGGGCTTCATCGTGTCCGAGCACCCCGAAATCTGGCCCGAAGCATTGAAAGAACTGGGCACCCTCGTCGGCACGGGAAAACTGAAGCCGCGCGAGTCGGTGGCGCAAGGCATCGAAGCCGCACCCGAGGCGTTTCTGGGTTTGCTCAAAGGGAAAAATTTCGGCAAGCAGGTCGTCAAGCTGATCGACTGATACCCGTCTTTCTGGTCACCCAAGCCGCACCATGGACAGCACGCATGAAGTCACCAACCAGCCGCAGCCGCTGGTCGGCTACAACCTGTTTGCGTCGAACCAGCCGCTGCGCGATGCTCTTGAATTTAACGCGCCGCACATTGATACAGCGGCCTTGTCCGCACTCGGCGCGACGCTTGGTACGGCAAGCATGCAGACGCATGCGCGGCTCGCCAACGTCAATTTGCCGGTGCTTCACAGCCATGATCGTTTTGGCCGGCGTGTTGATCAGGTCGAGTTTCATCCAGGCTATCACGCGCTGATGACGCTGGCGACCAGCGCTGGTCTGCATGGTTCGCCGTGGTCTGACCAAAATTCTTCCGCCCACGTCGAACGCGCAGCTGGCTTCATGCTCTTCACCGAGCTGGAACCGTCCACGCTGTGCCCGATCTCGATGACTTATGCGGTGACGCCCGCGCTTAAAAGCAACGCCGCCATTTACGCCGACTGGGGGCCCAAACTCACCAGCCGCGCGTATGACCCGGCGCTCAAACTATGGAGCGAAAAACCCGGCGTGACCATGGGCATGGGCATGACCGAAAAGCAGGGCGGCTCGGACGTGCGTGCCAACACGACGCAGGCCTTGCGCGAGGGTAATGACAGTTGGGGTGAACGCTACCGGCTGACCGGCCACAAGTGGTTTTTTTCCGCGCCCATGTGCGATGCCTTCCTGGTGCTGGCACAAACTGAAAGCGGCCTTAGCTGCTTTTTTCTGCCGCGCGTGCTGCCTGATGAAAGCCTGAACGCCATCCGCATTCAGCGCCTGAAAGACAAGCTCGGCAACAAGGCCAATGCGAGCTCCGAAGTCGAGTTCGACAACGCGCAGGCCTGGCTGGTCGGCGAAGAAGGCCGCGGCGTGCCGCAGATTCTTGAGATGGGCACCATGACGCGGCTGGACTGCACGCTTGGCACCAGCGGCCTGATGCGGCAGGCGCTTAGCCTGGCGCTCAACCACACGTCGCAGCGCATGGCTTTTGGAAAATTGCTGATCGACCAGCCGCTGATGCGTAATGTGCTGGCTGATCTTGCTATCGAAAGTGAAGCTGCCTGCGCTCTATCCATAAGGCTTGCAAGGGCGTTTGATCATAAAACCGATGTACATGAAGCGGCCATGGCGCGTTTGCTGACGCCGATTGCCAAGTTCTGGGTCTGCAAGCGCGGCAGTCATTTCGCGCAGGAAGCGATGGAATGCCTGGGCGGCAATGGCTACGTCGAAGAAGGCGGTGAGGGCGTCATGGCGCGCATCTACCGGGAAATGCCGCTCAATTCGATCTGGGAAGGCGCGGGCAACATCATGGCGCTCGACTTGCTGCGCGCCTTGCGCAAAGGCGATGCCGTAGCCGCGTTGCTGCACGAGCTGGCCCCTGCCAAGGGCACACACCCGGCGTTTGACCGGTTGGTAGCCGCCTTGCCCGCGAGAATTGAGGGCCTGGCCAACGAATCAGAAGCCCGCCGGCTGGCGCAGGACGTGGCGCTGGCGGTACAGGCTGCACTGCTGTGCCAGAGCGCACCGGTTGAAGTGGCCGATGCGTTCTGCAATTCGCGCATTGCGGGCAACTGGGGCCACACCTTTGGCACGCTGGCTGCCGGTACCGACTTCAGCGGCATCATTGCCCGCGCCATGCCGTCTTGATCCACAGGTTTTTTTGAGGAGCACGCCATGAGCGCACTGATTTTTCATCATTACCCGAGTTCCCCGTTTTCAGAAAAAATCCGCTTGATGTTCGGGTACAAAAACCTCGCCTGGAAATCCGTGGTGATTCCCTCGATCGCGCCCAAGCCTGATCTTGTGGCGCTGACCGGTGGCTACCGGTAAACCCCGGTGCTGCAAATCGGCAGCGACATTTACTGTGAGACGGCGCTCATCAGCGACGTGCTGGAGCTCCTGCTGC
>JANNKV010000140.1:0-15517 GCA_031396485.1 Polaromonas sp. | reverse complement strand
CCAGCGGGCTGTCGACATCGGTGAAGTTGGCCAGCAGGCCGGCCGCCGCCGGCACGCTCAGCGTGAGGTCCTCGGTGACGCTGGCGCTCTCGTCGGCGTCGATGGGCGCGTCATTGACCGGCGTGACGTTGAACGTAATGATGTTTGGGCTTTGATCCAGATTGACATTGGGCGCTGTGGCGCTTCCGTTGTCTCTGACTTGAAACGTAAAGGTGCTGTAGTTAGCTCCATTGGCATTGGGAGCTGCGGTGTAAGTCAGTTGGGCGAGCTGAGCGATCGTGAACTCTTGACCCGCCGTGATGGCCACACCGTTAAAACGAATCGTGCCGGCTGTCGGCAACGTGGTGATCAGCACCGACGCAAAGGTGTTGGCCGGCGTGTCAAAAGAGTCAGTGAAACCGAAATCGGCCGAAGTGAAAGTGCGCGCTACGTCCTCTGTCGCAGTCAGCGTGGCGTTGGTGCCTGCAGGTGCGTCGTTAACGGCCGCGATAGTGATGGTTCGCGTATCTGTATCAGCCTCGGACGTGGCATTGCCGGTCAGGCCTGGGTCAATGCCCGTATTGCCGCCGTCGTTGGTGACCATCGTCAGCGTCACGGAGCCGTTGGCGTTGAGCGCCGGTGCATATACCGGCTGGCTGGCCACCGCAGCCAGGTAGCTGTTGATATTGGTCACGCTACCGGTCAGTACCAGGCTGCCAGTGCCGCTGCCCGTGACGGTCACGCCGCCTGCGGCCGCGGCAGTGATCACTCCGGTGGGCACGCTGAGCGTGACCGTGACGTTACCCGCCGCCGCGTCGATGTCGCTGATACTTAACCCGCTCAGGGCCACGCTGGCATCTTCGCTGGTGGTGTAGCCCGCCGCCGGCAGGGCGTTGACCGGCGCGTCGTTGACGGCGGCCACGTTAACGAAAATACTCGCGGCGTTAGAAGTTTCAACGACCGGGTTGGTCGCCGTCACGGTGTTTTGCACCGTGTAGGAAATCGGGGTTACCGCACCATTGAAGTTAGCTACAGGTGTGAATGTCACCGTGCCATTACCGTTGTAGACAAACGTGCCCTGCCCAGCGACGGTTCTGGTGGTCTGGATGCCAGCTGTCGCGGTGTCAAGATCGACCGTGGCCAGATTCAGGGGCGTTTGCACGCGGCCGCCCTGAGTTCCCTGCTCACCGCCCCAGTCGTTGTCGACAAGCGAAAAAATAATGGGTGTATCTTCCGTAGCGGCGGCGACGTCCGGGGTCGCGACCGGGCTGTCGTAGGCCTGAATATCTGACGCGCGGAATGAGATGGCGTTTTGCCGAGAGGCAAAAACTGCCGTACTTGTGCCGATAACCCCGAGCTGGAAAGTGATGCTGGTTACAGGCTGGGCATAGAAAACCGAGTAATTTAGCTGCGCGGTCTCCAGGTTAATTCCGTTGACAACGCTGACCAGGTTTTGAAAAGCGGGATTCGTGGTTGTGCTGCCGGGCGCCTGCGTCAGGTCGGTCGGGTTCTGCACGGCAAAGCTGTCGGCGTTACGCCATCTTGCGAATTCCGATGAGGTGGCAGTGCCGTTTCCATCAAGGTCTGCACCAGTAGCAATGAAATTAGCCACCTGAACAGCCGTGCTGGTACCTGTCGCGACAAAGTCCAGCCTGAACTCAATATTGCTGTTCAGCGAAGGCGTACCGCTGATAACCGGCTGAAAATAGGCGTTGTCGCCCGCGCCGGCCCCACCCGGAGCGTCGATGCTTACCAAGGTGGCACCGTTGTTGTTGGCCGTGATCGTGATGATGCCGTCCACACCGGGCGCGACATTGGCAAAGCGCCAGCTGTCACCGACATCACTGATACCCACGCCGCCGGCGTTGGTGAAAACGGGCACAGCGCTGAAGTCAAAGCTGACAGCCGCTGGGCCAAGGGTGGACCGGTAGTCGATCATCCCCTGCGCGGTGACCGCAAGGGTGGTTTCGATCTGGCCTACGTTTCGCTCCAGCAACCAGTCTCCACCCTTGTCCGCAGCACCGGTGGTGTCAATGGATGCAGCGATGTCGGCACCCGTCGCTTGAGCCAGCGCGTTTACAAAAGCCTCGCCTTGCGAGCCTGCCCCGACGTCGCAGCCGTAAATGAGAATGTCAGCGTCCTGCGTCAGCGCGCCCTTGATGATTGCCAATTCCGCAGAATAGGCGCTGGAAACATCATTCATATCCAGCGTGGCGTTGCCCAAACGCAGTTGAGCGGTGTCACCGTGACTCAGTATGTGAATCGCCGACACATCTGTGCGGCCTGCAAGAGCCTCGGCCATTTGCTGGACGCCGTCTTTGTTCGCGTCAAGAAAAATCACCTCGCCGACGCGACCATCCAGGTAGGCCTGTATGTCTTTGACAGCTGAATCCACAAAAATGATCTCAACGCGCTCTGCGGGCACTGCAGACGCAGGCTCTGACAGCCCGACTTTTTGCTCGGCGGTCTGGCTGGCCGGTGGAGCAGGTTCGCTAGCAGCCACATCGCGTGCGGGCTGATTGTTGGCGGGCGGCACGTAAGCCTCATGATCGCTGTTGTGATCGAGCAGATCCGTCACGGTGGCGGCGACCGCGGCGTCAAACACAATGCGAGCCTCAAGGGCCAAGCGAGGGTTGGCCGTGCGTTGCATCTTCACGGGCGTGCGGATTTTTTTCATGACTTTAGTGCCGTTGAATAAGAAAAGTGCTCCAGCACTTTGAAATGACTGTGCCGCTCTATCGAGCTGTTGAAAAGTCGAGCCAAACTCAACCAGTAACTACCCAGCGCGGCGTCCAGGAAAACCCCATGGCTTGTCAAGTCAGACAACGCCTCGATTTATAGCCGCCGATAGTCTCATATACGCAGGAAGTTGTCTGTTAGATGTAACAAATCAAAACGCGTCCAGAGGTAAAACGTGGTTTATTAGCCATATTTGCAACACTTTAGTTGTATTTTTGTGTATGTGAGTTATTTTTTAAAGGATTTATGCGCGACAAACACTGGATTTTGACAAGGAAATACATGTGGTTACATGTAATCGATCCTGGGCGATTGTCTTGTGAAGGCTCGCAGAAGCGGCGCTCATTTTCGCCCTTGAGCCAGGGTCTGGAGAATCCGCGCAACGGCAGTCCCCTTGCGTATTTGCTAAAGTTTCGGAAGTCCCGTTGGGGTCCTGTTTTCTGGCTATGCTCGACCACCGGTGGTGTCCGGTAACCCCCGCCCTGTTTAGCGTCTCGCACATTCCCGCAGGAAATCCCCCTTTCAATGGCATCGCGACCCGAAATAGTTCATTCTTGCGCACAAGAGGCTGCAAAAGGTGCCCAAAACGCACTGGAGCGTTGCGTCGACGACGCTGTGACAGCGCTACAGATCGCTGAAACCCAGTCCATGCGCGTTGTTGAGCGCGACCAGATTGCTGCAGCGTGGCACGAGCTTCAAAAGAACAAGTCCACTTGGGGTGCGCAGTACGCTGTCAACCTGCTGGAAGCCTTTAACGCCGGTATTTCGACTACCGCCCGTGCAGCCTTGCTGGCTCTCGGTGATCTTGTGCCTGCGCCCCTGCCTGCTAGTGCTGCCGCAAGGGCCGCGCCTGCGGCGCCAAGCAGCGGTTGGGTGGACGATGACGCCCTCTCGCTGGTCGATGACAACGATGTGTCGAAGGAAATCGAGTCTTCAAGGCTGTTGCAGCAGATATTGCCAGCGGTCGAGCAGACCCTGGCCGAGCTGGACAAACTGATCAGTTCCGCGCAGGGTTTGACCAATGTGCGGCCGGAACTCAACCCGCTGCGGCCCGAAGTTTTCGCCAACACGCTGCGTGAACTGATTTTTTCCGCACCGGCTGATGCTGACATGACTGCACTGTGGATCAAGCACCTGTCCCCGGCGCTGGGCCGGGAACTCAAGCTGCTGTATGAGCGGATCGTCAATCAGCTGGAGATGGCCAATATTCAGGGGGCCAGCTACCGCGTGGTTCAGACGGCTGGTGGTGGCAGTCGCGGCGGTAATGGCGGTACTGGCGGAACTGGCGGGCGGGTTGCCGGCGACGCGAATAGCCGTGCCGGGCGGGTGGGCGGTGGTTCCGGCGTTGCGGGTGGTGACGGCGGTCCCGCTGAGGCAGCCGGTAGCCCCTTCGGCTACGTGTCCGACGACCCAATAGAGCGCAAACCGTCTCAATACGCAGATTTGTCGAGAGATTCTGTCAACGACGCGTTATTTCAGGATTTCCTGCTGCGGGGCGGCGAAAGCGCAGACCATCAGCTGGCACCGGCTTATTACGACAACATCGAAGAAGAGCTTCGGGCGCTAAAGGGCGCCCCCGATTCGGTACCGGCAGCGCTTGACGAGTCCGGCGAAGATGACCGGGACGATGAACCCGGAGCCCCGTCCTCGGCACACCAGCAGATGCCCCCGCTTGATCGGCCGCCACGCACTGTGCATGAACGCAGCCAGCTCAGCCAGAAAGTGTGGGGCGCCTTCGGTCGACACAAAGAGCGTGCCCTGGTCCGCACCGAGCTGAAGAAAAAAGCCAGACGCGTCGGCCAGGTCATGAGCCTGGAGGTGGTGCATCAGCTGGTCAGCCAGGTCGCGCAGGACCCGCGCCTGCTGGGCCCCGTGCGCGAAGGCATCGTGGCACTGGAGCCTTCTCTGCTCAGGCTGGCCATGGTCGATCCTCGTTTTTTCAAGGACGAGGCACACCCGGGCCGGCGCTTGATGGAGCGTGTGGCGCAGCGCAGCTTTAAATACAACGACGATCACAGCCCTGAATTTGAGATATTTTTTGACCCCGTCAAGAGCGCATTCAACGCACTGAACCGCGTCACGATTTCTGACGCGCAGCCGTTCAGCGAGGCATTGGCCGGGCTTGAAAACGGCTGGGACGGACAGGATGAGGCAGAGACCGCCCAACGCAATGCGGTGTTGCAGGCTTTGCGCTTTGCTGAAGAGCGTCAGGCCGTGGCCGACCAGATCGCGTTCGATTTGAGCAACCGCTCAGACCTGGACGACGTGCCCGGCCTCGTGCTCGATTTTCTGTTCGGTCCCTGGGCGCTTGCCATGGCGCAAGCCCGGCTGACAGATACCCGCAACCAGATCGACCCGCAGGGCCTGGGTCTGGTGGTGCCCGATTTGATCTGGAGCGCCAAGCGGCAGATGACCATGCGCCAGCCCGCCAAGCTGATCGAAATGATTCCCGGCCTGCTGACGCGGCTGCATGCCGGGCTGGAGCCGCTGGACAAGGATCCGCGCGAAAGCGAGGCTTTTTTTGCAGGCCTGATGCGCATTCACCAGCCCGTGCTCAAGCTGCGCCGCCTCAAAAGCCAGCGTGACGCCGAAGAATCTGCCAACGCGCCGCTGGAGCCTGAAGAGATGCCCGCAACGCCGGAGCAGCGACGCGCCAAGGCGGCTGCACAGCCCTGGCTGGGGCGCGAAGACAGGGAGGCGGCTGGTTTTGAAGACGCGTTGCCGACCGAGAGCGGCGATTTGCCTGCACCCGAAGAAGGCAAGGGACTGTCGGCGCCTGCAGCTCTGCTGTCAGACGGTGTGGAGCAAGCCGAGGCCAAACCCGAAGACGAACCCAAAGCCGCAGCCGAAAACACCGTCGCTGAAATTAGTGTGGCGGCCTCTGACGCTAGTCTGGCGGCTGCCGCACACCAGGAGGAATCGCCAGATTCCACGAACGAGACAGACAGCCCGAACAATGCCGAAGCCATCTTGCTGACCCTGCGTTCAGGCGCGTGGGTCGATCTCTTTTACCGGCGCCGGTGGCTGCGCGCCCAGCTGGTCTGGGCCAGCGGCAAAGGCACGCTGTTCATGTTCGTCAGCCACGGCGGCCGGGCCCATTCGATGACACGGCGAAGCTGTGAGCGCTTGATCCGCGAGCGGCTGCTGCGCCCCGTCGATTCGCAGGGCGTGGTGGCGCAGGCGCTTGATGCCGTCGTCAACGAGGCCACGGCCAGAGTCGCACCAGAATCAACATCAGCCCGCTGAAAGCGCTGCGCGGCAGTCGCCTCGCCAGTAACTAAAACATGGTGGTGAAGCGCCTGGCGCCTGCATGATCGCCGCGCCGGAACGAGCGCTCGCAACGCTGGAGATTCAGGCCTGCCACACCGCATAGCCGGCTTCGCGCAGACCAATGCCCAGCTCGACTTCCATATCGCGCGCCCCTTCATAAGGCATCGGGTTGTACACGGTGTACAGCCCGGGCAGCAGGCGAACGCCAAAGTCACGTACGAACCGGTTGGCCTGTATGCCGGCCTTGTGTTTGTCGAATCGCAGGTCCACGTCCAGCCCGGTCATGCCGACATAGACCATGGGCTTGCCCAGCTGGTAATCGGGATTGGCGCGCCGAAAACGGAACACATCCCAGACCTCGGGCGCGAGCTCGATCACATAAACGCTGTAGTGGTGGCCGCGTGGATAAGCCATGAAAAAGGGGCGGTGAAGACCGCCGCTGATGTGTTGACCTGCCTACTCTACCGTACAGACTCGGCAAACAGGCGCTATGAATATAGTAGCTGCTTGCGCATGTAATACCTGGGCTGGAGGCCTATTTGGCTTGAAATTCTACCTGTTCAGCCGTTTCTGGCGCTTCTTGCGGCACGGGCTCAGGCGGCTGACCGCCTGACGTGACCACCAGATGGATGAACTGCAGCTTGGCCACCACATCACGCGGCAGCACAAACGGATAGAAATCAGGCTGACCCATGCTGCGTGACATTTCGTTGAGCATGGTGGTCAGGCGCGTCCAGTGGTTCAAGAACGCCAGAAACTGTTCGGCGCCCGGGTGATCTGGCTGGTACACGGCGTCGATCGTGAACGGCGTGAATTCCAGGTCGAACTGTTCGACGCTCAGGCCGAAACTCAACGCTGTATCGACCGTGTCGCGCATGTGCAGATAGTGCGCCCAGCATTCGGCCCAGTCTTCCCACGGGTGGGTGCTGGCGTAGGCGCTGACGAAATGCAGCGGCCAGTCGGCGGGCGGACCTTCTTCGTAGTTGCGTTTGAGCGCGCCCAGGTAATCGATCGACTCGTCACCAAACAGCTGGTGAAAACCGTCCAGCCAGGATGTGCCGGCCACCAGGCGGTCCCAGTAATAGTGGCCGACTTCGTGCCTGAAATGACCCAGCAGCGTGCGGTAGGGCTCGCGCATGGCTTTCCTCACCGCTTCGCGCTTGGCGTCGTCGGCTTCGTCCACATTGAGCGTGATCAGGCCCGTGTCGTGCCCCGTCATCACATGCGGGCCATTGACCGGCGAGCGCAGAAAATCAAACATCAGGCCGCGCGCCGGGTCTTCGCTCATGCGCGACGCGACCGGCAGCGCCAGCGTGATCAATGACGACACCAGCCGGCGTTTCGCCAGCTCTACCAGGCCCCACAGGTAGCCGTTGTCGGGCTGGCTGGGGTCCGCCAGATCGGGAATGGTGCGGTTCAGGCGGCAGGCGCGGCACATGTCATGCGCGTCATCGGCGCCAATCAGCCAGTTGCAGGAGGCCGGCGTCGACAGGTTGAGACAGCGCTTGTAGAACGGGCCCCCGGAAGCAGAACCGCCGGATGCCGCGCCGCCGATGGGCGAGGGTGCGGGATCCGGGGGGTCGGTTTGGGCGACGGGCTCCGGTAGCGGGGGCGGGGCCGACTGCTGCCCCGGAATATCCTGCATCTGCGGCGGGTTCGGGTCATCGGCTGGCGGAGGTGGCTGACCCCCATCGCCGCCTGCCGAAGCGTCAGGCGCCAGCGGCGCTGCCTGCGGTTGCCAGGCCTGCCAGAGCGGGGTGGCCTGTCCCTCACCCGCATCGCCTGGCGGGCTTGCAGGCATCAACGGCAACAGCGTGGCGCGCTCGCAGTCATAGCCCAGCGGCGTGCCGCAGGCCAGGCATTTGCTGTTGCGGAAGAAAACCGGCTGTCCGCACTGGCAGTGGTAGTTGCGACCCGACAGCAGGGGCAGCGGCGGGGCGATGGGGTGCGCTTGAATCGTGGGCAGTTGGGAGGACAAAACACGCCTTGAGGGTTGTCTGCGACACGCGAGAATGGCCCGGCGGAACCGGTATCTCGCAGCCATGTTGACAAGAGTCTCTCACCATACCAGCGAGGCGAAAACACCCCGGTGCCGCGTCGATTTGTAAGCCGGCGCCGACAGGCCCTACATTGTCAATCCAGGCAGAGCCGGATCGCACATGTGCTCCTATGATTGAGCCCGCACATTCACATCACAACCTCAAAATACCGAAAGAAAACCATGCCCACTTACCATGTCGAAATGATGGAAGGCCGCACCATTGAGCAGAAGAAGAAGCTTGTCGAAGCCATCACCCGCGTCAGCGTCGAAATCCTTGGCGGCCAGAGTGATTCGGTGGACATCATCATCACCGACATCAAGCGCGAAAACTGGGCTACCGGCGGCAAGCTGTGGTCCGAGCCGCGCGACTGATTCCATTCCCATTTCAATCCGATATGTCGTTGCTTCGCCTTGCCGTGCTACAGCACTGTCTGCGGCTTCGCGCCTAATCTCGAATTGAAATGGAAATGGAATGAGGCCCTGTTTGTCTTGACCACGTCTGTCCGCGCTTCGTCATCACTCGCCGATCTGCAGGCGCGCCACGGCGCACGCTACCGCTGGCTGCTGCTGGTATCGGTCATGCTCGGCACGATGGCATCCATCATGTCGTCGACCATCGTCAACGTGGCGATTCCCGACATGAGCCAGCATTTCACGCTGGGCCAGGAGCGGGCGCAGTGGGTCACGTCAGGCTTCATGGCGGCGATGACCGCGTCGATGCTGACCACGCCGTGGCTGCTGGCCCGCTACGGCTACCGGCGCGTGTACGTCGGCACCATGCTGCTGTTGATGGCGGGCGGCGTGGTGGGCGGGCTGGCCAACAGCTTTTCTCTGGTGCTGGGCGCGCGCGTGGCTGAGGGACTGGCTGCAGGCATCGTGCAGCCGATCCCGGCCATCATCATCATGCGGGCCTTCGCGCCGCACGAGCAGGGCCGCGCCAGCGGGCTCTTCGGCATGGGCGTGGTGCTGGCACCAGCGCTGGGCCCCAGTGTGGGCGGCATCCTGGTCGATTTGTTCGGTTGGCGCTCGATTTTCTTCATGGTGGTGCCGCTGTGCCTGCTGTCGATCTGGATGGCTTTTCGCTATGTGCCCGGCACCGCGCCTGGCGGCTTGGCGGCCAATCGGCAGGGCGCCGCACTCGACTGGCGAGGGCTGTTGCTGGGCGCGGCAGGGACGCTGTGCCTGCTCAACGGCATGGTTGAACTCCACGGCGGCAGCGGCTTGCTGGCAGCCGCACTGCTGGCGGCTGCAGCGGGCGCGCTGGTGGGTTTCATCGCCTGGCAGCGGCGCATGGCCGCCACCGGCCGCGCGCCGCTGATGAACCTGGCGCTGTTCGAATCCACCCCGTTTGCGATGGGCAGCATCGTGGCTTTCATCTACGGCATCGCGCTGTTCGGTTCGACCTATCTGCTGCCGGTGTATATGCAGCTGGGCCTGAAGCTGTCGGCCTCGCATGTCGGCACCATTTTGCTGCCGGCCGGTCTGGTGCTGGCCATCACGATTGCCTTTGTCGGCCGGCTGGCGGACAGGCAACCCACCTGGCTGCTGGTCAGCACCGGACTGGCCCTGCTGGCCGCCTCTTTCGCGTTAATGGGCACCGTCACACTGACTTCTGCGCTGTGGGTGCTGGTGATCTGGGCCACGCTGGGGCGCATCGGCCTCGGTTTCATCTTGCCGTCGCTCAACCTCGGCTCGCTGCGGCCCCTGCATGAAAGCCTGCTGTCACAAGGCTCAAGCGCGATCAATTTCCTGCGCATGCTGGGTGGCGCGATCGGCGTCAGCCTGTGCGGTATCGTGCTCGAATGGCGGCTGGCGGCGCACGGTGATTCGCTGACCAACCCGGTCAGCAGCCCGGCGCGACTGGCCGCATTCAACGAATCGTTTTTCATGCTGGCCGGGCTGTGCGCGCTGGCGCTGGTGGCGGCCTGGCGGTTGCGCCCGCCCGTGACTGCACCGACCCCATCGACCCCACCATCCTCCAGGAATTGACCATGTGCCAGCTCCTCGGCATGAACTGCAACACGCCGACCGACGTGACCTTCAGCTTTCGCGGTTTTGCGCAGCGCGGCGGCAATACCGACCAGCACGCAGATGGCTGGGGCATTGCTTTTTTTGAAGGCGAGT
Source organism: Polaromonas sp. (assembly GCA_031396485.1). Lineage (GTDB taxonomy): Bacteria > Pseudomonadota > Gammaproteobacteria > Burkholderiales > Burkholderiaceae_C > Polaromonas. The sequence continues at coordinate 5,364 of JANNKV010000140.1, read as the reverse complement.
CCGACGCCGACGGAAGCGACGACAAGGGCCTGCGGCATTTCGTCGATCATCAAGCAGCATGTGATTCACCAGTGGCCGAACTGATCAGCCGCTACCCGATCAAAAGCCGCAACGTGATTGCGCACATCCGCAAGGCCACGCAGGGCCGGGTGGCGCTTGAGAACTGCCACCCGTTCGTGCGCGAGCTGTGGGGTCGCTACTGGGTGTTCGCGCACAACGGCGACCTGAAAGATTTCTCGCCGCGCCTGCACGCCAGCTTTCGGCCCGTGGGCAGCACTGACAGCGAACGCGCTTTTTGCTGGATCATGCAAGAGCTGGCCAAATCGCATGCCAGCGTGCCCTCGATTGCCGAGCTCAGCATCACGCTGCGCGAGCTTGCCGCGCAAATCGCGCCGCACGGCACCTTCAATTTCCTGCTCAGCAATGGTCTGGCGCTGTGGGCGCATGCGTCCACCCGCGCCGATTCCACCGGCCTGTACTACGTCGAACGCAAGTTTCCGTTTGCGCATGCCACGCTGCGTGATGAAGATGTCAGTGTCAACTTCGCCGACCACACGCGCCCGACCGACCGCGTGGCGGTGGTCGTGACCGCACCGCTGACGACAAATGAAACCTGGACTGCTTTCGCGCCCGGTGAGCTGAAGGTGTTCGTGAACGGCGCTGTGGCGGGTTAGTTCAAAGTTTTTGCCTCCGCGGCACAAATTTTGCTCTTGTGGTTTTGCGATCATCTCTACTACCCCATGGAGGCCTTCAAGATGACTATTCAACGCAAGCTTTGCGGTCTGGGCTGTGCCCTCGGAATTCTGATGACAGCCGTTCCGGCGGCGGCGCAGGACAAGTATCCCGACCGTCCCGTGAAGGTGATGGTGGCCCTGCCGGCCGGCGGCGGCGTGGACATGATCGCGCGCGTGGTCGGCCAGCGGCTGGCCGCCGAGTCAGGCCAGCCCTTCGTGGTGGACAACAAGGCCGGCGCCTCCGGGCGCATCGGTCTGCCGCTGGTGGCCAAGGCCGCGCCGGACGGCTACACGCTGATGGTGTCCCCGGCGTCCTTCCTGACCACAAACAAGAGCATCTTCAAGGAACTGCCTTACGACCCCGAGGCTGACTTCGCGCCGATTACCAAGCTGGCGAACCAGTCCATGGTGCTGGTGGTGAAAGACAGGCAAAAATTTCCGAACGCCGCCGCCGTGCTGGCGGCCGCCAAGGCCAAGCCGGAAAACCTCACCTACGCTTCGTCCGGCGACGGCAGCCCGCAACACCCGGCGGCGCTGATGTTTGAGACGCGCATGAAGGTGAAGATGACGCACATCCCCTACAAGGGCGGCGCGCTGGCCATCAATGACCTGCTGGGCGGCAACGTGGATGTGCTGTTCGCCCCGTTGCCCGAGGCCCTGCCGCACATCAAGGCCGGCAAGCTGGCCGCGCTGGCCATCATGGGCGACAAACGCTCGGACCTGATCAGCGACGTGCCGACCATGCGAGAAAGCGGTATCGACAACATGACCATGGTCACCTGGATCGGAATTTTGGCCCCGGCCCGAACGCCGCGCCCCATCGTGGACCAGCTGAACCGCCAGGTCCATGCCATCCTGGGGCGGGACGACGTGAAGGTGCAGCTGCGTGAGGCTGGCATGGACGTCGCGCCCACCACGCCCGAGCAGTTCAAGGCCGTGATTTCGCAAGAGCTCAAGCTGCACGCCGACCTGGTGAAGGCGTCCGGGCTGGTGCCGCAATAAGCGGTAGTCAGTGCGCTACTAAATTAATAGCTGCTTGCGCACGTATTCATTGGGCTGGAAGCCGTTATGGCTTAAAAGGCGGTGATGTCCAGGTCAAGCCTGGCCCAGCAGCTCTTCCACGGCTTGCTCCAGCGCCTCAATAAACATCGCCGCCACATCAAAACCGGTCTGGTCAAAAATTTCCTGAAAGCACGTCGGGCTGGTGACGTTGATCTCGGTCACGTAGTCGCCAATCACGTCGATGCCAGCCAGCAGCAGGCCGCGTTCGGCCAGTATCGGGCCGATGGCATCGGCAATTTCGAGGTCGCGGTCTGACAGCGCTTGCGCCACGCCCAGCCCGCCGGCGGCCAGGTTGCCGCGCACTTCGCTGCCCTGCGGAATGCGCGCCAGGCTGAAAGGCACAGCCTCGCCGCCGATCACCAGCACGCGCTTGTCGCCCTGGGCAATTTCAGGCAAAAACTTTTGCACCATCACGCTTTGTGCGCCGCTTTTATTCAGCGTCTCGGTGATGCTGCCCAGGTTCAGCCCGTCTTCCTTCACGCGGAAAATACCCATGCCGCCCATGCCGTCGAGCGGCTTCAGAATAATGTCTTTGTGCTCGGCATGAAAGCGCTTGATGTCGCCCGCATCACGCGTCACCAGCGTCGGGCCGATGTATTGCGCGAACTCCATGATGGCGAGCTTTTCCGGGTGGTCGCGCAGCGCACGCGGCTTGTTGAACACCCGGGCGCCTTCGCGCTCGCCCTGTTCGAGCAGGTGCGTGCTGTAGAAATACTCGCTGTCGAAGGGCGGGTCTTTGCGCATCAGCACCGCACCGAAATCGCACAGCGGCTGCGGGCGCTCGTCGGGGTGTTGTTGCTCGGCGGTGTACCAGTCACCTTCCCCGTCGGCTTTGCCGGTCAGCGTGATGTCGCGCACGAAGGCGGTCACTTTTTCACCCTGCTGCCAGCGAATGTCTTGCGGCCCGCACACCGCCAGCGTGTGGCCGCGCCGTTCGGCTTCGCGCATCATCGCAAAGGTCGTGTCCTTGTAGATTTTGAAAGTTTCCAGCGGGTCGGTGATGAAGAGGATTTGCATAGGGGGTCAGGATTCAGCGTGGGGGAAGGGTGGGCGAGTCTGCAGGTGCTGGTGGCTGGGGTGAGCGCCCGGCTAGGAGCCTGTCGGGCTTAGGTCATCGAAAGCGAAAATCAGCCCCAGCGAGGATAGTTTTTGACGATTTCGCAGACCAATATCTGGATATTGGTCAAGAAAGCGGCGAAAAATAGACCGCTGCGGCGGATTTGCAGCCGACGACCTAAGTCCGACGGGCTCCTAACCCGTATTGTTGTACAAACAGCGCCACCGCGCCGGCCACCACGCCCCAGAACGCCGAACCCACTCCGGCAATCACCACGCCTGACAGCGTGACCAGAAAAGTGATCAGAGCGGCCTCCCTGTGCGACTCGTCCTTGACGGCGGCAGCTAGTGCGCCGCTGATCGTGCCGAGAAGCGCCAGACCGGCAATAGCCGCGACCAGCTCGCTGGGAAAAGCGGTCAGCAAGCCCGTCACGGCCGCGCCGAAGATGCCGATGACGACGTAGATCGCGCCGCAGCACACGGCCGCCGTGTAGCGCTTGGCCGGGTCTTCGTGTGCTTCTTCTCCCATGCAGATCGCCGCGGTGATGGCGCTGAGGTTCAGTGCAAATGCGCCGAAGGGTGCCAGCACCAGTGTGGCCAGGCCGGTCAGCGTGATGATTTTCGACACCGGTATGCCGCTGTCTGCCGCGTCCGGGCCATAGCCTGCAGCGCGGATGGCTGCCACGCCAGGCAGGTTCTGCGACGCCATCGTCACCACGAACAGCGGTATGGCCAGGCTCACGAACGCAGCCACCGTGAATGCCGGCATCACAAAGACCGGCATTGCAACAGAAAAACCTGCTGCAGCCCAGACCATCTGTCCGCGAGCAGCTACAAAAACAATAGCGCCTAGCAAGGTCAGCACCACCGCGTAGCGCGGCATCAGCCGGCGGCCCAGCAGGTAGATGACCAGCATCAGCAGCACCAGAGGCAAGGCCGTCTGCGCAGCCGTGAAGGCCTGAATGCCAAAGCGCGCCAGCACGCCGGCCAGCAGCGCCGAAGCAATCGCCACTGGGATTCGGCCCATGACTTTTTCAAACCAGCCGGTGACGCCGAAGAGCGTGATCAGCACTGCGCTGGCCATGAAGGCGCCCACCGCCTCGGCCATCGAAAAGCCGCCCGCCAGCGCGCCAGCCGCCAGCACCGCCGCGCCGGGGGTCGACCACGCCACCATCACCGGCTTTTTCAGCCACAGCGATGGAATGATGGTGCACAGCCCCATGCCGATGCCAAGGGCCCACATCCACGACGCGACCTGCGCCGGCGTGGCGCCAAATCCCAGTGCGGCCTGAAAAACGATCGCTATCGAACTGGTGAAGCCCACCAGCACCGCCACGAAGCCGGCGGTGAACGCCGCTGCATTGAGATCTTTGAAAAATGACATCCGGCGATTCTGTCAGGCTTGCGCGGCGCCTGCCCGGGCGTGTGGGCGTCATTGGCATGGGCAGCGGCCACGCCGGGAGCTGACGCAGCAGCGTCATGGAGAGTCAAGCCGGCAGGCTTTCGGGTCTGAATTACTTCGGTGAAGACGCGCTTGAATCGCGCTGGCGGCTGGGTTATTGTGGTGCCCCGGCCAGGAACATCCAAACGGCCTGTCCAACTCAGGAGCCTGCCATGCATCGACCTGCCTCTTTCTTCACCCCTCTTCTTGTAGCGTGCATGGCGACCCTGCTGGGCGCCTGCTCACCGACGATGCCGCCACCGCCCGCTGCCAAGGCGTCGATGAGCCCCATGAGTTTCTTCGTCACCAGCACCAACCCGGGCAAGGGCGCTGATTTTGGCGGCCTGGCCGGTGCTGACGCCTACTGCCAGAAACTGGCCAGCTCGGCCGGCGCTGGCGACAAAACCTGGCGCGCCTACCTCAGTGCCACGTCCGCAGGCGGCAGCCCCGCCGTGAACGCACGTGACCGCATCGGCCGCGGTCCCTGGCTCAACGCCAAGGGCATGCTGATGGCTGCCAGCGTCGATGACCTGCATGGCCCGAACAACAAGCTCAGCAAGCAAAACTCGTTGACGGAAAAAGGCGAAATCGTCAGCGGCCGCGGCGACCCGGTGAACATGCACGACATCCTGACGGGCTCCACGGCAGAGGGCCGCGCCGATACTTCGGCTCTAGATACCACCTGCGGCAACTGGACCAAAAGCGGTGAAGGCTCGGCCATCGTCGGTCATCACGACCGCATGGGCCTGAACGACTTGCCACCGGCAAAATCCTGGAATATGTCGCATCCTTCCCGCGGTTGCAGCATGGAGGCGTTGAAGGCTACTGGTGGGGGTGGGTTGCTTTATTGTTTTGCTGTGTATTGAGAGGTTTCGGCGTATCGAAGCCTGTCACCTCCTGACCGTTCGGGCTGAGCCTGTTGAAGCCTTTTCGTTGATTGAGCGACCGTGCTTTCCGCCAAATTCCGGTGCCGCTCTATCGCCGCGGCGGGCGACTCACCTTTTTTTGCTTCGCCAAAATAAGGTAAGCCAAAAAAAGGCGACCCTGGTGCCTGCGTCCCTCCGCTGCGCT
>JANNKV010000009.1:0-1926 GCA_031396485.1 Polaromonas sp. | reverse complement strand
GTGCGACGCGGCCTGCACGGGGTCTCGGGCGGCCACTGGCGCCGTGAAGACCAGTTCGTAGTCGTCACCGCCCGCCAGCACGTATTGCAGCTGATTTTTATAAGAAAAAAGGCTGCTAGCCCAGGAAGAATATGCGCGAGCAGCTATTAAATTAATAGCGATTGAGGTGTCGATGACGGCTCCCAGTGAAGAAGCGTCGAGGACATGCTGCAGGTCGCCGAGCAGGCCGTCGCTCACGTCGATGGCCGCCGTCGCCACGCCGCGCAAGGCCTGGCCGAGCGCAACGCGCGGGGTCGGGCGTTCGAGCCGTTCCCGTGCCGTTTCAAAAACCGCAGTGGGCAGTTCGACCTTACCGCGCATCGCCTCCAGCACGAGCCGAGCATCGCCCAGCGTGCCGCTGACGTAGATATCGTCACCAGCCTGCGCGCCTGAGCGCAGCAACGCCCGCGAGCGCCCGTCCGCCACCGGCACTTCGCCGAACACGGTGATACAGACTGTCAAAGGGCCTTGCGTGGTGTCGCCGCCGACCAGTTCGCAGCCGTGCAGATCGGCCAGTGCAAAAAGCCCGCGCGAAAATCCCGCCAGCCATGGCTCATCAATGCGCGGCAAGGCCAGCGCGAGCGTGAAGGCCAGCGGTTTGGCGCCACAGGCGGCCAGGTCGCTCAGGTTCACGGCCAGCGCTTTGTGGCCGAGCGCAGCCGCGTCCACATCGGCAAAAAAATGCCGGCCTTCGACCAGCATGTCGCTGGAAATGGCCAGCTGCGTGTTGGGCCGGGGCGCGAGCAGCGCGCAGTCATCGCCGACGCCCAGTGCGGCACGGGCTACCGGGCGTTTGAAATAACGTGCAATGAGGTCGAATTCACCCATGCGGGCAAGCATACCTGCGCGCGCAGCCAGGGGTTGATTTGGAAATGGAATCAGTTGCGCTGCATGTGCGTCAGCTCCCCGCGGAAACGCTTCGCTGCCTGGCGAATGACTTCGGCCAGCAGGCGTTCCTCGCCCTGACGCTCGCGCAGCCAGCGGGCGTCGTTGTCAGCGTTCTCGACGCTGCGGCGCAGCAGGCCGATGGCCTGGGTCGCGCCGACGGTGGCGGCATGCCCTTCGATCTGGCCCATCGTGAGCAGGATGTGGTCGCGCAGCGGCATGTGGCCGCCGGTGGCCGGATCGACATACACCGCGTCCAGTCCGAAGCGGCAGGCCTGAAAGCGGTTGTAGGTGTAGACGAGGTAGTCGTCTTCGGTCGGCATGAAGGGTTCTTCACGCATGAACCAGGCCGCGAGCGACTGCACAAAGCCGGCCAGCGCGCTGGCGCGCTCGATGGTCAGCGGCGTGTCGAACACCCGGATTTCGATCGTGCCAAACTCCGGCTTGGGCCGGATGTCCCAGTAAAAATCCTTCATGCTCTTGACCACGCCGGTGTGGGTCATCTTGTTGAAGTACACCGTGAACTCGTCCCATGTGAGGGCAAACGGCGCGCGGCCCGACAGCGGAAACGCAAACACCGAATTGAGCCGCGCCGAGTCAAACGCCGTGTCTTGTCCCTGCACATAAGGGCTCGACGCCGACAGCGCAATGAAGTGCGGGATGTAGCGCGACATGCGGTGCAGCGTGAGCAGCGCGGTGTCGGCATCAGGGCAGCCGACATGCACATGCTGGCCGAAAATCGTGAACTGCTTGGACAGGTAGCCGTAAAGTTCGGACAGTTCCCGAAAGCGCGGCTTGTCGTAAATGCGGCGCTCATGCCACTGCTGGAAAGGATGCGTGCCGCCGCCAACCACCGCAATATTGAGCTTGTCGGCGCATTTGACCAGCGCGTCACGAATCTGCGAGAGCTGGCTCAGCACCTCGGCCGATGATTTGCAGACACTGGTCGAAATTTCAATCATGCTCGACGTCATCTCGGGCACCACCGCGCCGGGCAAGGGC
>JANNKV010000004.1:0-7638 GCA_031396485.1 Polaromonas sp. | reverse complement strand
TTTCTATTTCAATATCTAAAATACGCTACTTACCTAAATCTAAATCATTCATTAGTTCAGGGATGATAAACCTTTTGAACTCGAGGGCCGCTTTCTGTTACAAAATCGCTCTGGAGGGCCGCAACTGGAACACCATGCCGACTTGGCGCCGCACCGCGTCAATCGCTTTGACGTCGTCACCCAGCACCGAGCCCGCGACCTTAAGCGTGCCCTCTTGATAGTCTTCCAGCGCATTGATGCAGCGAATCAGCGTCGATTTACCCGAGCCTGACGGCCCGCAAATCACCAGCCGCTCGCCCTGCGCTACCTCCAGGTCAATGTCTCGCAGCACATGAAAGTTGTTGCCATACCATTTGTTGACGCGCGCAAAATTGATGATGGATTCACTCATTTTTTCTTTCGTATTCTTTTGCGTTTAGCGCGCCTTGCCCACAGCCAGCCGTTTTTCAATCCACAGGCTGTAGCGCGACATGGCAAAGCAGCAGGCAAAGTAAATCGCGGCGATGAACAGGTAAGACTCGATCTTGAACGGCCGCCAGTTTGGGTCAGAACCGACCGCCAGGCTCAGTGCGCCGGTTAATTCATATAGCGATACGATGGTGACCAGCGAGGTGTCTTTGAACAGCGAGATGAAGTTGTTCATGATGCTCGGCACCACGGCGCCGAGTGCCTGCGGCAGCACGATCTTGATCTGCGTTTGCCAGTAGCCGAGGCCCAGACTGGCGGCCGCCTCAATCTGCCCTTTCGGCAATGACTGCAAGCCGCCGCGAATGATTTCAGCCATATAGGCTGCGGCAAACAGCGTGATGCCGACGATCACGCGAATCAGCACGTCCGGCGACTTGCCGACCGGCATGAACAGCGGAAACATGAACGACGCCATGAACAGCACCGAGATCAGCGGCACGCCCCGAATCAGCTCGACATAGACCACGCACAGGCTCATGATGGCCGGCAGATTGGAGCGACGCCCCAGCGCCACTGCGACGGCAATCGGGAAGGCCAGCGTCATTGAAATCACGGTCAGCAAAATCGTCAATGGCAGTCCGCCCCACTGGTCGGTGGTGACTTTGCTTAAACCCAGTACGCCGCCGCTCATCAGCGTGAAAAACACGGCCAGCACCGCGGCCCACAGGGCGAGCAGCCAGGGCTTCCAGAAAAACTGGCTGCAGCTGGCCACCACCAGCCCGACCAGCAGCAGCGTGGCCAGCGCCGGGCGCCAGTGCTCGACGCGCGGATAGCGGCCCAGCAAAATCAGCCGGGCTTTTTCGTTGACGACGCCCCAGCATGCGCCCAAGCCACGCGCGGCCTGGCACGAGTCGGCATCAGCGGCGAACACCGCCTGAAAAACACCCCAACGCAAAATGCCGGAAGCAATCCACACCAGCAAGGCCAGCATCGCCAGCGACAGCAAGGCATTCGGCACGCTGGCGAACAGATTGGATCGCAGCCACGGCACGAAGCCTTCGGTTTTGACCGGCGCCGGGCGCGCGAGAATTGGCGCCGGCGAGGTGGCCGGTGAAGAGGGAGCAAGTACTGCAGCCATAGCTACCTTTCCTTGATGGCCGCACGGGCGTTGAACCAGTTCATGAATGCTGACGTGATGAGCGACAGCGTCAGGTAGACCAGCATGATGATCGCGATGCATTCGACCGCCCGCCCGGTCTGGTTCAGCGACGTATTGGCAATCGACACCACATCGGGGTAGCCGATGGCCACCGCCAGCGAAGAGTTTTTGGTCAGGTTCAGGAACTGGTTGGTCATCGGCGGAATGATCACGCGCAGCGCCTGCGGCAAGATCACCAACCGCATGGAGAGGCGTTGCGACAAGCCCAGCGATGCGCTGGCTTCATGCTGCCCCGCCGCCACCGACGCGATGCCGCCACGCACCACTTCGGCCACAAACGCTGAGGTATACAGCACCAGTCCGAGCAGCAAGGCCATGTACTCGGGCGACAGCGCGCCGCCGCCCTCGACCTGTACCTCATTTTTCACAGGCACATTCCATTCCCACGGCCCACCACCGACCAGCCAGCCGACCAGCGTGCCGACGATCAGCAAAGCCAGCGACACCCACAGCACCGGCCGTATGTGCCCGGTCAGGTCAAACGCCTTGCGTGCGCTGCGGGCATATGCAACGGCGGCGACTGCCCCAACCAGCAAGCCCGCCAGCGCGAACAGGTAGCCCGGCGACCAGACCGGTGAAGGGAACGACACGCCGTTTTTACTCACAAAAAACATGTTGCCAACCGTCAACGCTTCATCAATCGACGGCAGGTATTCGGTGAAGATCAGGTACCACATCAACAGTTGCAGCAGCACCGGAATGTTGCGAAAGCACTCGACGTAGGCGTAGCAGATACCCCGCACCAGGGCATTGCGGGAAAAGCGGCCAATGCCCAGCAAGGTGCCCAGAATGGTGGTCAACACAATGCCGATCACCGCGACGCGCAGTGTGTTGGCCACACCGGCCAGAAACGCGCGCCAATAGGCCTGGCCCGAGTCGTAACCGGTGATTTCCTCGCCAATGTCGAAGCCAGCGGTCTGCGTCAAAAAATCAAAGCCGCTCTGGATGCCACGCGCCTTCATGTTGGCCAGCGTGTTGCTGACCAGCAGCCACACCAGAAAAGCCACCAGCGACATCACCAGAATCTGATAAATCACGCCTCGCGCCTGCTTGCTGCGCCACGAAAAAGCGCTGCGCCGCGGCGGCGGCATGGGGCGCGGGGGAATCAGCACCGCTTGAATGGGCTTGTCTAGCATGCGGTTGCGCTCAGGTTGATGGGTTAAAAACTAAAAGCAAAACAAAAACGGACCCCGCTTCGCGCATCGCTGCACCAGAAAGGCCCGTTTTTGCCTGGACTTGAAATCACTGACCGGTGGGGTCAGTCATCATCCGCCCGGATCAGCGCACCGGAAAGGCGTACATCTGGCCACCCTTGGTCCACAGGTTGTTGGCGCCGCGCGGCAGGGCCAGCGGAGTTTTCGGGCCCACATTGCGCTCGAAGATTTCGCCGTAGTTGCCGACGGCCTTGATGCCACGGGCCAGCCAGTCCTTGTCCAGACCCAGCAGCTTGCCAGTGTCTTCGGTGCTGCCCAGCAAACGGCCCACCACCGGGTCTTTACTCTCTTTTTGCATCTGGTCGACGTTGGCCTGCGTCACGCCATACTCTTCGGCTTCGATCAGGCCGTAGATCACCCATTTAGTGATGGCGAACCACTCGTCGTCACCGCGGCGCACCATGGGGCCGAGCGGCTCTTTCGAAATCAGGTCCGACAGGATCCTGTGCTCGTCCGGCTTGGTAGCCTCCTTGTTGCGGATCGATGCCAGCCCCGATGCGTCGGTGGTGTAAGCCTGGCAACGACCGGAGAAATAAGCCGCATTGACGGCTTCGAGCTTTTCAAACACCACCGGCTTCATGTTCAGGCTGTTGGCCTTGCTGTAATCGGTCAGGTTTTTCTCGGTCGTGGTGCCAGACTGCACACAGACCGTCGCGCCCTTGAGCTGCTTGGCGCTGGTGACCTTGCCCTTGACCGGCACCATGAAACCCTGGCCGTCGTAGTAGGTGACGGCCGTCATGCTCAAGCCCAGCGACGCATCACGCGTGAGAGAGAACGTGGTGTTGCGCGACAGAATATCGACTTCACCGGACTGCAGCGCGGTGAAGCGCTGCTGCGCGTTCAGCGGAACCCATTTCACCTTGGTGGCATCGCCCAGCACGGCTGCGGCAATCGCCTTGCAGACATCAACGTCCAGACCCGTCCAGACGCCGTTGCTGTCGGCGCCGGAAAAGCCGGCCAGCCCTGTATTGACACCGCAAACCACCTGGCCGCGCGCCTTGATGGCGTCCACGGTTTTGCCTGCATGCGCTGGCGCCGAGAGGATCGCGAGGGCCGCAACGGCCGCGGCCATAAAGCCGATTTTCTGAGCTTGTTTCAAGATGATTTCTCCAAAGGTAAGGACTGCTGATCGTTTTCAAGGTCGCCGCAAGAGGTGCAAAAAGCGTACCAAGCGCGACTGTAAGCCGCCGCTGTGCTCCCCCCGGGTGCCGGGGCGGTGTTTTTTCCTAGGGCTATCCCTAGCGGCTAGCGCCTGGCGGCAAAAGGAATGAGTTCTTGCGTCAGCATGACCCAGCGGCTATCTGCACGCAGATGCTCCTAAAAGATGCCGTCTGCCCAAAAAAGGAAAGACGGATGCGGTCACGCGCAGATTTTGGTTCTCCGGCATGGGGTCGCTGGTCTGTGCGGTGATTAGCTGATCCAGGCCACCATCTGGCGAACGTCACTTACAGCTCTTTACATTGCCAGCTCTCGACGTAAACCGTCACATCTGGCGAAATTGGTCGCTATTTAATTGATAGCTGCGTGCGCATGTTTTACCTGGTCTGCAGCGCTTTTTTATGATGATTTTTGCCCCTGGAGCCGTTCACGCGGGGCAGTTGGCAAACGCAAAGCCCCGGCGTAGCATGCAGCCGCCGTCCCCGCGCACTTTCTGCCTCACTTCAAGGAGATTTCATGACTCGCGCCGCGCCTGATTCATCTGATCCAACGATTGATTTGCCGATTGATTTGTCCTTTGCGGCATCGCCCAGCACTGCGACTTCGGTCCCGCGCTTCAGCTTGAGGCTGGCTGCCATGGCGCTAGCCGCTGCGCTGCCTTTGACTACCCTCGCACGCGAACCGGTCAAGTCGCTCGGCCTTTCGCCGGGCATCACGCTGCCGCCGACGCTGGAGGCGGTGCCGCCCGCCCCACCGTGGGACGGCCAGGCTTACAAGGGCGGCGTGGTGTCGGTCTCGCATCCGCTGGCGGCGCAAGCCGGCGGCGATGTGCTGGCGCGCGGCGGCAATGCGATCGATGCGGCCGCGGCGATCCAGTTCGTGCTGAACGTGGTCGAGCCGCAGTTTTCGGGCATAGGCGGCGGTGGCTTCATGATGATTCACCTCGCCAAAAAAGAGAAAACATTCGCCATCGACGGCCGCGAAAAAGCGCCCGCTGCCGCCACGCCGACGCAGTTCGTTTTGACGGGCGTGCCGGCCGCGCAGCGCTTCACCATCGCGTCGACCAGCGGCCTGGCCGTGGGGGTGCCGGGCACGCTGGCCGCCGTGGATGCTGCGCTGCGCAGCTGGGGCACCATTTCGCTGGCAGAGTCGCTGCAGCCGGCCATCCGCGCGGCTGAAGACGGCTTTCGCATCAACCGCTTTCTGGCCGCCAACATCGTCGGCGACGGCGGGCGCACGTCCTTCCAGCCTGAAACCGCAGCGATTTTTCGCCCCGGCGGCGTGCCTCTGGCCACCGGCGACTTGCTCAGGCAACCCGATCTGGCCAAAACCTTCAAGCTGATCGCTGCGCAAGGTCCCAAGGTTTTTTACCAGGGTGAAATTGCGCAGGCCATCGTCGCCGCGCAGCTGCGCACCCGCACACCGACACCCGCCGAAGGCGCCGGCCGCATGACGCTGCAGGACCTGGCGAATTACAAGGCCGTGATTCGCGAGCCGATCAAGGTCAACTACCGTGGCTGGACGGTCGCGGCCATGTCGCCGCCGTCGTCGGGCGGGCTGACTGTGGGCCAAATGCTGGGCCTGGTCGAGCGCTTCCCGATCGGCGACGCCGCGCAGGGCTACGGCTTTGGCGGACGCAACACACTGCATGTAATGACCGAGGCGATGCGGCTGGCCTTTGCCGACCGCGCCGTGTGGATGGGCGACGAAGACTTCGTGCCGGTGCCCAAGGTCGGTCTGGTGAATAGAGACTACATCGCCACCCGCTCGGCCATGATCAACCCGACCGCGCGCATGGCGCCCCCTGCCGCCGGCAACCCGCTGCCTTTTGATGCGGCGATGACCGGCAACAAGAAAACGAATCTGGGCGTCAGCAAGGACGAAGAAGAAAAACCGTCGCACACCACGCACTACTCGGTCGTCGACAAATGGGGCAATGTGGTGAGCTTCACCACGACCATCGAATCGACCTGGGGAACCGGCATCACGGTGCCGGGCTACGGCTTTTTGCTGAACAACGAGCTGACCGATTTCAACTTCGACCCGACCGTGAATGCGGCCACCGGCAACCCGGGCGCCAATGACGTGGCTGCCAACAAACGCCCACGCAGTTCGATGTCGCCTGCCATCGTCTTCCGCGGCCGCGAGCCCGTGGCCGCCTACGGCTCACCGGGCGGCGCAACCATCATCAATTCGGTCTTCAACGTGACGCTCAATCTGGTTGACCACCGCATGTCGATCCAGCAGGCCATCGACGCGCCGCGCCTGTCGGTGACCAGTGCGACCGGCACCATTTCGTGCGAAGGCATCGAGGCTTTCATGCAGCCCAAGTTCAGCATCGCCACGCAAGACTACCTGCGCGGCTTGGGCCATCTGGGCCTGGGCGCGGCGGGCAGCAATGGGTGCCTGAGCACGATCGGCTCGGTGCAGGGGGTGGTGATGGATTTGCGCAGCGGCCGGCAATACGGCGGGGCTGACCTGCGGCGCGAGGGCACGGTGATTGGCCTGAAGCCGAAGAAAGCGAAAGGCGAGGAGGACGACGACCGCGGGGAAGACTGAACGCGCTCGGGTAGGTATTGCGCCTGCGGGAAGCCTGTTGACGCCTCTTTGTGATTAAAAATGGCTTCTAGCCCAGGTATTGCCTGCGCAGACTGCTATTTAAAACGTAGCGTCAATGAACTTGGCGCAGGCGGCCCGGCGTCATTGGCGCAGCCCGCCAGTTTGTCTGATAACGTAGCTGGCATCCCTCAACCACCTGCTGGAGCCCTCATGATTCTTTACGGCAACTGGCGCTCGCTCGCCACCTACCGCGTCCGCGTCGCACTGGCGCTGAAAAGCGTCCCGCACGAAGTCAAAGCCATCAACATGCAGGGCAACGAGCACCGCGGCGAGGCGTTCAAGAAGCTCAGCCCGCAAGGCGTGTTGCCCGCACTCGACGACGGCCACGGCGCCGTGCTGTTCCAGTCGCTGGCGATTCTGGAATACCTCGAAGAAGCCCATCCAACACCCGCCCTGCTGCCCAAAGACCTGGCAGCGCGCGCCCGCGTGCGCGGGCTGTCCCTCATCGTCGCCGCCGACGCGCACCCGTTGCTGGTGCCCCGCGTACGTGAATTTTTGCAGCAGGAAGCCGGGCTGCACGACGGTGAACTCAAAAGCTGGCTGGACCGCGCGCTGCTGACTGCACTGGACGCGATCGAAGCCGATCTGCACGCGTCTGCGCACACCGGCGAGTTCTGCCACGGCGACACGCCAACGATCGCCGACATTTGCCTGGCCTCGCACATCATCGCGGCGCAGTTCTTCAAGTGCGACACCGGCGGCTACCCCGAATGCCAGCGCGTGTTTGCGAACTGTATGGCGATACCGGCGTTTGCGGATTCGCATCCGCTGAAGCAGCCGGGGGCGCCGGCTTAGGGCGCCTTGCGAGCGTCTATCGCAATACCTGGTTGCTATTCATTTAATAGCTGCTGGCGCACGTATTACCTGGGCTGGAGCATGTTTTTACCCTGAAAGCAGTGCTCAAGCGCGCTTCGGGATGTTCAGCCCCTTGTCAACCGCAGGACGCGCAACAAAAGCAGCCAGTGCCCGCGTGACGTTCGGAAATTTGTCGATCTCCACCAGCTCGCCGGCACCATAAAA
>JANNKV010000385.1:0-11901 GCA_031396485.1 Polaromonas sp. | reverse complement strand
CGGCCAGCCCAAGGTCGATGGCACCGACCTCTACATGTTTCGCAGCTATGAAACTGGTCGCGCGAATTTTGTGACGATCCTCGCCAATTACCAGCCGTTTCAGGACCCGCAGGGTGGCCCGAACTTCGCGATGTTCGACCCCGACGCGCTGTATGAAATTCACATCGACAACAACGGCGACGGCGTGGAAGACCTGAGCTTTCAGTTTCGCTTCAAAAACACATCCAAGGCCACCGCGCTCAATATCGGCGGCAAACTGGTGAAGATTCCGCTGATCAACAGCAGCACCATTTCTGGCGTCAACCCCGCCAGCCTGAACGTGCGTGAAACCTTCACCGTCGACCTGGTTCGCGGTGGCCGCCGCACCGGCAGCCGCAGCAACATCAGCATCACCAACAGCGCCAATGGCCTGGCGACCTTCGACAAGCCGGTCGACAACATCGGCGACAAAACTTTCGGCAGCGCCACTGGCTACGCCACCTACGCGGGCCAGCACATTTACAACGTCGCCATTCCCGGCTGCGCCGTGCCGGGCCGCGTGTTTGTCGGCCAGCGCAAGGAGCCCTTCTTCATCGCCGTGGGCAAATCGTTCGACCTGTTCAACCTGAACCCGCTCGGTACAGAAAGTGGCGGTAACAACAACGACCTGGAAGCGAAAAACGTCAGCACGCTGGCGATGGAGTTGCCAATTTCCTGCCTGACCAACGGTACGGACCCGGTCATTGGTGCCTACACCACCGCCAGCCTGCGCCAGGGCCGCCTGCTGGACGGTAGCCCCGCCACCGGCTTGGGCAAGGTCACCCGCACCGGTGGCCCGTGGACGCAGGTGTCACGCGTCGGCATGCCGCTGGTCAATGAGCTGATCATCGGCATCGACGACAAGGACAAGTTCAACGCGTCCAAGCCGAAGAACGACACCACGTTTGCTGACTACGTCACCAACCCGGTGCTGCCAGCCGTGATCCAGACGCTGTTCCCCAGCGCCCCGGCCCCGACGAACTTCCCGCGCACCGACCTGGTGACGGTGTTTTTGAAAGGTCTCTTCGACGTGAACCAGCATGCTGCGGTGAAGGCCGGCAATGGCGTGCTGGCTGAAATGCTGCGGCTCAACACGGCGGTGCCTGCCGTGCCGACGGCGCCCGGTGCGCAGAACGTGCTGGGTGTGGCCGCTGGCGACAACTCCGGTTATCCGAACGGACGCCGGCCTGCCGACGACGTGGTGGACCTGTCGCTGCGCGTGGCCATGGGTGCGCTGTGCGTGCTGACAGGCACGACCGACACGCTGAAGGTGGGCTGCAGGCCCACCGATGCACCGGCGGGCGGCGCGGCGCTGACCGACGGGGTGCGCAAGAGCCCCGCCAACTTTGGCATCACCTTTCCGTACCTGAACACGCCGATTCCGGGCAACTTCAATCCTGTGGCGCCAGCCGGCACGGTCTTTCCTTAACCCCCAGGAGACTGCACATGAAAACAAGTTCAAAACTCTGGCTGGCCAGTGGCCTGGCAGCGGCGCTGCTGACGGTCGCCGGATGTTCCGACAGCAGCAGTGACACCAGCACGCAAGGCGCTGCCACGCCCGGCACCGTGCCTGACAGCGCAGGCACGACGGTGGGCAGCTTCATCGCCTATCTGATGGGGCTGGATCCAAACGACGAAAAGTCGGAGCCGCTGCTGATCAAGGACAGCTTTGCGGTTCCGCCGGATGAAAGCAGCGACAGCCAGCCACTCTCGTAGAAAAAGCGCTGCATGACACACGCACGGCACGCCTGAAGCGCAGGCTGCCGTGCTGGGTGGTAAGGAGTAAATGACGCCGCAGGAAGCCGGGGACTGCTTTCCGAAACTTCCCGGATTGCTGTCGCTATGAAATAGATAGCTGCCGGCGCACATTTCCTCTGGGCTGGAAGCCTTTTTTGCTTGAAATCAGGCCCAAAAGACGGCTACTGAGCCCGCTGGAGCGAATCCGTCGCAATGAAGCGGTCGCCCCGTGCAGCTGCCAGCACCGCTGAGGGATGCTGGTCCAGCATGTCGATGGGGCGGCGATTTTCGAGCCAGATGTTGGGTTGCAGGTACCACACGGCCAGAGACCAGCCGTCGAACACGCCGGCCAACTCAGAGAGCACCTTGCGTGATGGTGGCTTCACGAACAAGGCGGGTTGCTGGAACTGAAACATCGGCAGCCACAGACTGCCGCGCCAGTCGAAGGCAAAAACAGCATGCGAGTCGAGTAATCTTTGCAGGCTGGAAGAAGTTCCGGCCTGGGTTTCTTCGAGGCGACTGGCGACTTCCTGGTGGCGAGCGATGCCGCCCGACCACATGTAGGCCGCCAGCATGGTGTCGAAGTCACGGGTGTTGGGCCGGTCGGCAAACCGGTAGGCGTCGCGGTCAATCGTTGAGTTCGAAAACCCGGATCGATCGGAGTTGCCAAAATCGGGATGGGCGGGCTGCTCGGGAACCGGGCGCAGGTAAAAACTTTTGCCGGTGGCATCATGGTGTTCAGAAGGCATCAGACAAACTTCCCAATACTTACAGCATTGTTGCGCGGCGCCCTGTGCACCGTTAGCGGGGTTGATTGTTCTGGCTGGGGTCAAGCCCGTTTGTCAGCCGTGACGCCTCGGCGGTATCAGAAGTGGCCCCGTTCAGCTGGCGCATCAGCGCAACTGCTACATGTCTGCTGCGCTCCTGTATCAGGGCCTGGTGCAGTTTGTCCAGCGCGCTGACGCAGTCGAGCACCACAGACTTGATGCGTGACACTTTTTCTGGCGCTACCAAAGGTGCTGTAGTCGAATCCAGCTCATCTACCGTGGTACGCAGCCGCTCTTCAACGGCTCCGAAAAGCGAGTCCCAGTCTTCAACGTCGATCCCGGCGTTGAGTTGAGCGTTTGCCTGGCTGTTCATGGGCGGATGAGCCATGGCGTGGTCATGCCCATCTGAAGTGTCGTTCGCTGCGTCGCTGCCAGAACCCGGGGTCGCGTCGTTTTTTGCCGCGCTGCCGTCTTTGGAAGTAGCCAGACTTTTCAGGCGCACAAAGTCCAGAAATGCAACCCCGTCAATGAATGAGCTGGATCTTTCATTCACCGGCAGTGCGTCCGGGTCTTCAGAATTCTTGTGAATAAAGTCCGGCATAGGTACCTCCTGCAATGGAGTGCGAGTAACCTTCGTCGTTGCTGCCAGCCGCTAGCGCATCGAGGAAATTACCGGAATGGTTCCGGTCTTGCCTTAGTTTTAATGGCTCTATGATGGGTAGTCTGTACGCTACCGCACATACATCGTATTTGGCAGCAGAAATTTTGTGCGCAGGTACGCTGAAAACCCTGCGGTCGAAGGTTCTAGCGGACGGACGGAGTGCCTTGGCGACCCGGCAATCAGCCCAGTAATTCGGTGTACGCGTCCTGCTCAGTGGCGTAGCAGCTGCAGGCCGCTGCCTCCAAACCACTGCGGTCAAGCACCGTCACCTCACCCCGGGCATATTCGATCAATCCCTCTTTTTGCAGGGCTCCGGCGGCAGCCGTGATACCCACGCGGCGCATGCCCAGCATGTAGGCCAGAAACTCCTGCGTGACATGAAAGCTGTCGGCACGCGCGCGGTCCTGGCTCATCAGCAGCCAGCGCGCCAGGCGCGGACCCGTCAGGTGAAAGCGCATGCAGGCGGCCGATGTCGACTGCTGCGCCATCAACACGTACAGGTAGCGGTGCAGGTGCCGCTTCAAGGCGCTGCTGCGCGTCAGTTCACCGCGAAAAGCGCGTGCCGGAATGCGCCAGGCCGTGCCCTGCCCCTGTACGACCGAATGAAGTGGAGACTTCGCCACCCCCAGCACCAGCTGCGCACCCAGCATGCCTTCACGGCCGACCATGCCGACTTCCACCCCCGGGCTACCGCTGGCCATGGCCACCAGCGAAATAAAGCCCTCGGTCGGGAAGTAAACGTAGCGGGTCTCTTCGCCAGGCTCGCTGAGCACCTCTGCCAGCGTCATATCAACAGGTTGACATATTTCAAGCAGGCGCAGCCTGTCTTTGCTGGGTAACAGCTCGATCAAATGGTTTTTTGGGGGGGCCAAAATGGCTTTCCGGTGTGCTACTGCCCCCCGATAAACAGGGGCGTCGCTGGCGCGCTGCTGCGAAATGCATAGCGCGTTGGTGCACCCAGTATGCACGACGCATCTCACCTGTCTGTGCGCCAGCACACCAACGGGTAATTTAAATCGAAGGTGGACTGGTGCTAAACCGGAGCGCGCATCGCCTCCAGCGGCATTTCCTTCAGGCGGTCGTATTCCTTCTTCACCACGTTGTAGCACTCGCAAGACCGTTTCTCCAGCCCCGGCCGGTCCAGCACCGAAATGCGCCCGCGCGAATACTTGATCAGCCCGGCGGCCTGCAATTGCAGCGCCGCTTCGGTCACGCCTTCACGGCGCACGCCGAGCATGTTGGAAATCAACTCCTGCGTCATCACCAGCTCGCTGCCTTCGAGCCTGTCGAGGCTGAGCAGCAGCCAGCGGCACAGTTGCTGGTCTAGCGAATGATGCCGGTTGCAGACGGCCGTCTGCGACATCTGCGTGATCAGCGCCTGGGTATAGCGCAGCAGCAAGTGCAGCACGGCGCCGCCGCGGTTGAATTCGTTTTTCATCGCTTGGGCGGGCAACCTGAAGCCCTTGCCGGCGCTTTGCACCACGGCTCGGCTGGGGGTTGACTCGCCGCCCATGAACAGTGAAATGCCAACCAGCCCCTCGTTGCCGACGACGGCAATCTCAGCTGACGCGCCGTTTTCAAGCACGTAAAGCATCGAAATGATGGCGGTGGTGGGGAAGTAAACGTGGCTGAGAGTGCTGCCCGGCTCATAGAGCACGTGGCCCAAGGGCATGTCGATGGCTTCCATGTCGGGTAGCCAACGCTTCCACTCCGCTTCTGGCATGGCTGCGAGCAGCTGGTTTTGCTTTGCGTTCTTGATACTGACCATCTCGGAATTCCAGGGCGAATTTGTACGGCGGCCTGACCATTTGAACAAATGGGTCGCTGTGACCGCCTAACAATCCAGTATAGGCAGAGCAGCGTGATTTGTATGTACGGTAGCGTACATAAGATGTCACATTTGAAACCGGATTTTTCAAGTCGTTATCTGGTGATCAAAGACGACTTCTGCTAGGCGCTTGGGCGGCAGAAGGCATTTGGGTCCGGTGGCCCCACAAATGGCTCGCGGGTTCCGCTTCAGGTGAGCGGATCAAACGGAATCCGCTATAAAAATAATAGCTGTTTGCGCAGGTATTACCTGGGCTAGAGGCACTTTTTATGCATAAAAATGCCCCTATGGCCCGTGCGAGCTTTCGGGCCTGAAGAACAGGCTGCCGCCGACCGGTTCAGCGCGCAGGTGCCTCGGCGGCCGGAACCTGCAGTCCGAGCAGCGAGGCCAGCGCCGCGGTCGGCAGCGCGCCTTCCTTGGTCACCAGCGCCCCGGTTTCGGCATGGGTGCCGACGATGGTCGGAATCGAGGCAAAGCCAAAGCGGTTCAGTAACTGGGTGTTTTTGGCCACCTGGTCTTTCTGCGCGTCAATGTCGCTGCCGCCGCTGATGCCGCCGCGCTTGGCCAGCATCGACGCCTCATGCTCGTCCATCAGCGCCACCGCGTCTTTAGAGGCCAGCAGCGTGGCGCCCTGGGCTGTGCTGGCGGCATTGAGCAAGCCGACGGGAATCCAGACAAACTTGGCCTGCGACTTGAGCGGCTTGGCGTTGCGCCACAGCTCGCTGCAATGCGGGCACTGGGCGTCGAAAAATACATAGACAGTGCGGGCGCTCATGGCCGAGCCCACGGTAAAACCTGTGGCTTCGGCGGCAATGGCAGCAACCGATACCGGCGCGGAGGCCGACTTGGCGCCGCCCGCAGCACCGGGGCCGGCCGCGTCCTTGCAGCCAGTCATCAGGAAAGCAGCCGCGAACAAGGCGGCGAAGGACAGTTTGAGCATGTGAAATCCCGGTGATGGAGTAATCTGACCGTTATTTCACCATAGGCTGGTGAAGGCGCTGGCGCATGCCACAGCACCCGTTCGCCCTGAGGTATCGAAGGGGCTTGTTTCAGGCCTCCTCTTCGATACCTGGCGGCCAACGGTACAAACTTCGTGCAGCCGACTCAGCGCGTGCCCGAAACTTCAACTTCCACGCGGCGGTCGGGCTGCAGGCAGGCGATCAGCTTGGCCGTCGGCTTGCTGCCCTTGCAATCTTCAGGTTTGGTCACAGGGTTGGCGCCATTCACGCCCTTGGCCGCAATCGCGCTGGCCGGAATTCCGGATTCGACCAGGTAGGCCTTCACAGCATCGGCACGCCGGGCTGACAGCTTCAGGTTGTAGGCCTGTGCGCCGATACGGTCAGTGTGGCCGGTCACGGCCACGGCGTCGTACTTCACGCCCTTGAGGTCTGCCGCGAACTTGTCGAGCTGCTGCCTGCCGGCGGGCTTGAGGTTCGCCTTGTCGAAATCGAACAGCGAGTCAGCCGAGAAAGTCACCTTCATCGGCGGTGGGGGTGGCGGCGGCGGCGGGGGTGGTGCCACGACGACCGGCGCAGGCTCGGGAGCCACGGCCACGTAGGCGGGTGTGGCTACGCGCTGCACAGGCTGCGGCTTACCGCCAAAGCGGTAGACCAGACCGACCGAGAAGAGATCGACATGGCCCTTGTTGCCCACGGCGTCGTTCACGCGGTAACGCTCCACCTCGGCGCGCATGCCGAGTGCTTCGGTGAACGCGTATTGCAGGCCCACACCGAGCTTGTAGTTCGTGCCGCTTTTGCTGGGGTTCGGGTTGGTGACGTTGACGGCGCCGGTTCCGGTGAAGGAATCGCGGGCCTGGGCGTAGTTCAAACCGACGCGGCCGAGGGCAGAAAACCGGTCGGTGATCGGCAAGATGCCGACCGCGTCGAGGTTGAAGCCTTTGAGCTTGATGGTGCCATCGAGCGTGCCTGTCGGGATGGTGTTGGCGGTGTAGCCGAACTTGCCCAGATCGAAATAGCCGCCTTCGAGCGCGAAGTTGCGGTGGAACTGGTAGCCGCCGTAAAGCTTGAAGCCGGTGCTGCGGTCCCGGTCAGAGATCGAGCTGGTGCCAAGACCACCGGCAGCCAGACCGCTGGTGATTCGGGCATCGTCAATGCTGGCCGCCGAGCGCCCGACGTTGGCGCCGCCGTACCAGCCAAGGTCTTGGGCCATCGCCAATGGGCTGGCGCCGGTCGCCATCGCGGCAAATACCGCCACTGCCGCCGTCGTTGCCACAGCACCTGAAGTTTTCACTGATTTCATGGGGTTCCCCTGAGAAATTTAATAACGTTCATGGCAGGTTACTGGCAGGTCGGCGGTGCGCTGGCATTGCCCGGCACCGACACCACGTTGGAGTCAAAAACGAACGCACCGGCGGTGAAGGCTCCGGCGAACAATCGGCCGCAGGAGCTTGCGCCGGTTTCCATCGTGACGCTGGCGGCGGCCAGTATGTTGCCCTGCCATTCAGAGTTGGTGCCCAGCGTGGCCGAGCTGCCAGCCTGCCAGAAGACGTTGGAAGCCTTGGCGCCCCCGGCAAGGAGAATGCGCGTGTGCGGGCCGGGCGCAGCGGCACCTGCTGCCGAACCAACCGTGCTGGAAGACTGAAAGATGAAGACTGCGTTCGGGTCACCCAGCGCATCGAGTGTCATGTCGCCCGTCACCAGGATGGATGTCTGGGACTGGTACACGCCCGGAACGAAGTAGTTGTCACCCTGCACCCGCGCGCTGCCGGTCGGCGCGCCCAGGGTTGTGCCGGCGGGTATGGCCGTGGCGCCGCCCAGTGAACCCGCAGCCGGTGGACCGGCCGGTGGCGTGATGCTCAGGTAAGCCGCCTGGAGATCAGCCTTGATGGCGCGCGAAGTGGCGCCGCCATCTGCCGGGAACAAGGGACTGATCACCTGGCCATTGATGGTCGGAGGCGATCCGCCGCACAAGCCGAATCCGCCCGTGGCATCGATGGGCACCAGATTGCAGGTCGCGCCTGAAACCGGGTCGAGCACGACGTTGCCGTGGATCGTGGTGTTGGGCGCCGTGGGTGTGTTCGTGACGCCCGCGGTGGCTGCAATGCCGAACGGTGCGGCCAGGCCCAGATTGACGGCTGGCGCACCCGCAGCGGCGACGGTTGCCGTCCTGAAGCTCCAGGCATACGGGCAGCCGATGGGGGTGCCTGCCGCGCTGGTTGCGCTGGACTGGATAACTACCGAATAAGACGTATTGGGCAGCAACGCGGCCGTGGTGGTGAGCGTGGCTACCCGTGTGGCGGCGTTGTAGCTGACCGATGCGGGCACCAAGGCTGCGCCACCTTGCGGTGCCACGGCAAAACTGCTGGCATTGATGCTGGCAGGATTCATCGGCAGACTGAAGGTGGCGGTGATTGATTTGCCGCCACCGGCAACGCCGGTGGTGCTGGTCGCTACAGACGCGCTGCCGTTTGAGGGGTTCGACGAAGTTACCGTGGGTATGGTGGGGCCGGCGACTCCGCAGCTGGCGCCCGGGGCAATGGCGCCCACCGGAACGACCAGATTGGCTACAGCGCCGCCCGTGCCCAGAATGGGATCCCGCCCGCCGCCACCGCCGCATGCGGCCAGCAGCACGCTGAGCAAAATCGTCGCCAACAGCGGCCGTGCGCTGACAAATTTATGGTGTGTTTTTTTCATGTTCCTTCTCCTCAAGTTGATGAGCAGGCTGGAGCATGGACGATTTATCCACACAATCATGTGGGGCTTTGCGCCGCAACACAGTAGTGCTTCGCGGTTGACTCAAAACGAAAGTAGTCGTTTAAGCGTGCCCTGTGTTCGGTGGCGAACACAAGGTCGGGTTAACGCTATATCAACAGCAATGCCATGCGACGAACGAGCGTATGTCGTCGGGCTGCAGCACCGCAGCCGTTCGTTCAGGCCTGGAACTTGTCCTCAAGCGCTGGCGCGCAAGGCTGCTTTCAGTTGCGCGCCAATCTCGGGCTTGTCCGCGAACGGGTCAGTCGGGTTGCGCGCCTGCATGATGTCTTCGAGCCGCGTCTGTACCGAGTTGATCGCCTTCGGGTGGCTGTAGATGTAGAACTGGTTTTTTCCAATCGCGTCGAACACCAGTTGAGCCACGTCGGCCGCAGACACCTTGCCGGAGCCGACCGCCTTGCCCGTCATGGCCTGCTGGATCATCTGGCTTTTGGTCGGCTTTTCGCCGCGCAGTTCGGCCGGGCGATTGCGATGACTCATGCCGATGCCGGTGGCCACGAAAAACGGGCACAGCACCGAGGCGCCGATCTGGTCGGTGACCAGTTGCAGGTCCTGATACAGCGTCTCACTCAGCGACACCACGGCGTGCTTGCTGACGTTGTAGACGCCCATGTTGGGTGGGTTGAGCAAGCCGGCCATGCTGGCGGTGTTGACGATGTGGCCCTGCCAGGCCGCATCTTTCGCCGCGGCCGCGAGCATCATTGGGGTGAATACGCGCACACCGTGGGCCACGCCCATCACGTTGACGCCGAGCACCCATTCCCAGTCGGCCACACTGTTTTCCCAGATCAACCCGCCCGAGCCGACGCCTGCGTTGTTAAAAACAAAATGCGGCGCACCGAAACGCTCGAAGACCGCGCTGCCCATGGCTTCCATCTGCGCGGCATTGGACACGTCGAGTTTGAAAGCCAGCACTTCGGCATCAAGAGCCTTGATCTCGGCGGTGGCCGCATCTAACGCGTCCTGCTGCACGTCGATCAGCACCAGGTTCATGCCCAGTCTGGCGCCAATGCGCGCGCATTCGAGGCCGAAGCCCGAGCCGGCGCCGGTGAGAACGGCGGTTTTGCCTTTGAAGTCAGTGATCATGTGAAAGCTCCTGGAGGGTAAAAATCATTGGGGGCGCAGCATCTCGATATGAGGAATGCCATCTTCGATATACGGCGCACCGGTTGTCTCAAACCCGTGCTGCCGGTAAAAACTTTCCAGCCGTGCCTGCGCGCCTATGCGTATGGCCTGCGGTCCCCACTGCTGCGTGACGCTGTCAATGGCTTGCCGCACCAGCACATGCCCGGCACCGCTGCCGCGCAGGGTGCTGCGCGTGATGATGCGGCCGATGCTGGCTTCCTTGAACTTCATGCCGGCCGCAAAACACCGCGCGTAGACCAACAGCTGGCCGCCTGACATGCCAAGCAGATGCATGGCTTCGCTATCAGCGCCGTCCATGTCCTGAAAAACGCAAGCCTGCTCGACCACGAAGACCTCGCTGCGAAGCTGGAGCATGGCGTAGAGCTCATCCAGTGTCAGCGCGTCGAAGGCGGCAAACTTCCAGCTGATCTCAGCCTTCTGAATCAACTCGCTCATGCCGCCTTGACTTCCTTCAACACATAGCCGATGCGCGGCAGATGCACATGCACGGTGCCGGCGCGCTCGTCTTCGCGGCGCAGCGTGTAGTGCATGCGCGTGGCGGCGACCAGTTCGCCTTCGGTCGGCTCGGGGCCGAAACTTTCGCCGCTGATCTGCACGCGGCTGCCCAGCGCGATGCCGTGCTCGTCCTGAAAAATATCGTCATGCAGGGGCGCCGGGGCAGATGCTGCTGCCACTTCAATCGCCTCTTGTGCGCCGAACTTTTCGAACTCGCCATGGCCGATGGCGTGCATGCGGTCCATCCATTCCAGCACCGCCGGCGTCACGTTCAAAATGTCAGCCAGCACTGAGGTGCGTGTGCGTGTGAACCACAGCGGGTGATACATCGCAAAGTCGGTGATGCAGGGCAACTCGCCGAGCAGAAAAGGGCCGTCGTCAAGCATGTCTGACATGCGGCGCAGGTAAGACTTGTAGGCACCGGCCGCGTCGGCAAAGTGAATGCGCGGCAGGCCGGTGCGCATGGCCTGGCGGTCGTCGAAAAATGCCTTCGCGGCTTCAGGCGCCATGTGGTCGAACAGCTGCGCCACCCCCTTGGGCTGCGTGTTGTAGGCCATCGCGGTCCAGAACAGCGTGTTGTCGGCCCAGTGCGCCAGCGTGCGCGCCAGGCCCTTGCTGGGTTCCGGGTACAGCGTGGGGTGCGGCTGCAGGTGCTCCAGCACGTCGCTGATGAGCGCCGTGTCACAGTAAATGTCGCTGCCGATTTGCAGCACCGGGGTTTTCCGGTAGCCACCGGTCAGCGCCACCAGATCAGGCTTGGGCGCGATCGAGGGAATCACCACCGACTTCCACGGAAGATTTTTATAGCCGAACATCAGCCTGACTTTTTCAGAGAAAGGCGACCGGGGATAGTGATGAAAAATCAGTGCGCTCATGGGTAGCTCCTGAAAACGGTGTGTTTCTTCACTGCGATCACTGCTATCACTGCGGCATAGCCCGGGCAATGATGTTTTCGAAATGGGTGTCTGCAGCCAGCGTTCCGAAGGTGTGCCCCCAGTTGCCGGCCAGGCGCGATTCGCAAAACGCGTCAGACACTTCGGTGGGGGCGCTCTGGCACAGCAAGGCGCCCTGCACCGCCAGCGCCACATCTTGCGCCAGCCGACGCGCTTCTGATTCGTTGGCAAGGCCTTCGATGCGTGCTGGCAGGGACGCGGCGAAACGGTCGAGTGCCGCGTGCGCGCCTTTGGCCGGGGCCAACTCGTGCAGCAGTGCAGCCACAGCATCGCCTTTTCTTAAGCCACGCAAAAAATCGAGCGTCATGATGTTGCCCGCGCCCTCCCAGATCGAGTTAAGCGGCATTTCGCGGTAGATTCGCGCCATGATGCCCTCACCGCCTTCCTCGACGTAGCCATTGCCGCCCAGGCATTCCATGGCTTCTTGCGCGAAATGGCTGCCGCGTTTGCATATCCAGAATTTGGCAATCGGCGTGAGCAGGCGGGCCATGGCCGCTTCATGTGCGTCGGCTTGATTGTCAAAAGCCCTTGCAAGCCTGATGGAAAGAGCGCAGGCGGCTTCACT
>JANNKV010000279.1:0-15344 GCA_031396485.1 Polaromonas sp. | reverse complement strand
CGGCGGTGGCGGCGCTGGCGATGCCGGGCATGCCGTGGTGCTCGGCCAGCCAGAAACGGTTGTAGCCCCAGCGCTCGGCGTGCTGCGCCAGGTCGAGTGAATTGCGAAACGACTGCGCAGCATCGCTGCCTTCAAGAATCGGCGAAAGATCAAGTACGGAAAGAGGTGTCATGCCCATAGATATGCGGCGAAAAGCCGGAATCGCAAGGGTTGCACGCGTCTGCGAGTACGGGCGCCCTAAAATCGATAATCGATACAAGCAATCTGTTTCATTTCCGCCATGACATCCAAACCCGCTGCCAGCGCCCTGTTTAACCAGTCACTTGAAAAAGGACTGGCCGTGCTGCGCGCCTTCGACGCGGCCCACCGCACCCTGACGCTGGCCGAACTCGCCACGCTGACGAGCATGAGCAAGGGCTCGGCGCAGCGCACAGTGCATACGCTGCAGCAGCTGGGCTATGTCGGCAAGCACCCGCAGACGCGGCGCTTTCAGCTGCTGCCCCGGGTGATTGAGATCGGTTTCAACTACCTGGCGGCGCACCCGCTGATTCGCGTCGCCAACCCCTACCTGGCACAGCTCGCCAACGCCAGCTTAGAGACCGCCAGCCTGACGGAGCCGGTCGGACTGGAAATGATTTATGTCGCACAGCTGGTCACGTCGAAATTCATTCCGGTGCACACGCCGGTGGGCATGCGCATTCCGATGTACTGCACCAGCTCGGGCCGCGCCTGGCTGAGCACGCTGCCCGATGCGCAGGCGCGGCAGGTGCTCAATGACTCAGACCGCGTGGCGCGCACGCCGGCCACGCTGACCGACGTGGACCTGATTTTTGAGCGCATCGCAGCATGCCGGCAGGTCGGCTACGCCAGCAACTGCGAAGAATTGTTTCTGGGCGACATGGGCATCGCCGCGCCGATTCTCGACAGCAAGGGCCAGGCGGTCGGGGCGGTGCACCTGTCGCCGCCGACCAGCCGCTGGACGATGGACGAAGCGCAGAAAAAACTGTCGCCGATGGTGATCGAGTGCGCGCGGGCGATTTCGCAGTCGATTGCGCATTGAGAGAACTGACCCCGCGGCGCGGGCAAGGGCACGACCGAATGAGTCGCTATCGATTTAATAGCTGCTGGCGCAGTTATTACCTGGGCTAGTGCCGTATTTGGCTTGAATTTTCGCTATTTGGCCCGTTCCAGCATCGCCAGCAGCAGCACATTGGCGCCCGCCTCTATATGTTCGGGCAGCGCGTCTTCGATTTCGTTGTGGCTGATGCCGTCCTTGCAGGGAATAAAAATCATGCCCGCCGGCGCCACGGCCGCCACATACACGGCGTCGTGACCGGCGCCGCTCACCACGTCCATGTGCGCCAGGCCCAGGGTTTCGGCGGCATGGCGCACGCTGGCAACGCAGGCGCTGTCGAACAGCGTCGGCTCGAATTTCACCACCTGTTTGATCTCCACGCTGACCTGGCCGTCACTGGCCAGCCGTGCAAATTCGAGTCGCATCGCGGTGTCCATGCGGTTCAGTCCTTCTTGCGCCAGATTGCGAAAGTCCACCGAGAACTGAACCAGCCCGGGAATCACGTTGCGTGAATTCGGTGTGACCTGCACAAAGCCCACCGTGCCGCGGCCATGCGGCGCCTCGGCCAGCGCAATGCGGTTCACCGCGTCGATCATGCGGGCGGTGGCCAGCATCGCGTCCTTGCGCAGCGCCATCGGCGTCGGCCCGGCGTGCGCGTCCTGGCCGGTCACGGTCACGTCATACCACTGCTGGCCCAGCGCGCCACTGACCACACCGATCGGCAGGCCGTGCGCCTCCAGCACCGGCCCCTGTTCGATGTGGGCCTCAAAGTAGGCCGCGAACATACCGCCCGGCACATCACCGCAGGGCTGGGTGCCGAGGTAGCCGATGCCTTTGAGCGCATCACCCACCGTGATGCCGGCGATGTCTTTTTGCGCATGCACGAAATCGGCGGTGAAGGTGCCGGCGAAGGCGCCCGAACCCATCATCACGGGCGTGAAGCGCGTGCCTTCTTCATTCGTCCACACCACCACTTCAAGCGGCGCACGGGTTTGTACACCCAGGTCATTGAGCGTGCGCATCACCTCCAGCCCGGCCAGCACGCCGAAGTTGCCGTCGAACTTGCCGCCCGAGGGTTGGGTGTCGATGTGGCTACCGGTCGCCACGGCCGGTGCGGTGGCGTCGGTGCCGTCGCGGCGGGCAAACATGTTGCCGACGGCGTCGATGCGCAGGTCCAGCCCCGCGCCCCGGCACCAGCGCGCGACCAGATCGCGGCCCTGCCTGTCTTCATCGGTCAGCGCCAGTCGGCGCACCCCACCTTTGGGCGTTGCACCAATCTGGGCCAGATCCATCAGCGACTGCCACAGGCGGCGTGCATCAATTCGGGGGCTTGTGGGCGTATCCATGAAGGTCACCTGATAGGTTGAATGGGGAAGTCGAAATGGAGCGGTAAAACGCGGGAGAGCCTTGATTCACAGAGCAATTTGCGCGCCAGACTCATGGTTAACGGCACTTAAATACCGGTTAACTACCACTGTACTATCGATTATCGATTCTGTATGCTGGGCTCTGGCATAACTATTGCTCGATGAGCGTTGTGTCGCCCCACACTGCCGATCAACCCGCTTCCCCACAAAGAAAAGAAGGTGATTTGATGAACCCACGCTCGCTGAATTCCACGTTCACTCTGCGCCGCCTCACGCTGGCGCTGGCTGCCGCGCTGTCCCTCACGGGTACCGCCGTGATGGCGCAGGAAAAGACCCTGCGCATCGCGATGACCGCTGCCGACATTCCGCGCACGCTGGGCCAGCCGGACCAGGGTTTTGAGGGCAACCGCTTCACCGGCATTCCGATTTATGACTCACTGACGCAGTGGGATCTTTCCAAAGCCGACGCACCCAGTGTGCTGATCGCCGGGCTGTCGACCAGCTGGGCTGTCGACGCGAAAGACAAGACCAGGTGGGTGTTCAAACTGCGCCCTGGCATCAAGTTCCATGATGGCTCGGCCTTCAACGCCGACGCGGTGGTGTGGAACGTGGGCAAGGTGCTTGATAAAGACGCGCCGCAGTTCGACCCGAGCCAGGTCGGTGTGACGGCATCGCGCATGCCGACGCTGCGTACGGCGCGCAAGATTGACGAGCTGACCGTTGAACTCACGACCAGCGAGCCGGATTCCTTTTTGCCCATCAACCTGACCAACCTGTTCATGGCATCACCCGCGCACTGGGATGCCAAGCTCAAAGCCGTGCCGGCCTCGGTCACGGTGCCGGCCGAACGATCCAAAGCCGCGTGGACCGCCTTTGCCGCCGACCCCGCCGGCTCGGGGCCGTTCAAGGTCACGCGCTTTGTCGCGCGCGAACGCCTGGAACTCGCCGCCAACAAAACCTACTGGGACGCCAAACGCGTGCCGAAGATCGACAAGGTCGTGATGCTGCCGATGCCCGAGGCGAATGCCCGCACCGCAGCACTGCTCGGCGGCCAGGTCGACTGGATCGAGGCGCCCGCGCCTGACGCGATGCCGCAGATCAAGCAGCGCGGCTACAAGATCTATTCGAACGCCCAGCCTCATGTCTGGCCGTGGCAGCTGTCGTTCGCCGAAGGATCGCCATGGCTCGACAAGCGCGTGCGCCAGGCCGCCAACCAGTGCGTCGACCGGGCCGGCATGTCGCAATTGCTGGGCGGCATGATGGCCGAACCCAAGGGAACGGTGCCGCCGGGCCATCCGTGGTGGGGCAATCCAAAATTCGACATGAGCTACAACGTCAAATCGGCGCAGGCGCTGATGACGCAGGCCGGTTTTTCGGCTGCCAAGCCGGTCAAGGTGAAGGTGCAGATTTCGGCGTCGGGCTCGGGCCAGATGCAGCCGCTGCCGATGAACGAATTCATGCAGCAGTCGCTCAAGCAATGCTTTTTCGATGTGCAGTTTGACGTGATCGAATGGAACACGCTGTTCACCAACTGGCGAAAAGGCGCCAAAGACCCGTCGGCCAATGGCGCCAACGCCACCAACGTCAGCTTCGCGGCGATGGATCCGTTTTTTGCGATGGTGCGTTTCGTCAGCACCAAAGCCTTTCCGCCGGTGTCGAACAACTGGGGCTACTACGGCAATCCTGAAGTCGACAAACTGGTGGCCGATGCGCGCACCAGCTTTGACGACAAGGCGCGCGATGCGGCACTCGCCAAACTGCACGCCTACATCGTCGAAGACGCGCCCTTTGTCTGGGTCGCGCACGACGTCGGCCCGCGCGCCATGTCGGCGAAGGTAAAGAATGTGGTGCAGCCGCGCAGCTGGTTCATCGACATCGCCACCATGACGATGGACTGAGCTTGTACCGATAAATCCATTTTTCGGGCGAATTGCGTCGTTGCGCGGTGCTCGCAATCCTCATGTACCGAAGTACATTCCGGTTGCTCCGCGCCGTGCACCTAGCACTTCATCCCGAAAAGCTGAATTTCTCGGCACAAGCTAACGCCGCGATCAAACTTTAAGAGAACCCAACGGCCATGCTGCACTATCTACTGCGCCGCATCCTGTACGCGCTGCCCATCATGATTGGTGTGGCATTCGTGTGCTTTGCGCTGGTGCATCTGGCGCCGGGTGATCCGCTGGTGTCGATTCTTCCGCCCGATGCGTCGGCCGAGCTGCAGGCGCAGCTGCGCGAGTTGTATGGTTTCAACCGGTCGCTGCCCGAGCAGTTCGCGATGTGGCTCTGGCGCGCGGCGCACGGTGATCTGGGCGTGTCGATTGCCAGCAACCGCCCGGTCGCCAGCGAAGTGCTGACCGCTGTCGGAAACACGCTGCGGCTGGCGGTGGTGGCGACGTTTATCGGCTTCGTGCTGGGCAGCCTTTTCGGCTTCGTGGCGGGATACTTTCGCAACTCATGGGTGGACCGGCTCGCGTCCATGCTGTCGGTGATGGGCGTCAGCGTGCCGCACTACTGGCTGGGCATGGTGATGGTGATTGTTTTCTCGTCGCAGCTGGCCTGGCTGCCGGGTACCGGCGCCGGCCCGACGGGTTCGGGCGACTGGGCCTGGGACTGGGCGCATCTGCAGTTTCTGGTGCTGCCGGCGCTCACGATGTCGGTGATTCCGATGGGCATCATCGCGCGCACCGTGCGTGCCCTGGTGGCCGACATTCTGGACCAGGAATTCATCGTCGGCCTGCGCGCCAAGGGCCTCACGCACTTCGGCGTGTTTCGACACATGCTGAAGAATGCCGCACCGACCGCACTGGCGGTGATGGGCCTGCAATTGGGCTACCTGCTGGGCGGCTCGATTTTGATCGAGACGGTTTTCTCGTGGCCGGGCACCGGGTTTCTTCTCAACTCCGCGATCTTCCAGCGCGACTTGCCGCTGCTGCAAGGCACCATCCTGGTATTGGCGCTGTTCTTTGTGTTGCTCAACTTCGTCGTGGACATTTTGCAGACCATGCTCGACCCGCGGATTGCACGCGCCTGACATGAACACCATCGCAGCCACACAGCCCGTTCAGGCACTGCCGATGCAGCGCTCGCGCGGCTACTGGACGTCGGCCCTGCACCGCTTCCTGCAAGACCCGGTCGCACTGGGCGCCGCGGTAGTCGTTTTGCTGCTGGTGGCCCTGGCGGTTTTCGGCCCCTGGCTGGCGCCGGCCGACCCCTACCAGTCGTCGATGCTCAAGCGCCTGAAGCCCATCGGCACCGACGGCTTCCCGCTGGGCACGGACGAACTGGGGCGCGACATGCTGTCACGGTTGATCGTCGGCACGCGCCTGTCACTGTTCATCGGCATCACGCCGGTCATCATCGCCTTTGTATTGGGATCGATGATCGGCATTCTGGCGGGCTATGCAGGCGGCATCGTCAACACCGCCATCATGCGCACCATCGACGTTTTTTACGCGTTTCCGTCGGTGCTGCTGGCCATTGCGCTGTCGGGTGTGCTGGGCGCAGGCATCGTCAATTCGCTGATCTCGCTAACCATTGTTTTCATTCCGCAGATTGCCCGCGTGGCCGAAAGCGTGACCACGCAGGTGCGCGGCCGCGACTACGTGGAAGCCGCGCGTGCCTCGGGCGCCAACGCCTTCTCCATCGTGCGCGTGCATGTGCTGGGCAATGTGCTGGGGCCAATTTTTGTCTATGCCACCAGCCTGATTGCGGTGTCGATGATTCTGGCGTCGGGCCTGTCGTTTCTGGGCCTCGGCGTGAAGCCGCCCGAGCCGGAATGGGGCCTGATGCTCAACACGCTGCGCACCGCGCTCTATGTGCAGCCATGGGTGGCGGCGCTGCCGGGCGTGATGATTTTCATCACCTCGATCTCGTTCAATATTTTGTCTGACGGCCTGCGTTCGGCCATGGACAACAAGGCATGAATGATGTGACCCCCACGTTCGCGCACTTCGTGTCGCTCTCTGCCCCCCGAGGGAGCCGCTGCGCCTGTGGCCCGGCGAAGCCGGTTCCACGGCCCCTGCTTGGGGAGATGGCCGCCACGTTCGCGCTTCAAAAAATCAGGCAAATATGAAGACTCCGATTGACACAGGCGGGCGGGGTCAACCCCTGCTCACCATCCGTGGTTTGCAAAAGCATTTCCCGCTGAAGACCGGGCTGCTCGGCAAAGGTGGCGACGTGGTGCGCGCGGTCGATGGCGTGGACTTCGAGGTACTGAAAGGCGAAACCTTGGGTGTTGTCGGCGAATCGGGCTGCGGCAAATCCACCACGGCGCGGCTGATGATGCAGCTCATTGCGCCGACCGCCGGCGAGGTGATTTTTGACGGGCGCACTGTAGGCAGCCGTGATTTGCCAGTGAAAGAGTTTCGCCGCCAGGTGCAGATGGTGTTTCAGGACAGCTACGCTTCACTGAATCCACGCCTGACGATTGAGGATTCGGTCGCCTTCGGGCCGCAGGTGCATGGCGTGCCGCATCTTGAGGCCGTGCGCCGCGCACGCGACCTGCTGGCGCGTGTCGGGCTGGAGCCGCATCGCTTTGCCGAGCGTTATCCGCACGAGCTTTCCGGTGGCCAGCGCCAGCGCGTCAACATTGCCCGCGCGCTCGCGCTGCAGCCGCGCATGGTGATTCTGGATGAAGCGGTGTCTGCGCTCGACAAGTCGGTGGAAGCGCAGGTGATCAACCTGCTGCTCGACCTGAAAACCGAGTTCGGCCTCACTTACGTCTTCATCAGCCATGACCTGAATGTGGTGCGGTACATGAGCGACCGCGTGATGGTGATGTACCTTGGACAGGTGCTTGAGATTGGCCCATCGGATGCGCTGTACGAGAACCCGCAGCACCCGTATACCCGCGCGTTGCTGTCCTCCATCCCGTCGATGGACCCGGACCACCGCACCGAAGTAGCCGCGCTGGCCGGTGACCCGCCGAACCCGATCAACCCGCCCTCGGGCTGCCGCTTTCACCCGCGCTGCGCGATGGCTGCGCCGGTGTGCAGCCAGCGGGTGCCCGCGCGCGTGGCGGTCGGTGCGCAGCAGGCCGTCAGTTGCCTGATGGTTGAGTCCGGCAGCGGGCACCCGGCCGCGCCGCCGCTGTTGCAGGCTGCCTGACTTGCTAATGCATGACTTGCTGATTTTTGATTGACGCCCATGCCAGATATCACCCCACCACCTGCCGCAGAACCAATGGTGAGCCTGCGCGACCTGAGCGTCACGTTCCATGGCGGCCGCAAGCCGGTGCATGCCGTGAGCGGCGTCAGCCTCGATGTGCGGCGCGGTGAAGTCGTGGCGCTGATCGGCGAATCCGGTTCGGGCAAGAGCGTGACGCTGCGCACCGTACTGCGGTTGCACAACGAGCGCCGTACCAGCGTCGGCGGGCAGGTGCGCGTGGCCGGCCGCGACGTGCTGGCCCTGCCGCAAAACGAGCTGTTTGACTTTCGCGGCAAGGTCGCCTCGATGGTGTTCCAGGAGCCGCTGCTGGCCCTGGACCCGGTGTATTCGGTGGGTGCGCAGATCATTGAGTCGATACGACGGCATGAGGGCGTATCAAACGCCGAAGCCAGACAACGCGCATTGAGTCTCTTTGAGCGGGTACGGATCCCGAGTCCCGAGCGTCGGTTGCACGCCTATCCGCACGAAATGTCAGGCGGCATGCGGCAGCGCGCCATGATTGCACTGGCGCTGGCCTGCCAGCCGCAGTTGCTGCTGGCTGACGAGCCCACCACCGCACTTGACGCCACCGTGCAGATCCAGATCCTGCTGCTGCTGCGCGAACTGCAGCGCGAGCTGGGCCTGTCGGTGATTTTCGTCACGCATGACATTGGTGCGGCCGTTGAAGTGGCTGACCGCATCGCGGTGATGTACGCCGGGCGCATCGTTGAAGAAGGCACGGCGCGCGAGCTGATCCGCTCGCCCCGCCACCCGTACACGATGGCGCTGTTGCAAAGCCGGGCCCACGGTGCGATGGCGCGCGGCACGCGGCTGGAGACGATTGGCGGCGCACCGCCCGACCTGTCGGCCTTGCCACCCGGCTGCGCGTTTGCCGAACGCTGCAAGCTGGCCACCGACGCCTGCCGCGCCGCACAACCGCCCGTGGTCGAATTTGCGCCCGGTCACCGGGCCCGCTGCATTCATACTGACATCACCGCGGCAATTTCAATGCCGGCGATAGCAGCCTGATTTTTTTCAACCCGCTCCGAATGGTTTGACCGATGCCCCTGCATGACCCCGCCCACGCCTTCGTTCCCTATCCTGATGCACCGGTCACCAGTGCGTCCAGCGGCCCGCTCAGTGATCTGCGCTTTGGCGTCAAGGATCTGTTCGATGTCACCGGCTACCCTACGGGCGGTGGCAGCCCCATCGTGCTGGCGATGTCGGGCATCAAGACCCGCACCGCGCCCACGGTACAAAAACTGCTGGACGCGGGAGCGCAATTCGCCGGCAAAACCGTGACCGACGAGTTCGCGTTTTCGATGAACGGCAACAACGCGCATTTCGGCGCGCCGGTCAATGGCGCCGCGCCCGACCGCATCACCGGCGGCTCATCATCGGGCTCGGCATCGGCCGTGTCTTCTAGCCTGTGCGACTTCGCACTCGGCACCGACACCGGCGGCTCGGTGCGGGCACCTGCCAACCATTGCGGCCTGGTTGGCTTGCGACCCACACACGGACGCGTCAGCCTGGAAGGGGCGCTTGACCTGGCACCCAGCTTTGACACCTGCGGCTGGTTCGCGCGCGACGTGGGCACGTTCGGCCGCGTGGGTGACGTGCTGCTGGGCGATGACCTGGCACCGCTGCCGGACAAGGTGCGGCTGCTGTGGCCCGAAGACGTGTGGGCCATGATGGAGCCGCCCGCCCGCGACGCGCTGGGCGACGCCGTGCAGCGCGTGCAATCGGTGCTGGGCCCCGCCGCGCCGGTGCAGACCGTCATGGAATCGTGGGACGCGATGTACTGGAACTTTCGCTACCTGCAGTCGCGTGAGGCCTGGCTGACTGACGGGCCGATCATCGAGCGTTACGCGCCGCCGCTCGGCCCCGGCGTGGCCGAACGCTTTGCGTGGTCGCGGCAGGTGACAGACGAGCAGGTCAGCACCGCCAGTATTTTTCGCAGCGGTTTCCGCGCACAGCTCGCTGCGCTGCTGGGCCGTGATGGCGTGCTGTTGATGCCGACGATGCCCGATATCGCCCCGCTTCGCAGCGCGGCTGAAAGCAGCCTGGAGGACTACCGCAACCGGGCGATTCGCATGCTGTGCATCGCCGGGCACGCGGGCTTTCCGCAATTGAGCATGCCGATGGCCACGCGAGAGGGTGCGCCGCTGGGCCTGTCGCTGCTCGGGCCTGCGGGCAGTGACCGATCTTTGATTGCGCTTGCTACGCGACTGTCAAGCTGACCGAAGCCGGCATCGTTAGCAGCTCTTCACCCGCGTCAAGGTGGGCTATTTTTTTGCCGGGCGCGGCTTCCGGTGGAACACTTTATAAACAGGCATGCAGCCCAGCCGCCCCGAGTCTTCTGGCCCACGCACTGGGCGGTGGCTTGCGCTTGCAGCGATTTCAGTCGTTTTGGCCTTCGTGTACGCGGTGTACCTCGGCCTGATCGCCGTTCCGGAGCGTTTCAATCCCTGGGCGCCGCTTGACGTGATGGCTGCGCCTGATTTTCTGACTGCCTACAAGCTGGCGCGTGCGCGCAGTGAGCCCGCGCGCTGTCTGAATGCCCTGGCGCAAACCGCCATGCAGTACGACGTGCTGCCTGACCGCACGACCGGGCCGGGCTGCGGCTTCGACAACGCCGTGCGTTTGCGCGCTGCCGGTGTTCGCTTTGGCGCGCCGCTGAGCCTCAGCTGTCCAATGGCGCTGTCTTTTTTCATGTGGGAGCGGCATGCGCTGCAGCAGTCAGCCGTTGCGGCCTTTGGCCAGCGTGTGGTGGCTGTCGACCACCTCGGCAGCTACGCATGTCGCAACATCAATCGCGGCGAGGGCGCGGTGGTGGAAGGCGCGCGTAGCCGGCACGCCACGGCCGATGCACTCGATATTTCAGCTTTCGTTCTGGCAGACGGCCGACGAATTGCCGTCACGCAGTGGCTGGACACACACACCAGCCGCGACACATCGGCGTCGCAGTGGCTACGCGCTGCGCATACAGGTGCCTGCCGCTTTTTCGATGGCGTGCTGGGCCCCGACTACAACGCCGCCCACCGTGATCATTTTCATCTGGAGACGGGCGGCTATGGCATGTGCATCTAGTGTGGTGTTGCACGCTGTCTGGAACATAAAACTGCGTCTTTTTGCCCAGGGCGGCGTTGCAAAGCCTCGCAATAGTGGAACTATTGCTGCGTTCTTCACTTTTGTTAAGGCCTTGCCCTGAACAAAAATCCATCAGTTTTATTTGTACCGTCAAGCATGCAACAACACACTAGCCTTTCGACCCATCCATTCGAACCGACTTCCCACCATGAAAAAATCACCTGACGTTTCACTTCCCGCCTGGCTGCAGGCCGCCCGCGACCACTGGCAGTGGCGTGGCCAGGCGCGGCCACCGTTCGCCGTCGTGCCCGGGCTGGGTCAAACCTCGGTCTGGGATTTCCCCCGCCCACCCCAAATCGCGCCCGACACGCGCGAGGTCGTGATTCGCTGGGGCGACTTAGAAGTGGCGCGAACGCGGCGCGCCGTGCGGGTGCTGGAAACCTCGCATCCGCCGAGTTTTTATCTGCCATGGAATGACGTGGCGCGCCATTTGTTGCTACCAACGCCGGGTGGGTCGATGTGTGAATGGAAAGGTCCGGCCCGCTACTGGACGCTGGTTGATGGCGAGCGGCAATTGCCGGGTGTGGCCTGGAGCTACCCACAGCCGATGGCAGGCGCCGAAGCGCTGGCCGATTGCGTCGCTTTTTATCCCGCGCTACTGGACTGCCGTGTCGACGGTGCCCAGGTGCTTCCGCAGCCCGGCGGCTTCTATGGCGGCTGGATCACGCCGGAACTGGTCGGGCCGTTCAAGGGTGCGCCGGGTAGCCAGGGCTGGTGATGCG
Source organism: Polaromonas sp. (assembly GCA_031396485.1). Lineage (GTDB taxonomy): Bacteria > Pseudomonadota > Gammaproteobacteria > Burkholderiales > Burkholderiaceae_C > Polaromonas. The sequence goes on along the minus strand of JANNKV010000279.1, from coordinate 3,885 downwards.
GGGACCAGCGGGGTCGGGCACGGCTGCTCGTCCATTGCGTTTTCACGCGATGCCTTCGCGGCAGGCCGCAAGTGAAGAGCGCCCAAATGAACTGTCGTTACCCGCGCGCACGAATTCGGACTGACGCTGGTAGATCACCGTGCCGCCCATGCCGGACCGCACGCCGAAGTAACCGGCGCGCAGCGCAGCGGCGTGCCCCTCGGCGTCCTGCTCGATGACCCAGCGCTGGTCCGACAGGCGGGTGTGCAGCACGGCATTGTCCAGACTCATCAACAGGGCCAGCAGCGTGCGGCCAGCCTGGGTGCGGCTTTTGACAAGCACCAGGCCGCTGCGCATCAGGTTGCGCCAGCTGGCGGCGTTGGCCATCTGCACACCGGCGCAAATCCAGCGCACGCCCGTGCACCGTCGGGCGTGGGCAATGCGGGCGCAGATCAATGCCTGCTGGTGCCCGCAGCGCCGTGCGGCCGGGGACACCATCGCATGCTCAAGAATCGCAGCGCGTAACGGCCAGTCGGCCTCGGGCACCAGGGGAAAGCATTCACCGCTCAAGGGATGCTTCGCGGTAGGCAGGCGCAGCAAGGCCATCGACAACAGCGTGGCCCCGCTGCAAACGCCATAGGCCACACCGACATGGCCCTGCAGGTAGGCGGCCAGCTCCTCTTCAGTTTTGCCGCGCAGGAACCCGGCGGGAAGATCGCGCTCGACCTGCCGCTGAAGCGCCACGGCGGCAGGCAGGTCGGCCGCGGTCAGTGCTCGGATGCGCGTGGCGTCATGTGAACCAAGGTGCGCCGCGGCCATCATGCGACCGCCCCGGCTCTGCGCCGCACCCGGACGGGATGCCCCACAGGTTCATGCGCCGCGCTGCTGCTGCGCTCCAGTATGACCAGATGGCGGGACGGCTCGCCGCGCAGAAACGACAGCACGCGGGCCAGGCGGCCCATACGGTAATTGAAGCGCACGGCACTTGGTGCCTGCTGCGGCTCAATCGGGCGAAAGCCCCAGCGCCGGTAATGGTCGGCATGCGCGCTGGCGGTGATCATGTGAACCGGGGTATCCAACGGTTTTGGTGCGCGCTTGAGCAGCACGTCGATCAGCCGGCCACCGATGCCGCGCCACGTGCATCGCCCGCCACCACGAACGAGCCCAACTCGCGCGAGCCATCGGGGTGACGCCGCAGTTGCACCGCCCCGACGATGGCGCCGCCTTCACCCACGGCGACGGTGAAACGGGACCAGTCGAGTCCGTTCGGATTCAGGCGTTCGCTGCGCACCAGGGCGGTGATGGCCGGCTGGTCTGCCCGGGTCGCCGGGCGAAGGCAAATCATCATGGCGCCACCTCACGAACGCTGCGTGCTACCCGAAGACGCATGAACACGTTGAGTGCAAAAAGCACCGTACCCAGCGCCACCATTGATGCGCCCAGCCCGACCGGCAAGGCCGGCTTGTTGCCGGTGGCGCTGCCCCAGGCGAAGCCGCCCATGAAAATCACCAGACCAACGGTATGCAGCCAGTAGTGCCAATGGGCGAGCGGGCTGTTTTGCAGATGCGGGTGGGCGGCATACAGCAGGCCCGCCAGACCGAGCGCAACCCAGCCCAGCAGATTGATATGCGCATGCACGTGGGTAAAACGAAAGTCCTGCTGGATGCCCATGTACATGCCGAGAAAAACGCCGACGACAAAAAAGGCAACCGAGGTGTGGATGAGGCGATTGGAAATCAAAACATTCTCCTGAAAAGCGAACAACAGATGAATACGAAAGACGCACTGAGCGACTGATGAAAGTGCCTATGAACACTGGTAGGACGGCGACTGCGTCAGCAGTACGCTTTCCTGCGAGAAGCGGCGCTTGTACGCATGCGCAAGGGCGCGCACCTGGGCCTGCGACTGCGGATCGTCGTCGTGGACGATTTCCAGTACGCGGGTCTCTTCCTGACGAATCCCGCCGTCACTGCCGCGCCACTGGCCGTGGGCGCTGAGCACGGTGAAGCCCTCCGGAAAGCTCGGCGTGACGGTCTCGGTGATGAACTGCTGCCACTCGGCATCGGTGACGTGGCCCGACGGCGTCGCCTGGCCCATGTAGAGCCGTGTGACGCTGCCACTGCTGCACTGCTAGATCGGTGCATGCGGCCCGCAGGCGGTCAGCGTCAGTGCGAGCAACGCGGACACCGCAGGCACAGCCAACGCGGCTGTCCAGTGGCGCTTTCGCTGTCGACAGTGCAACGTACTTTTTGGATAAACCATTTTTTAAACTCCCTGTGTTTTATGGATGACTTGCTGAACACTCCCCGGCGGACATACGACACCCCGACTGAATTGGATGCAGGACGGATGGTTTGCCCGTAGCGCCGTAGATCGCGCTGGTTAGCGCTGCGCTTCGAGAGGTTGCAAATGGTGACTTCAAAGGCGTTGACGCGCGTGAGTCCGCAGCCCTACCATGCGAGGCTTTGTCCGGTAGGCGCGCTCGCCAGGCGGGACACTTGTCCCAAGACCGCGGCCCAGGACGGCCCACCATGACCTCCAGCGACACCTCCATTCACTTCTGCCGCAGCCACGATGGCGTGCAGCTCGCCTACTGCGCCACCGGCCGCGGGCCGCCGCTGATCAAGGCTGCGACGTGGCTAAGTCATTTGCAGCACGACGGACAAAGCCCGGTCTGGCGGCACTTGCTGCAGGCGCTTGGAGAGCGCCACAAACTTTTGCGCTACGACGAACGCGGCTGCGGGCTGTCAGACCGCGACGTCGAGGGCTTTGGCGTCGAGGCCTGGGTGGCTGATCTGGAGGCCGTGGCCGATTGCGCCGGCGCTGAACGCTTTGCGTTGCTCGGTATCTCGCAGGGCGCGCCGATCGCCATTGCCTACGCCGTGCGTCACCCCGAACGCGTCACGCATCTGGTGCTGCACGGCGGCTACGCGCGCGGTCGCCTCGTGCGCGCCACCAGCGCCAGCGAGGCCGAAGAAGCCGAAACCATGGCCAAGCTGGCCGAGTTGGGCTGGGGCAAGAGCGATGCGGCCTTTCGCCAGTTTTTCACCTCGCAGTTCATCCCCGGCGGCACGCAGGAGCAGCAGCACTGGTTCAACGAACTGGAAAGCCTGTCAACCAGCGGCGCCAATGCAGCGCGCTTCATGCGCGCCTTCAACACCATCGACGTGACCGCGCTGCTGCCGCAGGTCCGCTGCCCGACGCTGGTGCTGCACAGCCGTCACGATGCGCGGGTGCCGTTCGCCGAAGGCCGGCTGATTGCCGGCGCCATTCCCGGCGCGGCGTTCGTGCCGATCGAAAGCCGCAACCACCTGCTGCTGGCCGACGAACCCGGCTGGACGCAATGGATCACCGCCGTTCGCGCTTTTCTGCCGGGCAGCACGACCGGCAACCAGGTGATCGACACGCTGACGCCGCGCCAGCGCGAGCTGCTCGAACTGATGGCGCAGGGCCGCGACAACGCGCAGATTGCCGCCACACTGGGCCTGGCCGAAAAAACCGTGCGCAACCACATCAGCGCCGTCTTTGCCGGCCTGCAGGTCGAGAGCCGGGCGCAGGCGATCGTGCTGGCGCGTGAGGCGGGACTGGGGCGGGCGGGTTGAGCCGTTCTGTTTCTACTCGCAGAGCTTGTCGAGCCTGTTTTTCAAGCGTTTTTGGCCTCTAGCCCAGGCCTTCTATACGCGAGCAGCTATGAAATACATAGCGTAGTACAGCACATGCTCTGCCGAAGTCCAGCTCATTCAGTAAGAAATCGGCGTTAACTTCGACCAACCTGAATCGCCAAATTATCCAAGGAGCCTTTCATGACTGCCCTGCGTTCACTGCTTGCTGCGTTGCTTGTCCTTGTGGGTTCGCGGGTCACAGCGGCAGAGGGGCTGACAGCGTTGAAGAGCCCCTACGACGCCA
>JANNKV010000333.1:0-22559 GCA_031396485.1 Polaromonas sp. | reverse complement strand
GCCTTACGGCGGTGCCAAGGGCGGCATTCGCGTCGACCCGAAGAAGCTGTCGCGCGGCGAGCTGGAGCGCATGACGCGCCGCTACACCAGCGAGATCGGCATCATCATCGGCCCGAACAAGGATATTCCGGCGCCCGACGTCAACACCAACGACCAGATCATGGCGTGGATGATGGACACGTATTCGATGAACACCGGATCGACCTCGACCGGCGTGGTGACCGGCAAACCCGTGGACCTGGGCGGCTCGCTCGGCCGGCGTGAAGCCACCGGGCGCGGCGTGTTCACTGTGGGCACAGAGGCGGCGCGGCATATCGGGTTGACGATTGCCGGGTCGCGCGTGGCGGTACAGGGTTTCGGCAATGTGGGCGGCGTGGCCGGCAAACTGTTTGCCGAGGCCGGTGCGCACATCGTGGCCGTGCAGGACCACGGCGGCACCATTTACCGCGCGGCCGGCCTGGATGTGCCGGCCCTGCTCAGGCACGTCGAGGAAACCGGCAGCGTGGGCGGCTTTGCACAGGCTGAAAGCATTGCAAACGACAGCTTCTGGGACGTGGACTGCGACATTTTGATTCCAGCCGCGCTGGAGCAGCAGATCACTGCCGCCAATGCCCACCGCATCAAGGCGCGCATGATCATCGAAGGCGCCAACGGGCCGACCACACCTGCGGCCGACGACATTTTGAAAGACCGCAATGTGCTGGTACTGCCTGACGTGATTGCCAACGCCGGCGGCGTGACGGTGAGCTACTTCGAATGGGTGCAGGATTTTTCGAGCTTCTTCTGGGACGAAGAAGAGATCAACGCGCGCCTGGTGAAGATCATGAAGAACGCCTTCGCGGGTATCTGGCAAGTGGCCGAGGAACAAAAAGTCAGCCTTCGAACGGCGACATTCATCGTGGCCTGCAAGCGGATCTTGCACACGCGCGAACTGCGCGGTTTGTATCCTTGATGGCAGCTGGCTAGTGCAAATGTCCGAGGAACGGACAACCAGGCCAAGCAATTAGCGCTATAAATAGTATAGCTGCTTGCGCACGTATTACGTGGGCTAGAGGCCGATTTGGCTTAAAGTTCCAGCGTTTTACGCTGCCGTTGCCCTCTTTGGGCTACTGCAGCGTTTCTTTTAGCGCTGCAGGCATCGGCAAAGGCATCACCTCAATGCCCTCTTCCAGCAACTCAACGGCCTCTCGCGGGCTGGCCTGGCCGCGAATGCTGCGTGCCTCGATATCGCCATAGTGCATACGGCGCGCCTCATCAGCAAAACGCCGTCCGACATCCTCGGTATTGGCCACTAGCTGGCGCAAGGCTTTCAGAAAATCGGCCTGGCCGGTGGTTACGCTTTCAGAAGGCGCCGGGGTCAAGGCAATGGCTGTTGACGACGAAGCCATGCCGGCACCGACGGGCCTATTGCTGTTGCTGTTGCTGTTGCTGTTGCTGTTGCTGTCGCTGTCGCTGGCCGCGCTTGAATCAGAACTTGAATCCGATGCAGTTACCCGAGGCTGCTGCGCACCAAAATTAAGCCGCGGTGCACTGGGCATTTTCTCGATGCTTTTGCTCTCGCACATCGGGCATTCAATCAGCTCACGCGACAACTGCGACTGGAAGTCATCTTCAGACGCGAACCAGCCTTCGAATGAATGCTGGTGCGCGCATTGAAGATTGAGTACTTTCATGACCCGATTATCGCGGCGTCAGGGCGACGTGACGGTTTCCCAGTTCAATGCCCACGCGCCCGACACCACGTTCTGTAGCCACAGGATGCCGGTGAGGGTTTTTGCATCCGTGAGCTGGCCGCTGCGGCTCATGTCCAGCAACGTTGCCTGGGACGCGGTGAACACGTCAAGGAATTCACCGGCATCGAGCTTGCGTTCGTTAAGTGTCAGGCCGCGTGCGAACCAGATATCGATGAATTCAGTGGAGTAGGAAATGACAGGGTGCAACACACCTGCTTTGGCCCATTGGCGCGCGGTGTAACCGGTTTCTTCCAGCAACTCGCGCCGGGCGCAGCCCAGAGACGTCTCGCCTGCGTCCAGTTTGCCAGCCGGAAACTCGATCATCACCGCCTGCACCGGGTAGCGGAATTGCCGCTCAAGCACCAGTTGCCCGTCGTCCAGTTGCGCCACGATCATCACAGCGCCAGGATGGATCACGTATTCGCGTGAGGCCTCGCTCCCATCGGGCAGCCGCACCATGTCACGGCGCACATCCAGAAAATCGCCCTTGAGCACCTGCTCGGAGCGCAATTTGCTTTCAACGAGATGCGAATCGGGCATGACGGTGACAGTACTCAATGACGGTTCTTGAAAAGATAGCGATACACAAAACCGGGAAACGCGAAGGTCACGAAAAGCGTGCCGGTGATGGCGTAAAACTCCCACCCCTGCTTCGCGATCTGCCCGGTGCGCTGCTCCAGAAACAGACCCAATCCGCCCACGACGAAGTACCCGACCACCAATTCAGCCAGGCGCAACGCCAGAGTTTTAGGTGCGCCCAGCGTGTAAAGGGCGAAAAGCCGGTTACTGATGAACGGCAGATTGGCGACCAGCAAAGCCGCAATCACCACCAGCCAGACTGACGCGGTTTGACTCATCGCCGCAATCAGCTACCGAGCGACTTGACGATGCTGCTGATGGACTGGGAGCAGAGCGTCATCAGGCCGCCAGGAAGCAAACCCAGCAGCAGAATTAGCGCGCCGTTGATGGCCAGCACCACACCAGCGTCTGCAGGCGCATGAATAGGCTGAGCGTTGTGACTAGCTGGTGCGTCAAAGTACATGACCTTCACCACGCGCAGGTAGTAAAAGGCACCAACCAGCGACATCATCACCGCAAAAACCGCCAGTACCAGCGCACTGGTTTGCGACGAAGAAATCAGGGCCTGAAGCACCGACAGCTTGGCATAAAACCCGACCATGGGCGGCAACCCAGCCAGCGAAAACATACTGACTGCCATCACACCGGCATACAGCGGGCTGCGCTGGTTGAGGCCGGCCAGATCGGTGATTTCCTCGGACTCGTGACCGGCGCGTGCCAGCAACAGGATGATGCCAAAGGCGCCCAACGTGGTTAGCACGTAGGTGATCGCATAGAACATGGCGGCGCTGTAGGCGGTTTCCGTGTTCAGCTGGTTGCCGTTGACCACACCGGCCAGAAGGCCGAGCAACAGGAACCCCATTTGCGAAATGGTCGAAAACGCCAGCATGCGCTTGAGGTTGGATTGCGCTACTGCTGCCAGATTGCCTATCAACAAGGAGCCGATAGCCATTAGCGCGAGCATCTGCTGCCAGTCAATGGCCAATGGCAGCATGCCTTCGACGAGCAGGCGAATGCAAATCGCAAACGCAGCCAGTTGCGGTGCGCCACCGATCAACAAGGTAACGGCAGTCGGCGCGCCCTGATACACGTCAGGCAACCACATGTGAAACGGCACGGCACCCAGCTTGAACGCCAGGCCAGCGACTATGAACACCAGGCCAAACACCAGCACCTGATGCTTCACTTGCCGGCTGGCAATGGCGTTGAACACTTCGTTGAGATCGAGCGATCCGGTTGCGCCGTAAAGCATCGAAAGACCATAGAGCAAAAAACCGGAAGCGAGCGCGCCCAGCACAAAGTATTTCATCGCCGCCTCGGTGGCGATTGCGCTGTCGCGGCGCAAAGCCACCAGCGCATAGCTCGAAAGCGTCAGCAACTCCAGACCCATGTAGATCACCAGGAAGTTATGACCTGAGATCATCACGAACATGCCCAGCAAGGCAAACAGCGACAGCGTGAAGAATTCCCCGCCGCGCAGCATGTCGCGGTCTGCCGCATAAGGGCGGCCATAAACCAGCGTGACCATCAGGCTGATGGTGGCAAAGCATTTCAGCCAGGCGCCCATCGGGTCGATGACCACCATGTTGCTAAAGCCGTAGAAAGTCCTTCCGGTTACGGCATACGCGGCTTCCATCGCCGCGACTACGCCCAATGTCAGCAGCGTGACGACGTAAGTCGCATTGCGACGCGGGCTGGTGACCCATAGATCAGCCAGCGCAATTACGCAGGACATGATCAGAAGAAAGATCTCGGGGTAAACCGCGATCCAGGAAAGTTTGTCAATCATCTGAATTCTTCTGCATTAGTTCAGTTTGGATAGCGCCACGTGCTTGAGCAGGTCGGCGACCGAGGTATTCATCACATCGGTAAAAGGTTTGGGATAGATACCCATGTAAAGCACGGCGATGGCCAGCATCGCCAGCATCAGGAATTCGCGGCTGTTGATGTCAACCAGCGCCTTGACATCGTCATTGGTAACCGGCCCGAGGTAGACGCGCTTGAACATCCAGAGCGTGTAGGCGGCACCAAAAATCAGTGCCGTGGCCGATGCGGCACCGATCCAGAAGTTGAACTTGACCGAACCCAGAATCACCATCCATTCGCCAACAAAACCTGCGGTGCCTGGCAAGCCCGCATTGGCCATTGCAAAAAACAGCGCAAACGCCGCGAACTTCGGCATGGTGTTGACGACGCCGCCGTAGCTGGCAATTTCCCGCGAATGCACCCGGTCATACAGCACACCAATACACAAGAACATGGCACCTGAAACAAAGCCGTGCGCAATCATCTGCACAATGCCACCGGAAACACCAAGGTCATTGAAGATAAAAAAGCCCAGCGTCACGAAGCCCATGTGCGCCACCGATGAATAGGCCACCAGCTTTTTCATGTCTTGCTGGACGAGCGCGACGAGGCCCACGTAGATCACGGCGGTGAGTGACAAGCCAATAATCAGCCATGCCCATTCACGCGAGGCATCGGGTGCAATCGGCATTGAAAACCGCAGGAAACCGTATGCGCCCAGCTTGAGCATGATGGCCGCCAGCACGGCCGAACCACCGGTAGGCGCTTCGACGTGGACGTCGGGCAGCCACGTATGCACCGGCCACATCGGAACCTTGACAGCGAAGGCCGCAAAGAAGGCGAAGAAAAGCAGCATCTGTATGGTGCTGCCCAGCGGCAGCTTGTGCCAGGTCAGAATGTCAAAGCTGCCGCCCGACTTGTTGTAGAGATAGATCAGCGCCACCAACATCAGCAGAGAGCCAAGCAGCGTGTACAAAAAGAACTTGAATGCAGCGTAAATCTTGTTCGGCCCGCCCCAGATGCCGATGATGAGATACATCGGTATAAGCGTGGCTTCGAAGAAAACGTAAAACAGAAGTCCGTCGATTGCCGAAAACACGCCGATCATCAGGCCGCTCAAGATCATGAACGCAGCCATGTACTGGTTGACGCGCGAGGTGATCGATTCCCAGCTGGCGATGATGACCACCACGTTGATGAAGGCGGTTAGCAGGACAAACCAGAGCGAGATGCCGTCGACGCCGAGATGGTAATTCACGTTGAAACGCTGAATCCACGGGCCTTTCTCTACAAACTGCATGCTGGAGGTATCCAGCTGAAAGCCGCTGTACAAAGGCAAGGTCACCAACAGGCTGACCACAGCACCGATGAGGGCGATCCAGCGCACGGTGCGCGCCTGATCGTCCCGTCCCAGTGCCAGCAAAACGACGCCGAACACAATTGGCGTCCATATGGCAAGACTCAACAAACCCATTTTCTTTTTCTTCCCGGTTCTTTTTAGTGGCTTGTCAATTGAGCCAGACGAAATATGTCATGAGTACAAAAATACCGATGATCATGCCGAAAGCATAGTGGTAGATATAACCTGACTGCAGCCGCCGCACGGCGCCTGACACCCAGCCCACCAGCTTCCACGAGCCGTTGACCAGCGCTCCGTCAATAAAAGCCTGGTCACCGCCTTTCCACAGACCCGTGCCAAGTGCGCGCGTGCCACGGGCCAGCACGTTTTCGTTAAACCAGTCGAGGTAATACTTGTTTTCTAGCAATGTGTAGATGGGCTGAAACTTGCGTTTGATAGCCGCTGGCAGTGCAGGATTGACTAGGTACATGTAATACGCCAGCACCACGCCAGCAAGAGCCAGCCAGAAGGGCGCGGTCATCAGACCATGCAGAGCCATCTGCGCTGGACCCTGAAACATCTTGGCCAGTTCTTCCATTGCCGGATGTCGCTCAAGGTTAACGACAATCGCATCCTTGAAAAAGTCGCCGAACAGCATCGGCTGAATGGTCATGAAGCCAATCACGACCGACGGGATCGCCAGCAAGATCAGCGGTACCGTCACCACCCAGGGCGACTCGTGCGGTTCGTGGTGATCAGCTTTGTGGCCGTGGGCATCACGCGAGTCATGATGGTCGTCGTGGTGAGCATCAGGATTCTGGTCGTAACGTTCCTTGCCGTGGAAGACCAGAAAGTACATCCGGAAAGAGTAGAAAGCGGTCACGAACACACCGGCCAGCACTGCGAAGTGTGCGAAACCCGCACCAGCCAGCTGGCTCGCATGCACGGCTTCAATGATGCTGTCCTTGGAATAAAATCCGGCGAAAAGCGGTGTGCCGATTAGCGCCAGCGACCCCAGCAAGGCGGTGATCCACGTCACCGGCATGTACTTGCGCACACCGCCCATCCAGCGGATGTCCTGGTTGTGGTGCATGCCGATGATGACCGAGCCCGCCGCCAGAAACAACAGCGCCTTGAAGAAGGCATGTGTCATCAAATGGAACACGGCCACGGAGTAGGCCGACGCGCCGAGAGCGACTGTCATATAGCCGAGCTGCGAAAGCGTCGAATAGGCCACCACGCGCTTGATGTCGTTCTGGATAATGCCCAGAAACCCCATGTAAAGTGCTGTGATGGCGCATATCACCATGATGAAACTGAGTGCGGTGTCGCTCAGTTCAAACAGCGGCGACATGCGCGCCACCATAAAAATGCCAGCCGTCACCATAGTCGCCGCGTGAATCAGCGCAGAGATTGGCGTCGGGCCTTCCATTGAATCTGGGAGCCAGACATGCAGCGGAAACTGAGCTGATTTACCCATGGCGCCGATGAAAAGACAAATGCAGATGACCGTTACCAACATCCAGCCTGTACCTGGAAAGGTCAGCTTTGCCAGCGCGTCAGCTTTGGCAAAAGCTTCGGCGTAGTTGAGGGTGCCCGCATACGCAGCGATCAGACCAATGCCGAGAATGAAACCAAAGTCACCAACGCGATTCACCAGGAAGGCCTTCATGTTGGCAAAAATCGCGCTCGGCTTGTTGAACCAGAAGCCAATCAACAAATAAGACACCAGGCCCACGGCTTCCCAGCCGAAAAATAGCTGCAGCATGTTGTTGCTCATCACCAGCATCAACATGGAGAACGTGAACAGCGATATGTAGGCGAAGAAGCGGTTGTAGCCTTCGTCTTCTTCCATGTAGCCGATGGTGTAGATGTGCACCATCAGCGATACAAACGTCACCACACACATCATCATGGCCGTCAGGCCGTCGACCAGAAAGCCGACTTCCATCTTCAGGCCGCCAACGACCATCCACGTGTAGAGCGTTTCGTTGAAGCGGGCACCGTCAATCGCCACGCTTTTCAGTGTCACCGCCGAGATGACAAACGAGAGTAGAACCCCCAGGATCGTCAGCGTGTGCGACAGACGGCGCCCAATCCAGTTGCCGCCGAAAGACGTTCCCAAAATACCGGCTGCCAGCGCACCAGCCAGAGGTGCAAGCGGAACAAGCAGCAGGTTTGCCGCAGAAAGGGTTTGACTCATTTTTTTATTAACCCTGAAGCGTATTGAGCTCGTCTACGTTGATGCTGGATTTGTTGCGGAAGAGCAAAACCAGTATGGCCAGTCCAATGGCAGACTCGGCAGCGGCAACCGTCAGGATGAAAAACACAAACACCTGACCGGCCATATCGTTGAGGTAGTACGAAAACGCCACGAAGTTCATATTGACAGCCAGCAACATCAGCTCGATCGCCATCAGCAACACGATCAGATTTTTTCGGTTGAGAAAAATGCCGATTACCGACAGCGCAAACAGCATGGCGCCGAGCGACAGGAAATGGCCCAGAGTAAGTGTCATGATTTTTTTTCTTCGCTGCTTGCAGCGACAACCGGTACTGAAGATACGTCAGGCACAGCAACAACAGACTTCATCTTGATCAGGCTGACGCGGTCGCCACGACGGACCCGAATCTGGTCTGCGGGGTTGATGTATCTGGAGTCCTTGCGGGCACGCAAGGTCAGTGCGATGGCGGCAATGATCGCCACCAACAGGATGACCGCCGCGATTTCAAGGGGGTAGACGTACTCGGAGTAAAGAACCTTGCCGAGTTCTTTGGTGTTCGAAACCTGGGCGCCAATGTGCCCCGCAGAACCGCCAGACTTGGGGGGCTCGCGGAACCCACCCATCAGCACATAAGACATCTCCAGTGCGATGATGGCGCCAACCGAGCCAGCCAGAGGAAAATGCTTCCAGAAGCCCTCACGCATGCTGTCGAGGTTCACGTCCAGCATCATCACCACGAAGAGAAAAAGCACCATCACAGCGCCGACATAAACCAGTACCAGCGTGATGGCCAGAAACTCGGCTTTCAGCAGCAACCAGATGGCCGCTGCCTGAAAAAACGCCAGCACCAAATACAGTGCGGCATGCACCGGATTGCGGGCGGTAATCACGCGAAATGCTGCGAACAGCAAGATAGCGGCGAAAACGTAAAAAAGGCCTGTTCTAGCGTCCATGTTTGGGGGATTCTTTTTTTCTTGAAACGGTCGGCAGAATGCCAGGCTCAGCGATATTTGGCATCGACGGCGCGGGCGGCAGCGATCTCGGTTTCGTAACGGTCACCGACGGCCAGGAGCATTTCCTTGGTGAAGTACAGGTCGCCCCGCTTTTCGCCGTGATACTCGAAAATGTGCGTCTCGACGATGGAGTCGACCGGGCAACTTTCCTCGCAAAAGCCACAAAAGATGCATTTAGTGAGGTCAATGTCGTAGCGCGACGTGCGACGGCTGCCGTCTTCACGCACATCCGATTCAATAGTAATGGCCATCGCCGGGCACACCGCCTCGCAGAGCTTGCAGGCAATGCAACGCTCTTCACCGTTTTCGTACCGGCGCAGCGCGTGCAGGCCCCGAAAGCGTGGGCTCTGCGGCGTTTTTTCTTCCGGGAACTGCACGGTGATCTTGCGACGAAACATGTACTTGCCGGTCAGGGCCATGCCCTTGAACAGCTCAGTAAGCATGAAGCTCGATACAAAATCTTTGACGGATGCTACGGCACTCATGATGATTTCCTGCCCAACTGAGTCATATAACGGGTTCTGTTCCAGCAGGGGCCGCGGAACCGGCTTTGCCGGGCCGCAGGCGCAGCGACCCCCTCGGGGGGCAGCGTATTACACGAAGTGAAAAGCGTGGGGGCCATATTCACTTCCAGATGTTGTAAGGTGTCTGCATCCAGGCCCCGACGACCACGAGCCAGACCAAGGTCACAGGTATGAAAATTTTCCAGCCCAAACGCATGATCTGGTCATAGCGGAAGCGAGGGAACGTGGCGCGCACCCACAGGAAGGTGGTGACCACCAGGAAGGTCTTGATGCCGAGCCAGATCCAGCCCGGAATCCAGTTGAAGAGCGCGCTGTCGATGGGCGGCAACCAGCCGCCGAGGAAAAGAATCACTGACAGGATGGCGACCAGCCACATGTTGGCGTACTCCGCCAAAAAGAACATGGCGAACGCCATGCCTGAATACTCGACCATGTGGCCTGCGACGATCTCGGACTCGCCCTCGACCACGTCAAACGGATGGCGGTTGGTTTCTGCCAGGCCAGAGATGAAGTACACGACGAAGATGGGTAACAGGGGAAGCCAGTTCCACGAGAGGAAAGTCAGGCCCTTGCTGGCAGCCATGCCCCTACCCTGGCTCATGACGATATCGGTCATGTTCAGGCTGGCAGACACCATCAGCACCACGACCAGACAAAAGCCCATGGCAATTTCGTAGCTGACCATTTGCGCTGACGCACGCATGGCACCAAGAAAAGCGTACTTGGAATTGGATGCCCAGCCAGCGATGATCACACCGTAAACCTCCAGCGAAGTAATGGCCATCAAAAACAGCAAGCCGGCGTTGATATTGGCCAGCGCGACATCAGGACCAAATGGGATCACAGCCCACGCCGCGAGCGCCGGCATGATGGTCATGATCGGCCCAAGTACGAATAGGCCCTTGCTCGCCGCTGTAGGGATGATGATCTCCTTCGTCAGCAGCTTCAGGGCATCGGCAATCGGCTGCAGCAAACCGAAGGGGCCGACCCGGTTAGGACCTAGACGAATCTGTGTAAAACCGATGGCTTTTCGCTCCCAGAGCGTGAGATAGGCCACGCACCCCATTAACGGAAGAAGGACGGCCACAATCTTGATCAGCGTCCACAACACCGGCCAGACCGTAGCCGGCCAGATCCCACCCATCAAGCCTTGTCCGAAACCGTAAAAAGTATCAATCATGCTGCGACGTCCTCTGCGGCGACCACCACTCTGGCATCTGCCGTCAATTGCAGGGAAGCGGCGCGCCTGACCAGACTGTCGAGCTGGTAAATGCTGGCAACGGCCGGAACTCGCCATCCAGTCGATGCGCGCACCACCAGAGGCGTATCGGTCTGATTGATTAATCTATCCGCATGTACCTGCCCCGAATCGATATCGGGAATCTGTTTCAGCACATCGAGTGAGGATTCGAACTCAAAGCCCGGCAGATTCAGCAGGTTGGCCAACACGCGCAAAACTTTCCAGGCTGGACGGGTTTCGCCCAAAGGTTTGACCACAGCATGGAAACTCTGCACCCGGCCTTCGGCATTGACAAAGGTCCCCGGGGTTTCGGTGAATGGCGCAATCGGCAACAGCACATCGCTGAACGCCATGTTTGACTTGAAAGGGCTCAGCGTCACAACCATCTGCGCTGCGTTAAGCGAAGCGGCAGCCTTCGCGCCAGCGGCCGAGTCGAACGCGGGTTCGTTGTTCAACAGCAAAACAGCCCTCAGCTGACCATCCAGCATCTGACCGGCGTTCAATCCATTTTCCCGCGGCAGTGCATTGACGAGCTGCGCACCGACCGTATTGGCCGCTTCAGTCAGGTAGCCCACGGATGCACCGGTCTGCGTACCTATCCAGTTGGCCAATGCCAGCAGGCTCGATGCATGAGCGTGATGGGCAGCGGCATTACCCAGCAAAATGGCTTTACGCTCGCCGCTGAGCAAAGACTTTGCAACGGCTTTGACCGCATCGCTGGGGTGTCCGACCGCGGGAGCCGAAACGCCCTTCTCCATCGAAACCGCTACTGCCACATCCGCTAGCGACTGAGCCCAATCAGCGGACGCGACCAGAACGGTGTTGGCAAGTGGCATCGCCCAAGCGTCAGGAGTCGCCATTTCCGCTGCTGAATTAATAGCATTAACCGCACATCCTTTGCGGGCTGACTGCCGAATTCGTTGTGCAAACAGCGGGTGATCCTTGCGCAGGTTGGACCCGATCACCAGCACCCGCTGCAAGTGGGACAGTGACGCAATCGAAGTGCCAAGCCAGCGAACCGACGACGAGGGTACAAACTCGGCATTGCGTAAACGGTAGTCGATATTTTCGCTGCCCAGCCCGCGCATCAGTGCGCCGGCCAGGTACAACTCTTCCAGTGTGCTGTGTGGGCTGACAAGTGTGCCGATGCTGCCCGCGCCGTGATCAGCCTTGATCTGCTTCAGGCCATTGGCAACATATTCGAGCGCGGTTTGCCAGTCAACGGTTTTCCACTCACCGCCCTGCTTGAGCATGGGGCTAGTCAGTCGTTCGTCGCCGTTCAGAGCTTCGTACGAGAAGCGATCGCGATCGGCAATCCAGCATTCATTGACATCTTCGTTTTCGAGCGGAACAACGCGCATGACCTTGTTGTTCTTGACCTGAACAATCAGATTCGCACCAGTCGAATCGTGCGGGCTGATCGATTTGCGACGCGATAGCTCCCAAGTCCGTGCGCTGTAGCGGAACGGCTTGCTGGTCAAAGCGCCCACAGGGCAGATGTCGATCATGTTGCCCGACAGCTCGGAGTCGACTGACATACCCACAAAGGTTTCTATTTCGGCGTGTTCGCCGCGATGCGACATACCGAGTTCCATCACCCCGGCAACTTCCTGGCCAAAACGAACGCAGCGCGTGCAATGAATGCAGCGGCTCATCTCTTGCATGGACACCAGCGGGCCGACGTCCTTGTGGAACACCACGCGCTTTTCTTCTTCGTAGCGCGACTCGCTGCCGCCATAGCCAACAGCCAAATCCTGCAGCTGGCATTCACCGCCCTGGTCGCAGATCGGGCAATCGAGCGGGTGGTTGATCAGCAAAAACTCCATCACGCCTTTTTGGGCCTTGATGGCTTTCTCGTTCTTGGTGTGAACAACCATGCCTTGTGTCACGGGCGTAGCACAGGCCGGCATAGGCTTGGGCGCCTTCTCCACGTCCACCAGACACATACGGCAGTTCGCTGCAATCGACAACTTCTTGTGATAGCAAAAATGCGGAATGTAGGTGCCGGCTTTTTCAGCCGCATGCATGATCGTGCTGCCTTCGAGCACGTCCACCTTCTGGCCATCGAGTTGGATTTCAACCATGTGTTTTCTTTTGCGCGATCAGACCGTTTCGGCCTGCGGAGTCTTCTGGGGAATCATGGCTTCGAACTCATGACGGAAATGCTTGATCATCGCGCGAACCGGCATGGCTGCTGCGTCACCCAGCGCGCAAATGGTACGGCCCTGAATGTTGTCGGCCACCGAATTGAGCAGGTCCAGATCGCTCTGCTTGCCGTGGCCATTGTGAATGCGGTCGACCATGCGCCAGAGCCAACCGGTTCCTTCGCGGCAAGGCGTGCACTGGCCGCAGGACTCGTGCATATAAAAGTATGACAGGCGCTTGAGCGACTCCACCATGCAGCGCGAATCGTCCAGCACGATGACGGCCCCCGAGCCCAGCATGGAACCCGCTTTTGCGATGGAATCGTAGTCCATCGTGCATTCCATCATGATGGCGGCGGGCAGCACAGGCGCTGACGACCCGCCGGGAATGACGGCTTTCAGCGTACGGCCTTTGCGTACCCCGCCGGCAAGTTCAAGCAGCTTAGAAAATGGTGTTCCAAGCGGCACTTCGTAATTACCAGGCAACTCCACGTCACCCGAAACCGAATAAATCTTGGTGCCACCATTGTTCGGCTTGCCCACTTCCAGGAATGCCTGCCCGCCGTTGCGGATGATCCAGGGCACTGCCGCAAACGTCTCGGTGTTGTTGATGGTTGTCGGCTTGCCATACAAACCGAAGCTGGCCGGGAACAGCGGCTTGAAGCGCGGCTGGCCCTTTTTGCCTTCAAGCGATTCGAGCAAGGCCGTTTCTTCACCGCAAATGTAGGCGCCAAAACCGTGCGAGGCATGGAGCTGGAAATTGAACTTGCTGCCAAAAATCTGGTCGCCCAGCAAGCCCGCCGCACGCGCCTCTTCAAGCGCTTCTTCAAACCGTTGATAGGTGGCGAAAATCTCACCGTGAATGTAGTTGTAGCCGACGCTGATGCCCATGGCATAAGCCGCAATCGCCATACCCTCAATCACGCTGTGCGGGTTGTACTGCATGATGTCGCGATCTTTGCAGGTACCCGGTTCGCCTTCGTCTGAATTGCACACGAGGTATTTCTGCCCGGGAAACTGGCGCGGCATGAAGCTCCACTTCAGCCCGGTCGGGAAGCCCGCCCCGCCGCGTCCGCGCAGCCCGCTGGCCTTGACTTCAGCGATCACCTGATCGGGCGTCATGCCGGCCACGGCCGAATCCCCAATGGGCGCCGAGCCGTCAAGGCCTAGTATCTTTTTCAGCGCCTGGTAGCCGCCGCGCGCCTGGTAGTCTTTCAGCCGCCAGTTGCTGCCATCGAGGTCCGCGAGGATCTGCGGGCTGATATGACGGCCGTGAAAGCAGCTCTGCACGCCGGTTGCTTCAAATTGCGACAGCACGTTTTGGGCAGCAGCCGTGTGTTGGGTATTCGATGAGGGCGTCATGCTTGGTTTGCCTCGGCCGATTGAAGACCAGCGATGAGCTGATCCAGTTTTTCATTGCTCATGAAGCTGCACATGGTTAGATCGTTGACCAGCATCACGGGCGAGTCTGCGCAAGCACCCAGGCATTCACTCTGCTGCAGCGTGAACAAACCATCGGCCGTTGTCCCGCCCATCGAAATGCCCAGCTTGTGTTCCAGATGCGCCAAGGCCTTGGCTCCATCGCGCAACTGACAGGGAAGATTGGTACAAACGTTCAGCTTGTACTTGCCTACCGGCCTCTGGTTGTACATGTTGTAAAACGTGGTCACCTCATGCACGGCAATCGGCGCCATGCCCAGGTAGTCGGCCACCAGCTTTTCACTTTCAGCACTGACGAAGCCGTATTCGCTTTGAAGTATTGTCAGGCAGGCCATGACCGCTGACTGCTTCTGGTCAGCCGGGTACTTGGCAACTTCGCGGTCAAAAAGAGTTCTGCATTTCTCGGAAATCATGGTGGCATTCATGCGGAAATTCAGGGTTAGCGGTCGATTTCACCGAACACAATATCCATGGTGCCGATAACGGCAACAGCGTCGGCAATCATGTGGCCGCGTGACATTTCATCCATGGCGGCCAGATGCGAGAAGCCCGGCGGTCTGATCTTCAGGCGATATGGCTTGTTGGCTCCATCGCTCACGATGTAGATGCCGAACTCGCCCTTGGGATGCTCGACAGCGGCATACGCCTCTCCTTCGGGCACATGGAAACCTTCAGTGAACAGCTTGAAGTGATGAATCAGCTCTTCCATGTTGGACTTCATGGATTCACGGTCTGGCGCAGCGACTTTGTGGTTGCTGGTAATCACCGGGCCGGGATTCAAGCGCAACCAGTCCACACACTGCTTGATGATGCGGTTGGACTGGCGCATTTCTTCTATGCGCACCAGATAGCGGTCATAGCAGTCGCCCGTCTTGCCAACTGGAATATCGAAATCCATCTGGCCGTATACCTCATAAGGCTGCTGCTTGCGCAGGTCCCACGCAAAGCCGGAACCGCGAAGCATCGGCCCTGTAAATCCGAGGTTTAGCGCGCGTTCTGGCGAGACGACACCGACGCCGACAGTGCGCTGCTTCCAGATACGGTTGTCGGTGAGCAGGGTCTCGTACTCGTCGACATAGCCCGGAAAGCGCGTTGCAAAGTCGTCGATGAAGTCGATCAGCGATCCCTGACGGTTTTCATTCAGCGCCTCAATCGCCTTGGCATTCTTGACTTTGCTGACCTTGTACTGCGGCATGGTTTCGGGCAAGTCGCGATAAACACCGCCTGGGCGGAAGTACGCCGCGTGCATGCGCGCACCCGAGACCGCCTCGTACATGTCGAACAAGGCCTCACGTTCGCGAAAGCAATAGATCAGGATGTTCATCGCGCCGCAATCAAAACCGTGCGCGCCCAGCCACAGCAAATGATTGAGTAGCCGGGTGATCTCGGAGAACATGACGCGGATGTACTGCGCCCGCACCGGCACATCCACGCCGATCAGTTTTTCAATCGCAAGGCAGTAGGCATGCTCGTTGGACATCATCGACACGTAGTCGAGGCGGTCCATGTATGGCAGCGACTGAATGTAGGTTTTGCTTTCAGCCAGCTTTTCGGTGGCGCGGTGCAGCAGGCCGATGTGCGGGTCTGCACGCTGGATCACTTCGCCGTCAAGCTCCAGCACCAGACGCAACACGCCGTGCGCAGCCGGGTGCTGAGGTCCGAAATTAAGGGTGTAATTTTTTATTTCAGCCATGTTTGACACCCACCGCTGATTCTTGCAGGCCGCCGTAGTTGTCTTCACGGATGACACGCGGCGTGATCTCGCGCGGCTCGATCGTGACAGGCTGGTAGATGACGCGCTTCTGCTCCGGGTCGTAACGCATTTCGACATGCCCCGTTGTGGGGAAATCCTTGCGGAAAGGATGACCAATGAAGCCGTAGTCAGTCAGGATACGGCGCAGGTCATTGTGACCTTCGAAAATGATCCCGAACAAATCAAACGCCTCGCGCTCGAACCAGTTGGCGGAATTCCAGACGCCATTGAGCGAATCAACCACTGGAAAGTCGTCGTTCTGGCAAAACACTTTCAGGCGAACACGCTGGTTCAGGCTGACCGACAGCAGATGTGTGGATACGCAGTAGCGCAGGCCATCGTACTGGCCATCCTTGTATTCCGAATAATCCAGGCCACACAGATCAATCAGCTGCTCGAACTTGCAACCGTCTTCGTCGCGAAGCAAGGTGGCTGCGGCCAGATAGTCGGTCGCCGATACCACCACCGTCACCTCCCCCAATGCGACCAAAACGTTTTTGGCTTTGCCACCGAGTACTGCGGTGACTGTTTCGCCGATCTGTTCAGCCGACGCCGGCGAACGGGACGACGAAAAAGCATACGGAGGCACCATCAGACCCTCGCAATCGTGTTGGTGCGGCGAATTTTCTGCTGCAGTTGAATAATGCCGTACATCAGCGCCTCGGCGGTTGGCGGACAACCTGGTACGTACACGTCGACCGGCACAATGCGGTCGCAACCGCGCACGACCGAATAACTGTAGTGGTAGTAACCGCCGCCGTTGGCGCAAGAGCCCATCGACAGCACCCAGCGCGGCTCTGACATCTGGTCGTACACCTTCCGAAGGGCCGGACCCATCTTGTTGCACAGCGTACCCGCCACGATCATCAAGTCTGACTGGCGCGGGCTGGGTCGGAACAGCATGCCGAACCGGTCCAGGTCATAGCGCGCTGCGCCGGCATGCATCATCTCGACTGCACAACAGGCCAGGCCAAATGTCATCGGCCAGAGCGAACCCGTTTTGGCCCAGTTAACCACCGAGTCGTAGCTCGTGGTCATGAAACCTTCGTTGAAAACACCTTCAAGTGACATACCCGTGCCTTCGTTGGTCAATCTTCTGGCGAAACATATCGCAAAGAATCCTCAAGGTTTTTTCTTGTCAAAGGCCGCGCGGACCATTGTTTATTCCCAATCCAGCGCACCTTTTTTCCATTCGTAGACAAAGCCCACGACCAGAATGCCCAGAAAAATCATCACCGACCAAAATCCCACCGCACCAATTTCCTTGAGCGCCACTGCCCACGGAAAAAGAAACGCGATTTCGAGGTCGAAAAGAATGAAGAGGATGGCTACAAGGTAGTAGCGTACGTCGAATTTCATGCGGGCATCTTCGAAAGCCTCGAAGCCGCATTCGTAAGGGGAGTTTTTTTCACTGTCAGGGCGAACCGGGCCGAGCAGCCGGCCAAGCACTTGGGGCACCACACCGACACCGACACCGACCAGAATAAACAGAAGTACGGGAAGGTATTGATCGAGGTTCATCGTGGATTCAACTCCTGCAGGAAGTACCTTGCAGTTTGTGCCAGTTTACCGATTGATCGGGCTTCACCGTGGAACTGCCAGCAGTACACCCACAATGCTCACCGATGCTTTTATCTGGTGCGGACGGCGAGACTCGAACTCGCACACCTTTCGGCACTACCCCCTCAAGATAGCGTGTCTACCAATTTCACCACGTCCGCGGTATTGTCTTGTCTGAATTGCATGAGGAAACCTCGCGGTTTGGGCTTTCCAGACAGTCTCAGAGTTTACCCTGAATCAACGCGCTCCCCAGCCGGAGAGCGGGCTAAATTACGCTATTTCGTCGGGATTTGACCGGCGCCAGAAGCTGCCGGTGCGGGTGCGGCAGGAACAGGCACGCTGGATGGCGCGGGCGCTGTCGTACCCGGGATCTGAGCAGCACCCGATGCAGCCGGTGTGGGCGCCGTGATGCCGACACCCTCAAGCACGCTGCTGCCGGTACGCGGCTGTGCATTGCCGAAATAGGCCAGCAACAAGGTGCAGGCAAAAAACAGCGCCGCCAGCACGCCGGTGGTACGAGACAGGAAATTGGCGCTTCCGCTGGCACCAAAAAGGCTTCCGGAACCCCCACTGCCAAAAGCCGCACCCATGTCAGCGCCTTTGCCGTGCTGTACCAGGATCAAACCGATCATGACCAAAGCAGACAGCATCTGTACGGCGAGGACAATGGTCAAAACTACATTCATATTCACTCCTAAATTAATAGCTGGCTGCGCACATATCTATTGGGCTGCAGCAATAATCGTTAAAAAATCTTGGGCTTTGAGGGCGGCGCCGCCGATCAGGCCACCGTCAATATCGGGTTGCGACAGCAGTGAAGCCGCATTGGCTGCGTTCATGCTGCCACCATACAAAATTTTCACGCGTGCTGATTGATCGCTTGCAGCTTTGAGCTGAGCGCGCAACACTGCGTGAACCGCCTGCGCTTCCTGCGGGGACGCCGTCTTTCCGGTACCGATGGCCCACACCGGCTCGTAAGCCAGGACGATCTCGCTGATGCAATGGCCGTTGACGTGAATCACGGCAGCCAGTTGTCGCCTTACCACTTCTTCGGTGTGGCCCGCCTCACGCTCAGCCAGTGTCTCGCCCACGCACACGATGGGCGTAATGCCTGCGGCCAGCGCAGCCCTGGCTTTGTCGGCCACCACAGCGTCAGACTCTGCATGGTATTGGCGGCGCTCGGAATGCCCGACGATGGCGTATCGGCAACCCAGATCGCGCAGCATGGCGGCACTGACTTCTCCGGTGTAGGCGCCTGCGTTGTGTACCGAGACATCCTGCGCGCCCAACTCGACTGGGCTGAAACGAGGATCGGCTGATTTGAGCGCGCGAACCTGCG
Source organism: Polaromonas sp. (assembly GCA_031396485.1). Taxonomy (GTDB): domain Bacteria; phylum Pseudomonadota; class Gammaproteobacteria; order Burkholderiales; family Burkholderiaceae_C; genus Polaromonas. The sequence continues at coordinate 3,864 of JANNKV010000333.1, read as the reverse complement.
CCAGATACGGCGCCGGCACGCACACCGCAATGTCGCAAGCGGTTTGAACTTCAAGGCCCTTGGCCAGCGCAGCCATCAAGGCGTCGTTGGCAGCCAGACTGCCATTCATTTTCCAGTTACCTGCAATGAGTTTTTTCATCGTCTTCAGTCCTGCTACCAGATCAGCACGATTTTTCCGACATGCTGATTCGACTCCATCAGCGTATGCGCGCCGGCGGCGTCCGCGGCAGCAAATGTGCTGTGAACCACGGGCTTGATCACACCGCCGGCCACCAAAGGCCAGACTTTTTCCCGGAGCGCTTTCGCGATGGACGTCTTGAACTCGAGCGGACGTGGACGAAGCGTTGAACCTGTAATGGTCAGCCGCTTGCGCAGCACCATGCCGGCATTGAACTCGGCCTTCACGCCGCCCTGCACCGCAATGATGACCAGCCGGCCGTCTTCGGCCATGCAGTCGACTTCGCGCGAAATGTAGCTGCCCGCCACCATGTCCAGAATCACATTGACGCCCTTGCTGTCAGTCAATTTTTTGACCTGTTCAACAAAGTCGCCGGTTTTGTAATTGATGGCGTGATCGGCACCCAGCTCTACACAGGCAGCGCACTTCTCGTCGCTACCAGCGGTAACGATAACTTTCGCCCCCATCGCTTTGGCGATCTGGATGGCCGTGACGCCGATGCCGCTGGAGCCGCCCTGAATCAGCAGCGTTTCGCCGGCCTGCAAATAGGCGCGCATGAAGACATTGCTCCACACCGTGAAGAAGGTCTCGGGCAGTGAAGCAGCTTCGATATCGCTCAACCCACCCGGCACTGGCAGGCACTGGCCCACAGGCGCCACGCACAGCTCGGCATAGCCACCGCCGGCAACTAGCGCGCAAACGCGGTCGCCGACCTTGAAGCCCGCTGCGGCCATTGCTGCTGCCTCGCCACTGACTATTTCCCCAGCCACTTCCAGGCCAGGAATATCAGAAGCTCCGGGCGGCACCGGGTAGTTGCCGGTCCGCTGCAACACGTCGGGGCGATTGATGCCACTGGCCCGCACACGGATCAGCACTTCGCCCGCACCCGCTTGCGCGTCCGGGCGCTCGCCCAGACGCAGCACGTCGGGCGCGCCATAAGAGGTAATTTCAACGGCTTTCATCGATGTTTATCAATCATTCAGGGCTCTAGCCCAGTTAATACCTGCGCGAGCAGCTACTAAATTAATAGCAACAATCAATTAACCGCGGTCCTGGTCCTGACCCGGACGATCGAGCAAAGCCTTCATCGACAGCTTGACGCGACCCTTCTCATCGGTCTCCATGACCTTGACCTTGACGATCTGGCCTTCGCTCAGGTAGTCAGTGACTTTCTCGACGCGCTCGTGGGCGATCTGGCTGATGTGCAGCAGGCCATCCTTGCCGGGCAGCAAATTGATCAGCGCACCGAAATCCAGAATCTTCGTGACCGGGCCTTCGTAGACCTTGCCGATTTCGACTTCAGCGGTGATCTCGGCGATGCGGCGCTTGGCCTCGTCGGCCTTGGCGCTGTCATTCGACGCGATGGTGATGGTGCCGTCTTCCTCGATATTGATCTGAGTACCGGTCTCTTCGGTCAGCGCGCGGATGACGGCGCCGCCCTTGCCGATCACATCACGGATCTTGTCCGGATTGATTTTCATCACGTACAGGCGCGGTGCGAAATCAGACACTTCGGTTTTGGCGGCGCCCATGGCTTCCTGCATCTTGCCCAGAATGTGCATGCGGGCTTCCTTGGCCTGCGCCAGGGCGACCTGCATGATTTCTTTCGTGATCCCCTGGATCTTGATGTCCATCTGAAGCGCGGTGATACCGAACGTCGTACCGGCTACCTTGAAGTCCATGTCGCCGAGGTGATCTTCGTCACCCAGGATGTCGGTCAGCACCGCGAATCGGTTGTCTTCCTTGATCAGGCCCATGGCGATACCGGCCACGTGCGCTTTCATCGGCACGCCGGCGTCCATCAGACTCAGGCAGCCACCGCAAACCGAAGCCATCGACGACGAACCGTTGGATTCGGTGATCTCGCTGACCACACGCATCGTGTACGGAAATTCTTCTTTCGTTGGCAGCACGGCGATCAGCGCGCGTTTGGCCAGACGGCCATGGCCGATTTCGCGGCGTTTTGGCGAGCCCACGCGACCGGTTTCGCCGGTGGCGAACGGAGGCATGTTGTAGTGCAGCATGAAGCGGTCTTCGTAGTCACCGCTGAGTGCGTCGATACGCTGTGCGTCGCGCTCGGTGCCCAGCGTGGTCACGACCAGCGCCTGGGTTTCGCCGCGAGTGAACAGCGCCGAACCGTGCGTGCGTGGCAACACGCTATTGCGGATTTCGATCGGGCGCACGGTGCGGGTGTCGCGGCCGTCGATGCGCGGGTCGCCGGCCAGAATCTGGCTGCGCACGATTTTGGCTTCGATGTCGAACAGCATGCCGTCAACGGCCACGCCGTCAAACTCAACGCCCTCGGCTTTCAGGCCCATCTTGGTCCAGGTGGTGACTTCACGCGTGGCGTGGGTGCGGGCCTGCTTGTTGCGAATCTGGTAAGCGGCCACGAGTTTTTCTTCAGCCAGCGCCACTACCTTGGCGATCAGCACGTCGTCTTTTGCAGGCGCTTTCCAGTCCCAGACCGGCTTGCCGGCGTCGCGAACAAGTTCGTGAATCGCGTTGATCGCGATGTTGCCCTGCTCATGGCCAAACACAATCGCGGCCAGCATGATTTCTTCAGACAGTTGCTTGGCTTCGGATTCGACCATCAGCACGGCGGCTTCGGTACCGGCCACGACCAGATCCATGGTCGATGTTTGCAACTGGGTCTTGCCCGGGTTCAGCACGTACTGGCCATCAATGTAGGCCACGCGTGCGGCGCCGATGGGGCCATTGAACGGAATGCCGGAAATCGCCAGCGCGGCGCTCGATGCGATCAGCGCAGGAATGTCGCCTTCGACTTCAGGGTTGAGCGACAGCACATGAATAACGACCTGCACTTCATTGAAGAAGCCTTCAGGAAACAGCGGGCGAATAGGGCGGTCGATCAGGCGCGAGGTCAGCGTTTCGAACTCGCTCGGGCGGCCTTCGCGCTTGAAGAAGCTGCCGGGAATGCGGCCAGCGGCGTAGGTTTTTTCAAGGTAGTCAACGGTCAGCGGAAAGAAATCCTGGCCGGGCTTGGCGTCTTTTTTGGCAACCACGGTGGCCAGCACGACGGTGCCGTCCATGTCCAGCAGCACAGCGCCGCCAGATTGGCGCGCGACTTCGCCGGTTTCCATCGTGACCTTGTGCTGGCCCCACTGAAAGGATTTGGTAACTTTATTGAAAATGGTCATGTTCTTTTCTCCACTAGTAGCGCGTACTTGAGGCAGTACGTGAGGCCCGGAGACCGGCAATTGAGAACGATGCCATTCCACAAAATGCTTCAATTCGGCGGAATTGACGACTTTTCTTGTGGAATGACACAGCGCGTACCCGTTTTGCCTTGCTCCGAAGTAAAAAGCGCCTGAGCTAGTGATGAACTAACTCAGGCGCCTTTGATTTGTCTCAAGAATTATTTACGCAGGCCAAGCTTGGCAATCAATGCGGTGTAACGTGCTGCGTCTTTGGACTTCAGGTAGTCGAGCAGCTTGCGGCGGCGGCTCACCATGCGCAGCAGGCCGCGGCGACCGTGATGGTCTTTGGCGTTGGCCTTGAAGTGGGGGGTGAGTTCGTTGATACGGCCGGTCAGCAATGCGACCTGAACTTCGGGGCTGCCGGTGTCACCGACAGCGCGAGCGTTGTCCTTGACGATATCGGCCTTGATTGATTTTGCAATCATGGGTTTTCCTTTTGCACGGTGTGCACTTGCGAGCGAAGCAGCT